>CAYZFF010000180.1:0-8550 GCA_964477305.1 uncultured Cytophagia bacterium
CGATGAAAGCAAGATGGAATGTTTGAAGAATATCATGACTCAATTTTAGCGGACAAACTGACCGGTCAATGCACTCGGGAATGAAGCATTATTGCGATGCAGCCGGCGGGAGAAGCGCGCTTGACTTTCAGACGAAATGAATTTATCTTATCATCCAATCAATCGTTCTATCCATCAGGAAATGGAGAAATACATGCCAAGACTTCTTCTCATACTCACAGGCCTCGCTGGCTTTATTGTTGGCGCGAACAGCGCTAACGCGCAACCAAAAATTGAAAGCCTGTTTTACTACATTGACGATCCCGCCAGCTACGCAAGCTTGCAAAAGAATATCAAACACGTCAGTATCATCGCGCCCGCCATGTACAATGTTGATGAAGACGGCGTCGTTTGGGGGGAGGTCGATCCCCGCGTTTTGAAATTGGCCAAGCAGCACCAAGTCGAAGTGATGCCGCTGATTCACAACCCCGGTTTTAACCAGGAAATGCTGCACAAGCTGCTGGCCAATGAAACGGCGCGACAACGCACGATTGAGAGTTTGCTGGAGGAATGCCAAAAGTACGGCTATCGCGGCATTCAGTTTGATTTTGAAAATTTGGGGATCAACGACAAAGATGCCTTCACGCAGTTTTTTGCCGAAGCCGCCAAAGCGCTGCACGCGGGCGGCTTTCAACTCAGCATCGCCGTCGTGCATCGTCCGGAAAAATATCCCGGTCCGACCAAGTACTTCAAATGGCTGTATAAAAATTGGCGCGCCGGTTATGATCTGAAAGCGCTGGCGGCGTTGGGCGATTTTATTTCGGTGATGACATACTCGCAACACACGCGCCGCACGCCGCCGGGGCCGAACGCCGGCATTCCGTGGGTCAAAAAAAACATCGAATTTTTTCTCGCGGAGGTGCCGCCGGAAAAACTCTCTTTGGGCATTCCCGTGCAATCGCAGCATTGGTTTACCGAGCAAGACGAGCAGCACGTGGCCAACGCGCGTTCGTGGAGCAAAGGCTTGTCGCATGCCGAGGCCTTATCCCTGGCCGAAAGATTCGGCGCAAAAATAAACTGGCTGGACGAGCAAAAAGTGCCGTTTACGTTTTTTGAAAATGGCGGCCTGTTCGAATACATCTTTTTAGAGAATGCGCCATCGTTTCAACACAAGTTGGATTTGGTTAAACTTCATAAGCTGCGCGGCTTCTCCGTGTGGGTGATCGGCCAAGAGGATCCCGAGGTTTGGAAAATTTTGGAGAAAGTTGACGTTCGCTAAACCCATGAAACTCGAAAGCCTCCATCGTCTTCAGCGTCTGGCCATCCCGTTGCGTACCGCTTGGGACTTTTTCTCGGATCCGCGCAATCTGCGCGATATTACGCCGCCGGCATTGGGATTCCAAGTCACCTCCACTCCGGCGGAAAAAATGTATCCCGGCATGATCATCTGCTATCGGATCACGCCGCTTTGGGGGCTATCGCGCCAATGGATTACGGAAATCACGCATGTGGCCGAGCCCCAGTTATTTGTCGACGAGCAACGTTTTGGCCCGTATCTTTTTTGGCACCATCAGCATGTGTTTCGCGAAATTGCCGGCGGTGTTGAAATGGAAGATCGCGTGCATTATATGCTACCCTTCGGCTGGCTCGGACATTTCGCCGCGGCGAAGCTGGTAAAAAAAGAGCTGCAAAAGATATTCGACTTTCGCCGGGAGGCGTTGGCGAAAAAATTTGGAACTATTTAATTGGAGCCGCCAAATCCGGAGTGCAAGTTTTTGTTGGCCGGCTGTCATCCCGCCGGAATCCTGTTTAAAATCAAACCAAGCGCTGGCGCAAAACCCGAGGCTTCCAGCAACCGGGGTGATCGTCTATCTTCAACTGGCGGATTAAGCCGGACGCAACTGAAAAATTCAAGAAAGGATTGTCCTCTCATGCGCAAACTCTTCATAACCATAATTTTTGCGCTTCATTTAACCAGCACCGTTCAAGCGCAAAATGCCGTCATTAAGGACAATGCGAATTTAGTCGAGCAACTGCTGCGCTCGCGGCCGGATTGGTTCGGGGAAATTTTAAAAAACGCCGCGTCCTACGAAGTCCAAATTTTATATACGCAAATCGACCGCGACAAAAACAATAAGCCGTCGTTTCGATCTTACTCCTATCGCGTCAATCCCCAAGAGTATTTTTATCCCGCCAGCACCGTTAAATTTCCCGCCGCAGTTTTGGCGCTTGAAAAACTCAATCGCCTCGGCATCCAAAATTTAAACAAGTTTACGAGTTTGCGGATTGACAGCGCCGCCAGCAGGCAAACGCGTGTGACCCACGATTCCAGCGCCGAGAATAATCGGCCATCAATTGCGCATTATGTCAAGAAGATTTTTCTCGTCAGCGACAACGACGCTTTCAACCGGCTCTATGAATTTCTCGGCCAGCGCGAACTGAACGAAGGGCTGTGGAAAAAAGGTTTCAAAGACGTCCGGCTGGTGCACCGGCTGGCGCTAGCGCGTTCCGCAGAACAAAATCGCGCCACCAACCCGTTTACTTTCTTTGAAAAAGAACAAGCCATTTATCAACAGCCGCTGGCGATCAACCCGGTTATTTTTGAGAACAAACTGAAAACGACGCGGCGCGGCAAAGGTTTTATGAAAGGCGACTCGCTCATCAATGAGCCCAAGGATTTTTCCGGCAACAACTATTTTGGCATTGCCACCCAACAAAACCTTCTCAAAGCGGTGATGTTCCCCGAAGCGGTTTCCGCCAAACAACGGTTTCAATTAACGACAGATGACTATCGTTTTCTATACAAATACATGTCGATGCTGCCGCGCGAGTGCGCCTATCCCGAATACGACCCCAATGAATATAATGAGAGCTATGTTAAATTTTTCATATTCGGCAACTCGCAGCAGCCCATTTCACCGAATATTCGCATTTTCAATAAAGTCGGCGAGGCGTATGGTTATTTGAGCGACAATGCCTATATCGTGGATTTTGAAAATAAGGTTGAGTTTCTGCTGACCGCCGTCATTTACGTCAACGCCGATGGCATTTTTAATGACGATAAGTATGAATACGACACCATCGGCTTTCCGTTTTTAGCCAATCTTGGCCGCGTTATTTACGATTATGAAAAAACGCGACCGCGAAAGCATATCCCGAATTTAGAAAAATTTCGCCTCGACTATGCCGAGCCGCGAAAAAATGCGTATGTCACCATCAAAGTTGTGCTGCCCCCAGTGACGCCGGATAGCGCAAAAATTTTAATTGCCGGCAATCAACCGGTATTCGGGGACTGGGATCCCGGCAAAATTATGCTGCAAAAACAAAACGATTCGCTGTGGGCGATGACGCAAAAATTTCCCAAAGGCCTATTCGTTGAGTTTAAAATCACGCGTGGCAGTTGGGACACCGAAGCGATTTATCAATCAGGCGTGGTGCCGGGGAATACAAGTTTTGTTGCCCGCGCGGATACGACCATCACGTTGCGGCCCGTAACTTGGCGCGATCTCATGAGTGCTTCGACGGCGCTTAGCACAGGTTCCGGCATTACCGGGGCGGTGAAATATATTCGCGCGGTGAAGAGTCCGAAGCTGCGGCATTCGCGCGATGTCATCGTGTGGCTTCCACCCTCTTATGAGAAAAACAAAACCCAGCGTTATCCGGTGTTGTACATGCACGACGGACAAAATATCATCGATCCGCGCACCTCATTCGGCGGTTATGATTGGCGTGTCGATGAAGTGGCCGACAGTTTGATGCGCGTGAATAAAATGGAAGAGATTATCATCGTCGGAATTTACAATTCACCGGATCGCGCGCCGGAGTATTCCGACTCGGAGCTCGGCCGGGGATATATTGATTTCGTCGCGAGCGAACTCAAGCCAATGATCGATCAAACTTATCGCACCAAACCCGAAGCGAAAAACACTGCGGTCATGGGATCGTCGATGGGCGGGCTAAGTTCGTTTTTATTTGTGTGGAAACGTCCGGATATTTTCTCGAAGGCCGGCTGCCTTTCCAGCGCGTTTTTGTGGGAGGACGATAAAATTCTGAAAGAAGTCAAAGCCTATGCCGGCGCGAAAAAACTGATTCGTGTTTATCTCGACGATGGTAGCGAAGGCCTGGAAGCGCGGCTGAAGCCGGGTTACGATGAAATGGTGCGGTTACTGCAAGCAAAGGGCTACAAGCGCGGCGTTGATCTGGAATATTTCTACGATGAAGGCGCGGTACACAACGAATCCGCGTGGGCGAAACGCATTTGGCGGCCGTTGCTGTTTCTGTTTGGGAAGTAAAACGGTTCTGCAGCCGAAAAGTGATTCTAAAGTGAGCTATGTACAATCGCATTGGTTATTTGTGTCAAATTGGCTGATATTCGTACCGAATTAGCTCATAAGCTGACATAAATATTAAACTTTTTTCTGCTAAATTGGCAGTCTTTTTAACTTGTCAGCAGTGCTCTTACGTCCTGTTTTTTTGTAAGATAGTTTGCTTTATAAATTTGGCATTGCTTTTGTATATCCGCTGTGATGGTTTAGGATTAAAATAAATTTGACCTCGGACTGAAGACATCGGACAACTCAGACCCAAAACATGACTCTCGATAAATTTACCCTTAAAGCTCAAGAAGCCGTCATTCGCGCGCAGCAAATGGCCGGTGAGCACAATCATCAGCAGATCGAAGCGGAGCATTTGCTCAAATCACTGCTGGACGATCATGAAGGTGTGCCGCTGGCGATTCTCAAAAAACTCGGTTCCAATGTTGGGTTAATTCTGAGCCGGGTCGATGAGGAATTGCGCAAAATTCCACGCGTGCAGGGCAGCGGCGCGGTCGGCAATATTTATCTTTCGCCGCGCGTCAATAACATTTTCAACACGGCGTTGACTGAAATGCGCCAGTTGAAAGACGAGTACGTGAGCAGCGAACATTTGCTCATCGGGCTGGCGGAAGAAAAAAACAGCAACGCCGCGGAGATTCTGCGCGCGCAAGGCGTGACGCGGGATGCCATTTTTCAGGTGCTCAAGGATATTCGCGGCTCGCAGCGCGTGGTGGATCAAAATCCCGAAGACAAATATCGGGCCCTGCAGCGTTTTGGCCGCGATCTCACCGAGCTGGCCCGGCGCGGCAAACTTGATCCGGTGATCGGGCGCGACGAGGAAATTCGCCGTTCCATTCAGGTGTTGTCACGGCGCACGAAAAATAATCCCGTGCTCGTCGGCGATCCCGGCGTTGGCAAAACCGCGGTGGTCGAAGGCATTGCGCAACGCGTGGCGAACGGCGACGTGCCGGAGTCGCTGAAGAACAAGCGCGTCACGCAACTCGACATCGGCGCGTTGGTCGCCGGCGCAAAATATCGCGGCGAATTTGAAGAACGTTTGAAAGCGGTGCTCAAAGAAGTGCAAGAAGCCGAAGGCCAGGTGATCCTTTTTATTGATGAATTGCACACGGTGGTTGGCGCCGGCGCGGCGGAGGGCGCCGTTGATGCGGCGAATATGTTGAAGCCGATGCTGGCGCGCGGCGAGCTCCGCCTGCTCGGCGCCACCACGCTGGATGAATATCGCAAATATATCGAAAAAGACAAGGCGCTTGAGCGCCGGTTTCAGCCGGTGCTGGTCGATCAACCTTCCGTTGATGAAACGATTTCGATTTTGCGCGGCCTGAAAGAGCGCTACGAAGTGCATCACGGCGTGCGCATCACCGACTCCGCGATTGTCGCGGCGGCGACACTGTCGCATCGCTACATCAGCGACCGTTTTCTGCCGGACAAAGCGATTGATTTGATCGACGAGTCCGCGGCGAAATTGCGCACCGAAATCGACTCGTTGCCGGAGGAAATTGACGAACTAGAGCGCCGCTGCAAGCAGTTTGAAATCGAGCTGGTCGCGTTGAAAAAAGAAAAAGATCCCGCTTCCAAAGAACGCGCCGAAAAATTGAAAATTGAGCTGGCGAATCTCAAAGAACAGTCCTCGCAGCTTAAAGGCCGTTGGCAGGTTGAAAAAGACACCATCAAACAAATCAACGCCATTAAAGAACAGGTTGAAGCCGCAAAAATGGAAGCGGAAAAAGCCGAACGCACCGGTGATTTGAATAAGGCGGCGGAATTGAAATATGGCCGGCTCATCGAGTTGAACAAAAAACTTGAGATTTTGAACGGTAAATTAACCGGACTGCACAAAGACGGCGCATTGTTGAAGCAGGAAGTCACCGAAGAAGACATCGCCGAAGTGGTGGCGCGCTGGACGGGCATTCCGGTGACGCGCATGTTGGAAAGCGAGAAACAGAAAATTTTGCACATTGCGGACCGCTTGCGTGAGCGCGTCGTTGGCCAGGAAGAAGCGGTCGAAGCCATCTCGCTGGCCGTGCGGCGTTCGCGTGCGGGGTTGAGCGAAGAGAATCGCCCCCTCGGCTCGTTCATCTTTCTCGGCCCGACCGGCGTCGGCAAAACCGAATTGGCGCGGGCCTTGGCCGAGGTTTTGTTTGACGATGAAAACGCGACGGTGCGCCTCGACATGTCCGAATACATGGAACAGTTCAATGTCTCGCGTCTCATCGGCGCGCCTCCCGGCTATGTTGGTTATGACGAGGGCGGCCAGCTCACTGAAGCCGTGCGGCGGCGCCCCTACTCCGTTGTGTTGTTGGACGAAATTGAAAAAGCCCATCCGGAAGTTTTCAATATTCTGCTGCAAATTCTGGAAGACGGGCGTTTGACCGACAGCAAAGGCCACGTGGTCAATTTCAAGAACACGATGATCATCATGACTTCGAACATCGCGGCAGATTATATCATGCAGCGGTTTCAAAATATCACCGACACCAACCGCGAGCGGGTTTATGAATCGGCGCGCAACGAGATCATGCAAATTTTAAAGCAGAAACTGCGCCCGGAATTTTTGAATCGCGTCGACGAAGTGATCATGTTCCGCCCGTTGACCAAGGAACAAATTCATCAGATCGTGTCGATTCAATTTGAGCGTACCGTCCGCAAAACCCTGCAGCGCCAAGGCCTCGACGGCGAGCTGACCGCCCACGCCATCGATTACCTCGCGAACAAAGGTTACGATCCGGTGTTCGGGGCGCGTCCGCTCAAGCGTATCATGCAAAGGGAACTGGTCAACGAGATTGCCACGCGCATTCTCGAAGGCAAATTGCAAAAAGGCGATTTTCTTTATATTGATGCAACTGATTCAAAGTTAACCGTTGATACCGCCATGGTGAGATAACGAATGGAAAAAGAGCAACTCGAACAACCCCAGGAAAATTCCAATACCACGGCTGCAGCGGCAGAAACCAATGCAGCCGAAAATGGAAGCGCGGCGGCGGAAGCCGGCCCCTCCCCCACTGAACAGCAGGAACGTTTTCTGCGCCTCGCCGCGGATTTTGCCAATTACAAACGCCGCAGCGAAAATGAACGCGCTGAAATTGCCGATTGGGCCCGCCGGGATTTTGCGCTGGCCCTGCTCCCGATTCTCGACGACTTCGGTCTGATGATCGAATATGAGGCTACGCATCCCGAACGTCTGGCCGAGGGCGCGAAGCTGATTCGGCAAAAAACGATGGATTTGCTGACCAAATACGGTTTGGAAAAGATCGAGGCATTGAATCAGCCCTACGATTACGCGGCCCACGAAGCCGTGCTCGCCCAGCCGGTGCAGGACGCAGCGCTCGATCACGTCGTGCTTTCGGTGATGCAGGAAGGTTATCGTTTCAAAGGCAAGGTTCTGCGTCCCAGCAAGGTGATTGTCGGGCAGGCGGCTTCGACAGGCTCAACCGACGGCACTGTGCCAGCAGACTCGGCTTCGACTGATTCAGCTTCGGCAAGCCCAGCCGACGAAGATTCGGCCTCTGATTCAATGATCATCAAATGACCTCGGACTCACGGCTTCGGACTTCGGGCGACCGGCCACAAAGCACGGAACTAAATTAAAGACATTACGTTTAAATGCACGAATAGGCTGTGCAGGTGGCTTAATTAACTGTGGTGAGAATGGCCATTCTGTAACAACTTAGTCACAGTGTTAATGGGTTCACCAAAATTTTTGTTGTATAATTCATAAAAATTTGGTATATTGGTTTCCTTAAAGTTGAACATAGGCGGTAAATCGGATGGTTCGTTAAATCCGAATATTGAACAGTGTTCAACTTCTGGAAATTGTTGTCTCCGTTTCACGGTGACTAAATAACAGGATGTGCGAACTTCGACGAGGTGATGCAAAGATGACCCGCAGACAATTGAATAGCTATAAAAAGTTGTTGGAAAAAGAACGCGCCGCCATTTTGCGCGAACTGGCACACGAGCACCGTGATTATCGCGAGATTGCAGAAGTGCCTTCCGATGTGTACGACCGCGCCACGATTGACGGCTCCAAAGAAATTGCCGCGATGTTGCAACACGAAGACAGTCAGCATTGGCTGGCGATCAACACCGCTTTGGGTAAAATTGACGCCGGCGAATACGGCCTGTGCGACGTCTGCGGCGAGCCGATCAACGAAGCTCGCCTGGAAGCCGTGCCGACCGCCGCGTTTTGCCTGAAGTGCCAAACCCGCCACGAAGCCCAACGCGGCGCCAGCGAATC
>CAYZFF010000181.1:0-8495 GCA_964477305.1 uncultured Cytophagia bacterium
CAGCAAAAAACTGATAAAGATCAAATGAAGAAAGAAGACGCGGCGCGCTTGCTTGAAGCTTTAAAGAATCAGGAGAAAGAAACCCAAAAGCAACGCCAGATGAAAGTGCAGGGCCGCGCCCGGGTTGACAAAGATTGGTAAACATTTGTCATCTCTTGGCGGGCGCTGGTTTAGTAAAAAGCATTTTTGCTTCATAATGATGAAACCGTATTCTATATTTTTTTTCATAATCGTGGTGGCGCTGTTATTGGTTTCCTCAACAGCGCCGGCACAGGTCAATGTCAGCGTTTCGGTTGATCGCACGCGGATTGGCCTCAATGAAGAATTTTTTCTGGTCGTGGAAATTACCGGCAGCGGCGGCGAGCCGCGATTGCCGGAGATGAATGCTTTTGCCGGAGTGACGGGATCAAGCTCGTCCACCAGCATTCAAATGATGAACGGCCGGATTTCGCAGTCGGTCACTTATCAATATTCGTTAGTGGCGCAAACGGCTGGTAAATTTACCATCGGCGCCGTGGAGGTCGAAGCCAAGGGCCAAGTTTATCGCAGCCAGCCGATTGAGATCGAAATTGTTGCCGGAGCCTCTACGCAACCGCCATCAGGCCAACCGGGAGGCGCCGGACGTGGACGGCAGGTCGAGCCTGCCGAGGCCCCGCCGGATCTCGAAGGCAGCCTTTATCTTGAAGCGAAAGTTGATCGCAGCCGCGTTTATCAAAACGAGCCGGTCGTGGTGCGGTATCGGATTTATACGCGACTCAATATCAGCAGCTACGGCATTGCTTCGCTGCCGAATTACAACGGCTTTTGGACGGAAGATTTTCCGGCGCAACAACAACCACAAACACGCCGCGAGGTGATTAACGGGCAAACTTATTTGGTGGCGGAAATCAAAAAGACGGCGTTGTTTCCGCAATCGGTGGGCAAAAAGAAACTCGAGCCGCTGACGATTGAATGCGAAGTGCAGACGCCGCGCCGGCGCTCGCGTGATATTTTTGATCAGTTTTTTGACGACCCGTTTCTCTCGCGCACGAGCCGTCAGCGCATTTCCTCGCGGCCGGTGGAAATTGACGTGCTGCCTTTGCCGGAAGAAGGCAAGCCGGCGAATTTTTCCGGCGCCGTGGGAAATTTTACCATCACGGCCAATGTCGATAAAACGCAAATTAAAGCCAACGAAGCGATCTCTTTAAAAGTGCGGGTGAATGGCGTCGGCAATATCAAAGTTTTGCCGAACCCGCCGATTGCGCTGCCCTCGGATTTTGAAGTTTACGATCCCAAAGTTGCCGAGAACATTGATCATACCAATGATCAAATTTCCGGCAGCAAAACCTGGGAATATGTGATTGTGCCGCGCTTTCAAGGTCGCCACGAAATTAAACCGATTACGCTAAGTTATTTTGATCCGCGCACGAAGACTTACAAAACCACGGCCACCGCCCCGATTTTGTTAACCGTGGAAAAAGGGTCAGGTGATTTCTCGCCAGTGACCGGCGGCGGGGTTTCTAAAGAAGATGTGCGTTTGCTCGGCCAGGATATTCGCTTTATCGCCACCGCGCCCCTGCCGTTGGTGAGGACCAACGAAAAATTTTATACCGGCCCGTGGTTTTTGCTGCTTTTGACCTTGCCGGTCTGCGCGTTGTTGGCAGCGTTTGTTTATCAAAGGCATCAGGAAAAGCTTAGCACCAATGTGGCGTATGCGCGCAGCCGCAAGGCCGGCGGCATGGCGCAAAAACAACTCGCACTGGCGCGAAAATATTTACAACGCAGCGAAGAGAAGAATTTCTACGCTGAAATTCAGCGCGCGTTACTGGGTTTTCTGGGCAATAAACTGAATATCGCCGAAGCTGGACTCCTTACGGATGAAGTAGAACATCAGTTAACCGAAAAAAAGGTGAGTCCGGAAATTATTCGCGAATACCTCAAGTGTTTGCAAACCTGCGATTTCGTGCGCTTCGCGCCGGCGGCGAGCAACGGCAAGGCGATGCAGGAATTTTACGAGCAGTCGCGTCGCGCGCTTGAGGCTTTGGAAAAAGCATTGTAAGGCCGCCGGCCTGCATGCATTGATACTGGTATGAAGAATCTCCTTTTTTCTGTTTTCATTTTACTTGTATTCGGCTTTTCTGCTGTTGCCGATGAAGCCGCGAATTTATTTCAACTGGCCAATCAGCAATATGAGTCCGGAAATTATTCGCAAGCGGCCGTGACGTATGAGAAAATTCTGGCGGCGGGGCAGGCGAACTGGCAGGTTTATTACAACCTCGGCAATGCCTATTATAAGCAGAAAAATATTGGAAAAGCGATTTTAAATTACGAGCGGGCCCACCGGTTGAATCGCGACAACGAAGATATCGATTTCAATATTGACCTGGCCAATTTATCCGTCGCCGATCGCATCCCGGTGATGCCGCAGGCGTTGATCTTCATCTGGCTGGATCGCGGCATCCATCTGTTTAGCCTCGAAGCCGCGGCCACGGTGATGCTGATTTTTTGGGTGTTGTTGTTTGCCGGTGCGATCATTTGGATGCTGGCCCGCCGCGGATTTCTCCAAAACTGGGGACGGCGACTGGCCTGGGGCGCCGGCGCGGTGTGGTTGATTTTTATGCTGATTTTTGGGATTCTCGCCTACGAACAGGCGACCGTGCAGGAAGGAATTGTGCTCGCCTCCCGCGTGGTGGTGCGCAGTTCGCCGGCGGAGGACGCCACGGAGATTTTCATTTTACACGAAGGCGTGAAAGTTCGTTTGCAGGAGCGCAGCGGTGAATGGCAGCGCATCAAACTGGCAGATGGGAAGGTGGGGTGGTTGGAGATAAACGCAGTAGAAAAAATATGATTTCAACCTCGAATCCTATAATGGCAAGTCTCAAATAAACTTGTCTTCGACCCAATCGATTTTATTAAAAAAACCTCGCACTATCGCTGCTGCCTTATGCCGGCGATCGTCTTTATCGATGTAAATGACTTCATAGGGGATGCCGCCAAGGAATGTGGCGCGAAAATTAAATGCGCCTTTGCCAAGAGTATCAATTGTCGCCTCTATAAGTTTACCACCTCGTTGTTGCTCTATATCTTTTTGCAGGCATTTTTTACAGGCGTCGCGATGAATACTGGGAAGCAAAAACACTAAGGCCATCCACGCGACCCACGGGATAATCATAAGCCAAGCTGGAATTTCCATTGAATTTCTCTTTCATTCAGGAGGAAATCTGCCATTTTTTCAATTCATTTAAAACTTGATGATTCGTCAGATCATAATGAATCGGCGTGATGGAAACCATATTTTTTTCAATAGCGCCGTCGTCAACGTCTTCACCATCCTTGCAGTCAAATTTGGATCCGGTCAGCCAATAATAAGCGCGGTTGCGCGGGTCAATGCGTTTGTCGAATTTATCGTCATATGCCACCATGCCCATGCGCGTGATCGCCACGCCACGAATCTGCGACTCCGGCACATTGGGCACATTCACATTCAAAAAAGTGCCTTGGGGCAAACCGTTGGCGAGAACGCGAGGAACCAGTTGCGCCGCAAATTTAGCGGCATAAGTGAAATCCGCGTCTTTAAACGTCGTCAGCGAAATGGCAAAGGACGGAATGCCGAGAATCGTGCCTTCGGTGGCGGCGGAGACGGTGCCGGAATAGATGACATTAATGCCGGTGTTGGAGCCGTAATTAATGCCGGAAACCACCAGATCCGGTTTGCGCTCCAACAGCGCGAAATAGGCGATCTTGACGCAATCCGCCGGCGTGCCGTGCACCGCGTGGCCAAAAAATTTTCCGAACTTTTCAAAGGGCATCACACGCAACGGATCGGTAATGGTAATGGCGTGCCCAACGGCGCTTTTCTCGCTGTCCGGCGCGACGACGGTGACGTCGGCGATCTCGCTCAAACTTTCATATAGCGCATAAAGCCCGGGGGCAAAAATGCCGTCATCGTTGGTTAAGAGAATATGTGGTTTGCTCATGAGCGATGGTTTTAAATGATGTTTTAAAATTGTGCGGCGCCAGCGATTCCCGGCTGATGCTCACATTCGCAGGGCCGGCGCCGGCGCGGCGTCCATAAAAATTTCAATAAGATTAATCAGTTTTTGCCGCAGTTCGGTGCGCGGAAAAATGGCATCAACAAAGCCATGTTTAAGCAAAAACTCGGCGGTTTGAAAACCCTCGGGTAGATCCTCACCGATGGTCTGTTTGATGACGCGCGGGCCGGCGAACCCAATTAATGCGCCCGGCTCCGCCACATTCACGTCGCCCAACATCGCATAACTGGCAGTGACGCCGCCGGTGGTGGGATGCGTGAGAATTGAGATAAACGGCAGGCCGGCGTCGGCGAGTCGTGCCAGCCGCGCCGCCGTTTTGGCCATTTGCATCAAGGAGAGCGCGCCTTCCATCATGCGCGCGCCGCCGGAAGCGCTGATGATGATGATCGGGCAACGCTGGTGCAGGGCATCATCGGTGGCGAGCGCGATTTTTTCGCCAACCACCGATCCCATGCTGCCGCCAATAAAACTGAAATCCATCACCGCGAGCATCGTGGTGCGCCCGCCGAGTTTTCCCGCGCCGGTGAGGATGGCATCGGTATTCCCGCTTTTTTTCGCAGCGTCTTTTAATTGATCGGCATATTTTTTATGCGCTTTAAATTTGAGCGCATCAACCGGCAGGATGTTTTTATGGGTTTCTTGAAAACTGTCTTCATCGAGCAAAAATTTGATGTAATCGCGCGCGCCGATGCGAAAATGGTGGCTGCATTTCATGCACACCTGGCAATTTTTTTCCAAATCCGGCTTGTAAAGAATCTCGCCGCACTGGTCGCATTTCACCCATAGATGCGGCATGTCTTTTTTCTTTTGCGGCAACAAGCCGCCGTGTTCGCGTTTAAACCAGGCCATCTGAATTTTCCTTAAGCTTGCGATACAATAAAACTAATCCCGCTTTTCCTTCAACTTTAATAAGGAAAATTCGGGACGCCTCTCCAAAGCCTCAACTTCAACCGCATCAAGCTTCTTGCTCATCAATAATGCATCCTCGCGCGGGCCGTAGTAATCGCGCCGTTCTCCGGTCGTGTGAAAACCTAACGCCTCGTAAAGTTTTCGGGCTGCGAGGTTCGAGCGCCGCACTTCGAGATGCGCGAGGTTACAGCCCTTTTGCCGCGCCATTTCACCGAGATGGGTGATAAGTTGCCG
Organism: uncultured Cytophagia bacterium; assembly: GCA_964477305.1. Classification (GTDB taxonomy): domain Bacteria; phylum Zhuqueibacterota; class Zhuqueibacteria; order Zhuqueibacterales; family Zhuqueibacteraceae; genus Zhuqueibacter. The sequence continues at coordinate 5,175 of CAYZFF010000181.1, forward strand.
CGCCAACCCGCGCCGGCGAAAATCTTCATGAATGGTGAGGTTGGCAATTTGCAACTCATCCGCAACAAACCACGGCACCACGTAACCGATAATTCTCCCCTCGTATTCCACCACCAGCGGCTGTGCCACCGGTGTCGTTTCAATTTCCGCCAGAAATGCGCGAGGCGTCCACGGATCGCGAAAGTTTCGTTGTTCAATTTCCAGCACCGCTTCAATATCCGGCGGTTGCATCCGGCGCAACTGCGCGCCCCACGGCGTAAAATTTTGCACTTCGAAATTCACAACGTTTTTCTTGGCCCCATGGCAAATTCCTGCAAATAGCGCGGTTCTAAATTGGGGAGATCGGCGGTTTCACCGCGCGCCAATTTGATTTCGCCGAGCCGGGCGATAATGCCGCCGCTCAACAGCGCTGCCGTTTCTGGTACGACAACACTGTCGGATAAATTTTCTAAAACGCCGTGTTTTTGCAGCATTGCGACGCCGTTGCCGCAAAGCACTGCCGGCGGTTGCAGCCATTGCTGAAAAGGCCCCACCGGCAACAGCATTTCATCGCTTTGTTGCCGCGGTTCCGGCCACGTATTTTGAAAACGCGCCGTATACACTTCGCCCTCACGGGCTTTAATGACGGGTATTACTAAATACTGTGCACCGCTCACTAAACACTGCATCCCCGCTGCCGCTTGTGCTTGCAACGTGCTGACCGCCACCAACGGTTTGCCGCTTGTAAACGCCAGACCTTTGGCTGTGGCCAAACCGATACGCAATCCAGTGAAAGAACCGGGGCCGATCGACACGGCGAAAGCGGTCATTTGTTGCAAAGAAACACCGGATAACTTCAGCAGTTGCTGAATGCTCTCCGCCAAAATTTCAGCATGAACGTTTTTAATATTAAAGCGCAACTCCGCAATAATTTGTTCGCCGTCGGCCAAGCCAACGCTGCAAATGGAAGTGGCGGTTTCGATGCCGAGAATCAAGCGGTGACCTCCGCAGCTTGAGGTGGCGTGGCATTTTTAGAAAAATGCGCGCGCTGAATTTTTATTTCTCGTAAAGACGGCGACCCCGCGAAATCGGGAATGCGCAAGTGAATTTGCAAATGCTGCGGCGGCAACAGCGCGAGTGCCCGCTCCGGCCATTCGACCAGCGTGACACCATCGCCGTCAAAATACTCTTCACAGCCGAGAGCCTGCGCTTCGGCAACTGATTGCAAACGGTAAAAATCGAAATGGTAAATCGGCCACTCTCGGCCGCGATAAATGTGCATGATCGTAAACGTCGGGCTGGTAATCGGCGCCGCCACCCCGCAAGCTTTGCCAAAACCTTGCGTGAACGTCGTTTTGCCGCTGCCGAGATCGCCGCACAAAGCCACGACTTCACCGGGCTGCAAATGCTCTACGAGTTGCGCCGCGAATTGATGCGTCGCCTCGACATTGGGCGAGAGAAAAGTGGCGACGGTATTGCCGGCAAGAACTTGTTTCAGCGCGTCGGAAGAGACCATGTTTGTAGTGATGCCTTCAGGCATTAAATGCTGGGAATAGGTAAATGTTTTGAATGATGAAATTCAGCATTTCAGTTAAGATTAAGCGCCTGAAGGCGCAACGACAAACGAATACCTCACCTTGGCTCCAACCGCACCACCGGCAAAATAATTTCTTCCAGCGAAACGCCGCCGTGCTGCAGGCTGTCGCGATAGTGGTTCAAGTAATAATGATAGTTCGTCGGGTAAACGAAATAATAATCTTCTTTGGCAAACAGAAAATTGGTGTTGACGCCGGCTGAGGGCAAACGATACTCTTTCGGCTCTTTGACGATAATCGCATGCTTGGCGTCGACTTTCAAGCTGCGACCGTATTTATAACGCAAGTTGGTCGAAGTTTCGCGGTCGCCGATGACTTTGGCGCCGCGCTGGCCGCGGATGCTGCCGTGATCCGAAGTCAGAATGATGGTGTTGCCGCGATGCGCCAATTCCGTCAACATGCGAAACAGCGGTGAGTGTTCGAACCAGGATTTGGTGAGCGAGCGATACGCCGACTCGTCCGGCGTAATTTCGCGCAGCACTTCGGAGTCGCTGCGGCTGTGCGCGAGAATATCCACGAAGTTGATCACCAGCGCCAGCAGCGGCAGATCCGCCAGCGAACCGATTTGCTTTTCGACATTCTTGGCTTCGTTGACGTCTAAAATTTTTATGTATTTCAGCTCGCGTTTCAAGCTGACTTTTTGCTCCACCAACTGCGCTTCCAAAAGCTGGCGTTCGTAGCGGTTGAGACTCGTTTCATCGTCTTTGTCGCTTTCCCACAAATCCGGATGCTGCTGCGCAATGTCCAGCGGAAACTTGCCGGCAAAAATCGCGTTGCGCGCATACGGCGTCGCCGTCGGCAGAATGGAAAAATAATATTCTTTGCTGATGTTGAACCGGTCGCGCAACAACGGCTCGATGGTGAGCCATTGATCGAGCCGCAAGTTGTCGATCACCAGAAACACCACGCGGCGGTTTTGTTGGAGCGGCGGCAGCACAAATTTCTGCACCAACTCCGGCGAGAAGGTCGGTTTTTCCGCCGGCGCCGCGCCGTTCGCCTTGATCCAGTTTTTATAATTTTTCTCGAAGAACTTGGCGAACTCGGCGTTGCCTTCCCGCTTTTGTTCGGCGAGCATTTGCCGCAGGCTCAAGTCCGGATGGCGATCCAACTCGATTTCCCACTCGCAAATGCGCAAATAGAGATTGATCCAATTTTGCCACGACAGCGGCTCCAGTAGCTCGCGCGCGATTTGATTGAATTCCGCGATATAATCGCGCGATACCCGGGCGCCGGTAATTTTACGCGCATCCAAAATTTTCTTGCACGTCGACAAAATCTGGCTGGGATTGACCGGCTTGGTGAGATAATCGTCGATGCGGCTGCCGATCGCTTCTTCCATCAACCGCTCTTCTTCGTTCTTCGTCACCATCACCACCGGCAGCGACGGGTTGATTTCCTTGATTTCCGCCAGCGCGGTCAACCCATCTTTGCCCGGCATCATTTCATCCAACAACACTAAATCAAACGGTTCCTGCCGCACCAGCGAAATGGCATCATCGGCGTTGGCCGCCGGACGCACCGCATAACCTTTTTCCTCTAAAAATAAAATGTGGGGCCGGAGCAATTCAATCTCGTCATCCACCCACAGAATTTTATTGCGCGTTTCCGCCATCGTAATCCGTCAATGTCCTATTTTAAGAAATTCCGCAAAGCGCAAAGGGCACAGAGCATGGTTGCGTGCAACGCGATACTCTCTGCCCTTGGCTGAACTATTCTAAAAAGTAGCGAAGTTTGGGGAGATTGTCAA
>CAYZFF010000182.1:0-8475 GCA_964477305.1 uncultured Cytophagia bacterium
GCAAGTGGCGTTTATTGTGTTGCTAAAACTTAGTTGTGCGTTTGAAGGTTTGATGATGAATAAATTGCAACCAGGATTGTACGCAGCGAGGATTGGCGTTTTGCTCTGCATCATGTTGGGCGTCAGCCCATTCGTTCGGGGACAAAATCAGGCGATAACTTTTTCGGCGACGGGCGACGTTCCTTATGGGCCGCAGGAGATGGTGAAGTTTCAAAAACAAATCAGCGATCACAATCGGTATAGCCCGTCGGCGTTTTTTGTGCATTTGGGCGATATTTTCACCAGCGGCGCCTGCGGCGATACCAGCTACGCCTTGATGGCCAATGTTTTAAAGAGTCTGGCCGTGCCGGTTTATATTCTTCCCGGCGATAATGAAACCATCGATTGTGTTAGCACCGCGGTGGGGCTTGAGTTGTGGAAGAAGTATTTTTTGAATTACGAACAAAATTTTTGCGGCGCCACCCCAACGCTGCGGCAAAGCGCGCGTCCCGAAAATTGGGCGTTTATGATGAACGGCGTGCTGTTCGTGGGCATCAACAACGTCGGCGGCAGCAGCCCCTATCAGCAGGATGCGCAGTGGATCGTGCAGCAATTGCAAACCCAAGGTTCACAGGCTCGGGCTGCTGTTATCTTGTCTCACGCCGATCCGGAAAGAAGCACGGTGTTTTCTACTCCCTTTCGCGCTGCGGCGGCAGCTTTTGGCAAACCGGTGCTTTTTCTGCACGGTCATGGCCATTTGTGGAGCCTCGGCTATCCTTTTCCAGAGAAGAATATTCTGCGCGTGCAAGTCGATAATGGCGCCGCGGAAGAACCCATTCAAGTCACGGTAACGACGGCAGCGACGACGAACCCCGACAGCATGTTTATCCTTAAGCGCAAACCCTCATCGAGCTTTGTGATCTACAACATGCCGCCCTGTGCCAACGCCGGCTCCGATCAGACGCTAATGTCTTTGACGGTTGCCAATTTGCAGGGCGCGGCCACGGACGATGGCGACCCGAACGGCAACTTAACCACCACATGGAGCAAAATCAACGGGCCGGGTACCGTCACGTTTGGCAACGCGGCTGCACTGGCAACCACCGCGAGTTTCAGCATGTCGGGTACGTATGTGCTGCGGTTAACCGCAGACGACGGCCAATTGCAAAAATTTGATGAGATGATCGTTGCCGTGAATAGCGGGGCGCGAGTTTTATTGATGAACACCGTTGGCTCTGGCACGGTGTCTTCAAATCCGGCGGGCGGTGTTTATAAAGACGGCACCGTGGTGACGTTGACGGCAACGCCGGCAGCGGGATTTCGTTTCGCTGGCTGGAGCGGCGATTTAACCGGCTCAAACAATTCCGCAGCCATCACGATGAACAGCAATAAAAATGTGACAGCAACCTTTGCCGCGATCCAGCGCAATCTGACGGTAAACACCATCGGCTCCGGCACAGTGACGCTGAATCAACCCAGTGGCGTTTATAATGACGGCGCGGTGGCCACTTTGACGGCGACCCCGACAGCAGGATTTCTTTTCACGGGTTGGAGCGGCGATTTAACCGGCACGATCAACCCCGCCAGTATCACGATGAACGGCAATAAAAATGTTACGGCCACCTTCACGCTGATACAACGGATATTGACCGTGAACACCGCCGGCTCCGGCAGTGTGTCTTTGAATCCCGCGAATAGCCTTTATAATGATGGCGCGACCGTGACGTTGACGGCAACACCGGCAGCGGGGTTTCGCTTTGCAGGATGGAACGGCGATTTGACTGGTGCGACGAACCCGGCGAACCTCATGATGAACGCGAACAAAACCGTGACCGCAACTTTTGATTTGCTTCCTGCCGCCATTGTGCAGGAGCAGACTTTAACCGGCAGCGCTTCCAACTCTCCGGTTTTGACGACAGGAATGGGAGTGGCCGGGGTCAATGGGCATTTGTATCTGGCGGCCATTTCGATGCGTCCGAAAGTCAGCGTACTCACCGTGGCGGGATTGGGGCTGAATTGGAAATTGGTAAAAGCAAAATGCGCCGGACGCAACACCACCGGCATCGAAATTTGGATGGCGCAAGGCACGCCGGGTGTGATTTTACAGGGCGAAGTCGTCGCTACCTTTGCGGCCACTCCGAACACTGCCGTAATGGCCGTCTCGCGATTCTCCGGCGCTGCTGTGACGAATCCAATTGGCGGGGTGATTACCGGCAACACCAGAGGGATGAATTCGAGTGGCGCCTGCTCCGGCGGCATCGATAGCAGTTTGTATGCGTTTGATTTTGCCACGACGACGAATGGCGCTGTTGTTTATTCTGCGGCCGCGCTGAAAGCGCGAACGCACACGCCGGGCGCCGGTTACACCGAACTTGTCGAAGTGCAAAAAGCTGCCGGCGTCAACACCAGCGGCCTCGCGGTGATGCAGAAAACATTTGCCGCGCCCACAACGTTATCGGTTAACGGCAAATTTGGCGGCCCGGTTGATTGGGCGATGACAGCAGTGGAAATCAAACCGCAACTCGTCAACCAATTGCTGCTGAACACGATCGGCTCCGGTAGCGTCGCGCTGAATCCCACTGGTTCGCCGGCATTTTCCGGCGGTGGCATTTATAATCAAGGCACTTTCGTGACTTTGACGGCGCAGAATGGCGCCGGATTTCGTTTCACCGGCTGGAGCGGCGATTTGTCCGGGACGGCCAACCCGGCGACGATTGCGATGAATGCGAACAAAAATGTGACCGCCACTTTCATCGCAATTGCAAACATCAATTTAGCCAAAAACAAAGCCGTCACTGCCTCCAGTTCCTACACGGGCCGGCTGCCGGAGCATGTGGTGGATGGCAGTATCGATACTTACTGGCGCAGTCTGAATAAGCTTGATTGGTTGCGCGTCGATTTGGGCGTCGCCACAACCGTGGCGCAAGTTAACGTGAATTGGCATGAAAACTATTTTGCGAAGAGCTATGAAGTGCAACTTTCGAATGACGGATCGAACTGGAGCACGGTTTATAATGCCACCGGCAATGCCGGGGTGCAAACGCTCAAATTTCCACCGGCGACGGCGCGTTATGTGCGGCTCAATTTAAAAGAAAATAATAAAAGCAGTTACCGCATTGCCGAGTTGGAGATTTATGCTCAGTCACTTGCCAAGCAAAATTCGCCTTCGGAAGCCGAAGCGGCCGGAACTACGAAGTCCGGCGTTATTTCAGATTACGTTTTAGAACAGAATTACCCCAATCCGTTTTGGAGCGCAGCAACCTCGCGCCTGGCTGGCAACCCCGGCACACAAATCCGCTTCGTGCTGCCGCAGGATTCGCCTGTCAATATTACCGTTTATACACTTAATGGCGCCGCCGTTAAAACTCTTGTCGATGCTCCCCACACCGCCGGCCAACACGCGGTGACCTTTCAGCCCGGATCGTTGCCGAGCGGCACGTATTTCTACGTGATGCAAGCCGGCCCCGTGCGGCTCGTGCGCCGGTTGGTTTTGTTAAAATAAACGTAACTCTTCAGGTATAGAAAGACGCTGTCATTCCGTAGGAATCTTTTTTCTTATCGAGCATAATGCTAGCCTGGAAAAGGATTCTTTCAGAATGACATGTGAAAGATAGCTGAAGAGATACAAATAAACCAGAAATGTCAAACTTGACACACCTTCCGATTTTCCGCAAAAACTTTTTTCTGCGCGTATATTGCATTGTTGTATGAGGCCGAATTGGGTTCGCCAATTTCAGCTTCACTTCGCCATGGATTGGGCGACAGCGATTGTTGTGGCAAGTATTGCCTTTAAATGCGCGCGGCCCAATTGACGATTTTTCCCGTCCTTAAATATAGCCTACCGCATTATTCTCTCTAAACCTCGCGATTTTTCCCGCAGATTTTGGGATGAATCAACACCTTACAGGCGGAGCCTGTATCGGCTTTGTAACTCTTCACCTCTTTGACTGCCCTGGGTTGCGAGATCTTTAAATGACCAGTAATGTGAACGAGTGCCGCGCTCGCGGATGGAGCCGGCGATTCCAAAAATTAGGATTAAACATGGAAAATTTGAAACGAGGATCATCGCTTTCACGTTTGTTGCTTTGCCTTTTGATCTTGCTTGGCGCCAGTGATTGGAGCCGGGCCCAAGGCCAGCAAGTGATTTTTTCCGCCACCGGCGACATTCCCTACGGCTCGGCGGAGTTTGCCGTTTTGGATCAGCAAATTGCGAATCACAATAAATACAGCCCGTCGGCTTTTCTCATTCATGTCGGCGATATCATTAGCGGCAGCGACCCGTGCGACGAGTTGACCTATTCGAAGGTTGCGAACAGCATGAAGGCGCTCGCCGTGCCGGGTTATATCGTGCTCGGCGACAATGAAAGCGTCGATTGCAAAAGCCCGCTTTCCGGATTTAATTATTATTTGAAATATTTTCAGGACTTCGAGAAAAATTTTTGCAACGCACCGTACACCGAGAAACAAACCGGGCGGCCGGAAAATTGGGCTTTCACATTAAATGGCGTGCTGTTTGTCGGCGTCAACCTTTCTTATGGCGGTAGCAGTGCGCAACAGCAGGCGGCCGATTGGGTGACCCAGCAGTTGGAAGCGAAAGGCTCGCAAGTGCGTGCCGCTGTCGTTTTTGCGCATTACCCGCCCGGCACTTTCACGGTATTTACCACACCGTTTCGTGCCGCCGCGGCGACGTTTGCCAAGCCGGTGCTTTTTCTGCATGGTCACGGCCATGCCTGGAGCACCAGCTATCCTTTTCCGGAACCGAATATTTACCGCGTGCAGGTGAATAAAGGCGGTTCGGAAGACCCGATTCAAGTGACCGTGACGACGGACAATTCCTCGCCGGCCAAAGCCTTTGTGATCAAACGCAGCCCGTGGTCCGGCAAAACCATCGTCAATATGCCGCCGTGCGCGGTCGCCGGCCCCGATCAAAATATTTCCGGCGCCGCAGTGGCGAGCTTGAAGGGCCAAGCCTCCGATGACGGTGACCCGAGCAGCGGCAGCTTGATAACCACTTGGAGCCAGTTGAGCGGCCCCGGCAGCGTAACGTTTGGCAATGAGAATACGCCGGTCACTTCGGCGAGCTTTAGCGCCAATGGCGTTTACGTGTTGCGGTTGACCGCAGACGACGGCCAGTTGCAAAAAAGCGACGACGTTACCATGATCGTTAATGCCACCGGCGGCAGTGACGCGCCGGCGATTGCGTCGTTTACACCGGCGATGGGCGCGCCCGGCGCAGTGATTACGATTGCCGGCAACAATTTCAATGGCGCGACGAGTGTCTATTTTAATGGAACCGCGGCAACCTCCTTCACCGTCACTTCCAACGCCGAGATTATCGCTACCGTTCCGGAGGGTGCGACCACCGGTAAAATGATGATCATCAATGCCACCAGCGCCGGATTTAGCGCCGAGGACTTTATTGTGACCGGCGGCAGTGGTGGCGGCAATAATTTGAAAACTTTTACGTTCCAGCCGGCGCACGACGCACATGTGCAATCTTTAACGCCGTCGACAAATTACGGCGCGGCGACCGAGCTGCGGTTGGATACGAATAGCGCCTCGGATGTGACCGACGCTTATCTCAAATTCACCGTCACCGGCGTGACCGGCGTTTTGCAAAGCGCGAAGCTGCGCCTGCGCTGCACCGACGGCAGCACACAGGGCGGCTCGGTGTATGCGGTGTCGAATGATTATAAAGACGGCAGCGCGCCGTGGGTGGAATCGGGTTTACTTTGGACCAACGCGCCGGCAATCAGCGGCAGCGCATTGGGCACGATGGGATCCATCTCTTCCGGACAAACCGTCGAGATCAACGTCACCGCGGCGATCACCGGTGACGGCACGTATAGCTTTGCGATTCATACCACGTCCTCGAATGCCTCGCTGCATTATTCCAAAGAAGGCGCAACGCGGCCGGAGTTGGTGATTGAAACCTTGCCAGCGCCGCCAGTGATTACTTCGTTTGCGCCCGTGAGCGGAACGGCGACAACCGAAGTGACAATTACGGGTGCCGTGTTTAGCACCGCCACCGTTGTTGCTTTCAACGGCGTGCCCGCCGCGTTCACATTGGATTCGGACACGCAAATTCGTGCGACAGTTCCGGCCAACGCGACGACGGGAAAAATTAGCATCACCAACCCGGATGGCACGGGCTCCAGCCCGGCGAATTTTACGGTGTTGCCGCCGTTGGTGATTTCTTCGTTTACGCCGGCGAGCGCGCCGGTGGGCACCGAAGTGACCATCAAAGGCGTGAGATTTAATTCATTGACTGCGGTTGCATTCAATGGAACGCCGGCAACATTTGTGATTGATGCGGATACGTTGGCACGCGCGACGGTTCCAGTGGGCGCGACGACCGGCAAGATCAGCATGACCAACGCGATTGGCACCGGCAGCAGCGCCACGAATTTTACGATTCTGGCGCCGCCGGCGATTGCTTCGTTCACGCCGACGCACGGCCCGGCCACCACGGAAGTTACGATTAACGGCAACTTTTTTACCGGCGCGACGGCGGTGAGCTTCAAGGGTTTTGCGGCAACGACCTTCACCGTGGATTCAGATACGAAAATTCGTGCGCTGGTTCCAAATGGCGCCACCGTCGGCGCGGGAAAAATCGTCGTCACCAATGGGCTGGGCAGCACCACGAGTGTGGCGGATTTTACAATTGATTTGGCGAACCTCGCCACTTTCGCGCCCAAGCATGATTCGTATGTGAATTCTTCCAGCCCGACTTCGACCAATGGCACTTCCAGCTCGCTGCGCGCGCGGACAAGCTCCAGCGAAATTATGCAGTCGTATTTGAAGTTCGACGTCACCGGTTTCAGCGGCACGCTGTTTAGCGCGAAGTTGCGGCTTTATGTGTCGGACGCCAGCCCCGATGGCGGCGGGATCTATTTGGTCTCAAATAATTATAAAGCTTCGGCCACGCCGTGGCTCGAAAGTGGGTTGCATTGGAACAACGCGCCGGACATCACCGGCACGGCGTTAAGCTCGACCGGCGCCGTAATTCTCAATCAATGGGTCGAGTTCGACGTCTCTGCGGCGATCGTCGGCAACGGCACGTACAGTTTTGGCTTGAAGAGCAACAATTCGGATAAAGTTTATTATCGCGCCAAAGAAAACGGCACCTCGACTGCGCCGCAGTTGGTGATTATGACGACGCCGTCGAATGCGCCGAGCATCACCTCGTTCACGCCGGCGGACGGGCCGGCACAAACCGAAGTGACGATCAACGGCACGAATTTTACCGGCGCCACTGCCGTCACTTTTAATGGTGTGGCTTCCACCAATTTTACGGTGGATTCCAACACGAAAATTCGCGCGAAGGTGCCGGCAGGCGCCACCTCCGGAAGAATCCGCGTCACCAATGCCGCCGGCAACGGCTCTTTTGCGACGGATTTTATCGTCACCGTCACCCCGACGATTGCCTCGTTCACGCCTACCACCGGGCCGGTGGGCACTGAAGTCGTGATTATCGGCAGTAATTTTACCGGCGTGACGGGCGTAAAATTCAACGGCAGCGCCGCGACGACTTACTACGTGGATTCCGCGACGCAAATTCGCGCGACGGTACCAACGGGCGCGACGCCGGGCGTAGGAAAAATTACGGTGACCAATTCCGCCGGCGCCGCGACGAGCGCGGGCAATTTTAGCATTATGCCGCCGCCGATTGTATTCACTCCGGTGCATGACACCTACGTCAGCTCGACCGCGCCGACGACAAACTATGGCACCGCCAGTGCGATGCGCGTGAAAACCGGCAAGTCGGAAATCTTTCTGACTTATTTTAAATTCAACGTTACGGGACTGAGCAGCACACCGGTCGGCGCGAAATTGCGTTTGTATGTGACGAACGACAGCCCCGACGGCGGCGCCGTGTATGCCGTCTCGAATAATTACCTCGATAGCACCCTGGCCTGGGTTGAAACCGGCATGTTGTGGGCCAATGCGCCGGCAATTGTCGGAACGCCTTTAAGCTCGGTGGGAACGGCGGTCGCGAAGCAGTGGGTCGAGTTTGACGTCACCGCCGCGGTTGTCGGCAACGGCACCTACAGCTTTGCAATTAAGAGCACGGACTCCGACGCGGTTTATTATGCTTCCGAAGAATCGACGAACGATCCGCAGTTGGTGGTGCAGATGCCGTTGAGCGGCAGCATGAGCAAAGCCTCGGAGCCGGCAGCGGAAGAAACCGCTGCTGTAGCCGTCATTCCGCAAGAATTTAGTCTCGAGCAAAATTATCCGAATCCGTTCAACCCGAGCACGCAGATCCGGTTCGGTTTGCCGCAAGCTTCACCGGTGACCATCAAAGTTTACACGATTAACGGCGCGGAAGTGCGCACGCTGGTTGATCGTGAATTTGACGCCGGCACGCATGCGATTACTTTCCATGCCAAGAATCTACCGAGCGGCACTTATTTCTATGTGATGCAGGCCGGCGCGGTGCGGATGGTGCGAAATTTTGTGTTGGTGAAATAAGAGAGTCCGGGGTCCGAAGTC
>CAYZFF010000183.1:0-8462 GCA_964477305.1 uncultured Cytophagia bacterium
TGATTTGCACGAGGCGCAGGCCTGCAGTTGCCTACCGCCACCGCCGCCGGCAAAAGCGTTTGCCGAGGCCGATGCCGTGTTCATGGGTAAAGTCGTGTCGTTCGATGATGCTGGCGATAACTGGCAGCGTCTCGCGAAATTTTCCGTCACTAAAATTTGGAAAGGTGAGCGCCGCGCCGTGGGCGAAATTTTAACGGCGAACAACTCCGCAGCTTGTGGATACGAATTTTTAACTGGTGAAACTTATGTCGTTTATGCTTACCAGGATAATCTCGGAAAACTACACACCTATCTTTGCACTCGCACCCGGCCGACTCGATTGGCGACGGATGATTTGAAATATCTCGCCACGGCCGCGAGCTTCCCGCTGGCCCTCGGCAACGCGTGGACTTTGCAGCAGAAACAAACGCAGATCCGCTACAAAGACAGCATCGTTGATTCGCTGCGCCTCGGGGGCAAATTATATTTTCGCTTCGAACATTTCCGCGAGTTCAACAACGTGGCGCTGCGGTTGAACGACGACGGCAAACTTTATATGCCAATCGATACCACCGAGCAAGTGTGGCTCGATTTCGGCGCCAAGGTTGGCGACACCTGGCCAGTAATTGCGCCCAATAAGCTCGCGACGTGGACGGTGCAATTGCAAAGCCGGACCGATACCGTCAAGACGCCGGTAGGCACGTTTACCCACTGTTTACGCTTTCATTTCAAATTTCCCGGCGCCGACAACGATTGGGACGAGTGGTACGCGCCCAATGTCGGGCCGGTCAAAAGAGTACAGTTTGGCATTGCGCCGTTCGAGTTTAATCTGCAAAGCGCCATCATCAACGGCAATCCTTTGCCGACGGCAGTTGCAGAAAACCCAAACGCTCCAACCGTGCGGAATTTTGTGCTGCACCAAAACTTCCCCAATCCATTTCCAGCCGCTGACCACAACACCACGACGATTCGCTATCACCTCGGTGCCACAACGCCGGTTAGTTTGAGTATTTATGATATGCTCGGCCGCGAAATTAAAACACTTATTCGGCAATCCCAACCTGCCGGTGAATATGTTGCTGTATGGAACGGTGCCAATGCTGTGGGCGAGCCCGCGCCGAATGGAATTTATTTCTATCGCCTGCAAGCAGGAAAACAAGTCGAAGTCAAAAAATTAATTTTAACCAGATAGTGAAATTATATGATGAAAAACTCACTGCCGGCTTTTGTGGCTAAAACTGTAGCTTGGGGTATGCTCGCAACGCTCTGGCTCGCCGCTTGTTCGCCGGAGCAGGGAACTTCGCTTTACGAAGATATCAAAACTGACGTCGCCGCCATCAAAGCCACGTCACACGATCAAACCGGCTATCAACCGGTGCCGGATTCATTGCGCTTGCGTTTTGACAAAACATTGCGGGCGCTGCGCATTACGGTTGTTACTGACGGTTGCGAACCATTGCCGCAAGCCAAAGTGGAAGAGAGCACGGGCCGCTTACTCGTGCAATTCGACATGAAAGACACTTGCGTTCATGTGCGCGCCGAATTTTTTGATGTTGACATGCTGATTAGCCCAGTGCATGAAGACGAGTTTCGCTTGCTCGTCGAACGCCGTCATTTTAATAATGAAGATCCGGGCCTGATTTTATTGAATCAACTGGTGGATGTACGCAAATTGCCGGGAGTGAAATAGTACGGCATCGAGAAGTTCGAAGCCGACAGTCTAAAACCGTTTGAGAAACAGCCGCTGTAAATAGCAGACGTACGAGATTCATGTTTCAAGTTTTATTTTATGGAGAGACTATGAAAAAAGTTGTTATCATCGGTGCGACCGCCTGGTTTCTTATATTGTTGTCGAGTTTTCCGCAATTTTTTATCAACGCAGCATTTGCTTCGACTCCGCAAAACGCCAATGCGAAGCCTTCCGCGAAAATTATGCAGCTTTACCGCGCGATTGAAGTGGCGCGGCTTTTACAGCAATCGCCGTCTCAGCGCGCGGCTGCTGCAAAAGCAATCTCGTACGTCAGAGCAGCGGGATTGCAAGCTATTGCGGGTCGCGTGACGACGAGTGATGGCATGCCGTTGAGCCAAATCAAAGCTATCGTTGTTGCCTTTACCGCCAATCCCGATTCAATCGCCTCGAAGGAATTTGCTTATGTCAATCCCGACGGCAGTTATCTCATCGAGCATTTGGTGCCTGGAAATTATTATGTGATAGCACAGGCAGATAGCTACGAAACACAATATTACAATCAAGCAGCGACGTTTGAACAAGCGAAGCAGGTGCAAGTTGTGGCGTCCGACACCACAACCGGCATTGATTTCAAGTTGCAAAAAATTTCACCGGGCACCGGCGTGATCTCCGGCAAAGTGACGAATGCCTCGGGCCAGCCGCTTGCCAACGTTAATGTGTCGGCGTTTTCCAATGACAATCCGTTTTCTTTTGTCAACGTTTTGACCGCACGCGACGGCGCCTTTCGCCTCGAAGCGCTTAAAACCGGCAACTACATTGTGCAGGCGGTAGCGGAAGGTTATATTGCGAAATTTTATAACAACCGCCGGTTGCATGAAAAACCCGATTTCGTGAATGTCGTCGAGCCAAATGAAACTAAAAATATTGACTTCACACTCACTGCCGGTGGGGCGATCACCGGCAAGGTGATGGATAAATCCGGCAACCCGCTCAGCGGCGCGATCGTGCAAAGTTATTTTGCCAAAATAGACTCCTTGTCCGGGAAAGGTTTTGGCATGGCCATCACCGAAGCGGATGGCGCGTATAAAATTTCCGGATTGGAAAGCGGCGCGTATATCATTTCCGCCGAAGCGTGGTCGCCGTGGGCCCGCGCTCAGCGTTGGTATAAAAATGTTAGCACGCCGGATTCCGCGACTGTGCTCAATGTGCAGGAAGAAAAAACCCTTGCCAGCATTGATTTCGCGCTCGATTTGCCGCGCGTGGCTGGCTCGATCAGCGGCCTCGTGACCAATGCGAAAGGCGAACCGTTGCCCGAGGTTTCGGTGCAAGGTTACACGTTGATCGATTCCTTGTCGCGCCGGCCGCAAATTTGGATTTACACAAATACGGATTTGAATGGCCGCTATCGTCTCGAGGCGCCGGCGGGAGAATATATTGTTTCCGCGAGCGCTTTCAACAGTTGGCAATCTGCAACCCGCTGGTATCCCAATGTGTCGACGCCGGACAGCGCCAAACCATTGGTGGTGCAGAAAAATGTTGATCTGAAAAATATCGATTTCCAATTGCCGATTGTGCAGGGCAACAGCGTGATTTACGGCACCGTCAGAAACGATGCGGGGCGCGCGCTCATTGGCGCGTTTGTCGAAGTCACACCGGCAGACGATTTAACCAAACCGAGTTGGAAAATCTGGGCAAGCGCCAGCACCGACAGCCTGGGGCAGTTTTATATTCCAAAATTGCCGCCGGGCCAATATCTCGTGCACACGCAATATTGGGAAGAGGTGCGTTTCGGCGCGCAGTGGTATAAACTCGCCGACACGCGCGAGCAGGCGACACCGGTCACAGTCCAAGATGCGGAAAAAGTCGGCTCAATTGATTTTCAACTCAAGCTGCGGCCGCAGTACGGCAGCATTTATGGCCGCGTCACTGCCGATGCCGATGGCAGTCCGATTGGCCGCGCGTATATCGAAGTTTCCCCGCTGAAGAGAAATTATTACACCGGCGCGCCGATTGGTTTTTGGAATTGGAATACGACGACCAACGATCTCGGCGAGTATCGTCTCGACTTGTTGCCCGAGGGCGAGTATTTGATTGCGGTTTACGCCGACGGCGCGTTTGAATATTATGAAAACGCCGTCGTGCCGGAGCTGGCGAAATCCATTCAGGTCATCGGCGGCGATTCGACGCAAATTCATTTTGGCCTCAGCCCGCGCCGCGAAGGCAAGGGCGTCATCTCCGGCCGGGTGATGGATGAATTGAAAGATGGCTTTATTCCAATCGCGATGGTGATGGCGCGTCCGACGATTGTGCCGTTGGTTTGGCCGAAATCGGAAATGTTTTTCACCGCGGTGACGAATCCGTTCGGTGAGTATAAAATGACCGGCCTGCCGGACGGCGAATATTATGTGATGAGTTTTGCGCCGACTTACGTTGGAAAATTTTATGAGAACACCTACGACCCCGGCGAAGCAACGCCGGTGCAGGTTACCGAACAAAAGCCGGCGGAGAAGATTGATTTTGCTTTACGGCAAATTTTTTATCGCAACAAAGATGGCATCGATTCGCGCGCGGGCAACGGCGTGAGCGTGATTGGCAAAGTGAGTGACGGCAGCAAAAAAGGCGTGGCCAATGCGTATGTCTACGTGCTCAATGAGCTGCGGCAGCCGGTGGCTTTCACTCGCACCAACGCTGAAGGCCAATATGAAATCACTGGCGTGGAAGCCGGCATTTATCGTCTGCTCGCGAGCCACCTCAACTACAGCAGCAAATACAATGATGATGCCAACCGTTTTGCTGAAGCGAAAGCGGTTGAATTGACTCCCGGCAAGCTCGAGGTGAATTTCGTGCTCGCGCCGAAATCCACGACCGGTATTGCTGAAGAAGCCGGAACCCCAATTCCGCAGACGGTTGAATTGTATGGCAATTATCCGAATCCGTTTAACCCGGAAACGCAAATCGCTTTTGGTCTGCCGGCAACGATGCGCGTGAAAATTCGTCTCTTCAACGTACTCGGCGAAGAAGTCGCGGTGTTGCACGACGGCGTGTTGAATGCAGGCGTGCATCGCCTCAACTGGAACGGCCGCAATCAGGCCGGGCGCCAGGTTGGCTCGGGCTTGTATCTGTATCGTCTCGAAAGTCCGGCACTCACATTACGCGGAAAGATGTTGTTGTTGCGTTGATATTGATAATATGTTGCTGGTGGCTCGAAGAAGCCGCCAGCAATTTAAACAAATAAGAACAACTCAACCATGAACGCAATAAAATCTCGTTTTGCTTTAACAATTGTCACGGCATTCGTTCTCATGCTGTCAATAGCATGTGAGCATACGGCATTCCCAAGTGACACCGAAGAATTTTCACAGTTGGATTTCAGTGCGATAATCGAACCGGCCGGACGTTGGCAAGCTTATGGTTTGAAAAATTATTCTATTGAGCAAAAGCGCATTTGCTTTTGCCGTTTTCCGCACGGTTTTGTAAGGCTCACGGTCAAAGACAACAACATCGTGAGTGGCATCGATCTCACCACCGATCTACCGGTGCCAACGGAAACGTTGCAATATTATCAAACCATCGATGAACTTTTTACGTGGATTAAGGAAACGCAGGCGCTAAATCCGGCTCGGCTGGAGATCGAATACCATGCGCGTTTCGGCTATCCGGAGAAAATCGCTTTCGATTACAGCCCGGGCGTCGCCGATGATGAATTGTGGATTGAGATGCAGGAGTTAAAAAAATGAGCCGCAAAAAATTATTCGCAATGGCATGGTTGCCGTTGTTGCTTGGATTGCAATCGTGCAGCCCAACCGGCATCGAGCCGACTCCGCCGTCGCCTTGCCCTGCCATCAAAATTACGGATGCTTCCGCCGATTCGATACGGCTGGACAATTTTGATTTAAAGACGGTTTCCATCAACGCCGATACGTTGTTTATGGGAATCACACATGCCGGTGGCTGCCAACCACACGATTATGCGCTGTTCATGAGCCCGTCCGTGTTTGCCGAATCTTTTCCGGTGCAGGCGAATTTATATTTGCGACACCATGCCAATGGCGATGCTTGCGAGGCGCTGCTGCAGCCCAAACTCTGTTTTGATCTGCGACCAATGGCTGAACAATATCGGAAATTTTACGGCGGCCTGGCGCCGATCCGTCTCAATGTTTACGGCTATACCGTCGGACAAAAGCTCAGTGTGCTTTATGAGCCGCGTTAACAAACACTCTCTATATTACAGAGGCGTTCGATGAAATATTTACATTTTATTTTATCGGCGTTTTTTTTCACCGCCTGTTCGCATGGTTTGGAACCGGCGCCGGCGAATGATGAAATTGTGCTGGTCAATAAAACCGGCGAAATGATTTATTATGCCGCGTTCGAGCAAGAGGTTCTCGCCGCCATATTTTGGGCGCCGGTCTCGCACGAAAAGAATCGGCTCAATTCCGACACGGCCAAGCCGGTTAAAATGGATGAAATTTACGGCTTCGCCCCCGGCAAAAACTTTGTTCTTTATTGGTGGACGAACCATCAGAGCAAAATCGCCCATTTTTCCTCACAGGTGGTCACGCCGGAGAAATTAAAAGCAACCAACCGCCGATTGGTTATAGCCGGCTTCACGAATTGAGCGCCGCCTCAATCCCGCCGTGATTTTCCCGCCCCCAAATTTTCTCGTTGTAATTTCCAGAATCTTTTATTATTTTCTTGCCTGCCGCCCATTATTCGTGTAGATTGAGAACAGCAGCAAAATTAAAACGATTTAAAATTTTAGCGTTTTTATGTCTGATGTCGCCATCCCCGTTCGCAAACGCCGGCCGGAAATTTGGCAGCGGTCGCGCGTTGTGACGATTCCACGTTATCACGTCATTCTGTTGGATGATGACGACCATTCGTATGATTACGTCATCGAGATGTTGACCGCGCTGTTCGGCCACAGCCGCGAGCGTGCTTTTCTCATGGCCTGCGAAGTCGACGCGGCCGGCCGGGTCATCGTTGACACCACCACCAAAGAACGCGCCGAACTGAAGCGCGATCAAATTCACGCCTACGGCGCGGACTGGCGGATTCCGCATTGCAAAGGTTCGATGAGTGCGACGGTCGAGCCGGCGCCGGGCAATGACGAGGACGAATAATCTTTCCATGACGGAACTCCATTTCACTGCTTCATTCCACCGCAAAGGGACTATCGTGCCTCTGTCTTTTCAAACCGCCGCTGGGTTTCGAAATCGTATTACCTCACTCATGCTGATCGTCACCGGTTTATTGGCCGTCGCCGCCTCGGCCCAAACCTCATCGCAACGCTTGTTCTCACTGCTGTCGGCACGGTTTGCGACGGACGACTCGCTGCGCCAATTGGCGGCCTTTTCATACGATTTGCATCTGACGAGCACATTTTATATGAAAGAAGATTCCGCGCAGATAACGGAAGACTGGCACATCAGACAAACCCCGGATAGCATTCGAGCCGTGCTCGTGGCGCGGCAGACCACGGGCAAAGCCGAGGTGGCGAAACAATACGTGTCGCCGGTGAAGATCGCCTCAGCGCCGCGGAGCAAAGGCGAGATGACAGCCGATCCGTTGCTCACCCCAATTCGAGAAATTTTGCAGCGCATCAAAAAAGATGCGAAAGCCCAGGTGATGATTGACGGACAAACCACCGGCAGCCACGGCGCTTCCAATTACGTGCTGCGCTTTTTAGCCAATAACCGCACCGGCACGCTGTGGGTCAACACGAAAACGGCAGGACTGGAGCGCGCCGAATGGGCCTATGGCAAATCGTTGGGGGTGTCATCTTCCGCGGAGAAATCCTCCGTCGAATTTGCGCCGGTATTGAACGACATGACTTTCCCGGTGCGGCTGGTGATCAATGCGCGCAACCGCGCGCTGTTGCGCCGCACCGGTTCGTATACGGAAATTGCAACCAAAAATTTTAAACCAGAGGAGATGCCATGACGATTCGTCAATTGGCCGACAGCGATATGGACGTCGTGCTGGCGTTGTGGAATCGCAGCGCCACGCTGGACCCGATGACGCCGGAATTGTTCGAAGAAAAAGTTTTTGATGATCCTGATTTTCGGGCGGAATGGGCGCTGGTGGCGGAAGAACAGGGCCGCTTGATCGGTTTCATCATGGGGCTTGCGCGTCATTTCGGCGAGGATAAAGTCGGTTTTATCAAATTGCTCGCCATCGATCCCGCCATGCAGCGGCGCGGCTTCGGCACGCAACTGCTGCAACAAATCGAAACCAAGTTGTGGCAGGCCGGGGTTTCGCATATTCGCGCGATTGACAGCAACCCAAATTATCTGCAGCCCGGACTTGATCCGCGCTACACCGCCGCGATTATTTTTTTCGAGCATCACGGGTACAAACGTTTTGCCGAAGCGCTGAATTTAGAAGTCGATTTGGCCAGCCGCGATTTCAACACCGCGCCGCTGGAAGAACAACTGCGCACGAAAGGTATCGAAGTACGCCGCGGGATTATGGGCGACCGTGAGGATTTAATGCGGCTGCTGGAGCGCCATTGGAAAGCGTGGATTCCGGAAGTCGATCGCACGCTGCTCAATTATCCGATTTCGTTGCACGTGGCCGTGCAGCAAAATCGCCTCATCGGTTTTTCGGCGTACGACGGCAACAATTTTAACACCGGCTGGTTCGGGCCGATGGGTACCGATCCGACGCTGCGTGGCAAAGGCGTCGGCGGCGTTTTATTATTGCGCTGCTTGCAGGATATCAAAACGCAGGGTCATCGCTTCGCGGTGATTCCGTGGGTCGGGCCGTATCGTTTTTATTCCCATTACGCCGG
>CAYZFF010000184.1:0-8394 GCA_964477305.1 uncultured Cytophagia bacterium
CTCGTCGCTTCTCGGAATGACAATTGCATATGGATACTTTGTTTTTTACGGCCCCTTAGTGACGTAATGCAATTGGGAAAGGTTGGATCAATGGATTCGTGGATACTTGAATCAGTGCGGGATAGGTAAATTCATGGATTGTGGACCTGTTGTTTTCAGAAATTCAATGCTGCAACTGTTCACCAATCCAAAGGGCTGCTCATCCGTATCTTCCCTCAATATATTCTGCGGTTTTCGGATTCCTCGGCGTGAGGAACATGTCGGTGGTGGGACTGTGTTCCATCAGCTCGCCGAGCAGCATGAAAATGCATTCTTCGCTGACGCGGCGGGCTTGCGCCATGTTGTGGGTGACGATAACGATGGTGTAGCGCCCCGCCATGCTGAACATCAGCTCTTCGATGCCGCGAGTGGCCTCGGCATCAAGCGCGGAGCACGGCTCATCCATTAAAATGACGTCCGGCTTCAACGGCAGGAGGCGGGCGATACAGAGTTTTTGCTGCTGTTCGAGCTGAAGGGAGATTGCTTTTGTGTGCAGTTTATCTTTCAGATCTTTCCAGAGAAAAACTTCCGTTAAAGATTTTTCGACAATCTCATCGAGCTGAGATTTTTTTAAGGCGCTGCGCTCGGAGTGAATACGCATGCCGAAGACGATATTTTCGTAAACCGAAATGGGCAGCGGGTTCGGGCGCTGAAAGACCATGCCGACGGATTTGCGCAGCTCGGTCAACGACACATCGGGATCGTAAATATTTTTGTCAAGAATTTTGATCTCGCCGGTGGTCGTGACGTAGCCGTAGCGCTCATTGACGCGATTGAAGCAGCGCAACAGCGTGCTCTTGCCGCAGCCCGACGGGCCGATGAGGCCGGTAATGATGCCGTTCTTGATTTTCACGCTGACGTTAATCAACGCCTGAAATTTGGCGTACCACAAATTGAGCTTGTCGGTTTCGATGCAGTATTTGGTGTCGTCGCTCATTCGCTATCCAAAAATACCATTCACATATTCAAACGTTTTTTGTTCTTTAGGTTTATCCGAAAAAATCACGTCGGTACGATCAATTTCGATCAAGTCACCGTTAAACAAAAATGCGGTGCGATTCGCCAATCGACGCGCCTGTTGCACGAGATTAGTGACGAGAATGATCGTGACGTGATAGCGCAATTCTTTGAGGACGTCTTCGATGCGCATTGTCGTCACCGGGTCGACGGCGATGGAAAATTCGTCGAGACACAGAATTTCCGGCTGGTGGGAGAGGGCGCGCGCGATGGTGAGGCGCTGCTGTTGCCCGCCGGAGAGTTTAGTGCCGAGGCTGTCCAAGCGATCTTTGACTTCGTCCCACAGCGCCGCCTGCCGCAAGCAACGTTCGACCAATTCATCCAATTGCGCTTTATCGCGAGTTCCCGCCATGCGCGGCGCAAAAGCAACGTTGTCGTAAATCGACAGCGGCAATCCCACCGGCAGCGGAAAAACCATGCCGATCTTGCGGCGCAGCTCGTGCACGCTCTTCATCTTTTGGGTGTCTTCGCCGTCGATCTTCACCGTGCCGCCGACGGCAACGCCGGGAACAAATTCAATGGTGCGGTTGATCACTTTCAACAGCGTAGATTTTCCGGATTGCGCCGGGCCGATGATGCCGATAATCTCATTTTTATAAATGTCGAACGAAATTCCCTTGATGGCATTGACTTGGCCATATTTAACCGTCAGATTGGAAATTTCGATTTTTTTTTCAGAGTTTTGCATTCCGTAACAATCTGTTAACAGTATTCAGTAACCAGCAACCAGCCACCAGGAACGAAATCACCATTTTTTCCGCGCGCGCAAATACACGCGCAAGACAATCGACAGCACATTAACCAACAATACGGTGCCGAGGAGAACGACGGCGGTGCCATACAGCGTCGATACCGGAACGCCGGGCACTTGCGTCGAAATGGTGAAGAGATGCATGGACAACGCCATACATTGATCAAAAATATTGTAGGCGAAAATGTCGCCTTCCGAAATTTTCTTGAAAAACACGGCGCCGGTAAACATAATGGGCGCGGTTTCGCCGGCGGTGCGCGAGACTTGCAAAATGACGCCCGTCAAGATGCCGCTGATGGAATTGGGCAACACGATATGACGGATGGTTTGCCAGCGCGTGGCGCCGACATTCCAGCAGGCCTCGCGAAACGCCATCGGCACCGAGGAAAGCGATTCTTTGGTGCTGGCGATAATCACGGGCAAGGTCATGATCGCCAGCGTGAGGGCGGCAGCGAGAATCGAGCGGCCCATCTGGGCAAACAACACGAACGCGCCGAGGCCAAACAACGCATGCACGATACTGGGAACGCCGGCGAGGTTGACAACCGCCAGATTGATGATACGCGTGAACCAATTCTCTCGCGCATACTCGTTCAAATACACGGCGGCGAAAACGCCAATCGGCGCTGAAATGAGCAGAGAGATGACGACCAAATACATCGTGCCGAGAAACGGCGCCCAGATGCCGCCACCGCGCATGCCGTTTTTCGGATTGGTCAACAGAAAATCGAGGGAGAGACTCGGAACCGCTTTATAAAAAAGATAGAACAAAATCATGAGCAACGGCGCGATCATTAAAATGGCCATGAGAAAAAAAATAACTTTTGCCGCGGCCTCGGTGCGTTGCTTTTTTCGAACTAATGCAGTTTCGGTAAACAAGTTTTATTTTCCTTTAATTCCTTTAACGATCAAATCGGCAACTAAATTGACTACAAACGTAATCGAGAACAAGAGAATGCCGATGATAAACAAAACTTGATAATGATCCGAACGCACCGGCGCTTCGCCAAGCTCGGCGGCGATGGTGGCAGTCAATGTACGCACCGGATCGAGAAAGCTATTGGGAATTTGCACTGCGTGTCCTGTTGCCATCAGCACGGCGATGGTCTCGCCGACGCCGCGCCCAACGCCGAGCAAGGCTGCGGCGAGCAGGCCATTTTTGGCGGCAGGAAGGAGCACACGATAAACCATTTGCCATTTCGTCGCGCCCAGCGCCAGCGATGCTTCACGATATGAATCTGGCACGGCTTTGAGCGCATCTTCGCCGATGGAGACAATAATGGGAACGCTCATCAGCGCGAGGATGATGCCGCCGTTCAAAACGTTGAGTCCGATCGGCGCGTCAAAGATTTCAATAATGAGCGGATTCATCACCGTCAAGCCGATGAAGCCCCACACGACGGAGGGGATCGCGGCCAGCAATTCGATGACGATCTTGAATGTTTCTCGGAGACGCGCGCTGCAAAATTCTGAAATAAAAATCGCGGCGCCCAAACCAAATGGCACCGCGATCATCATCGCTAAAATCGTGACGCTGGCGGTTCCCGCCAGCAACGCCAGCACGCCGTAGCGCTTGTTGCTCGGCGAATCCGGATACCACTCCTGACTGGTCAGAAATTGTTTGATATCCAATTTATTAATCAGAAAATCCGAGCCTTCGCGGAACACGAAGAAAAAAATGCCGAGGACAAACAGAATCGCGCTGATGCCGCAGACTCGAATCAGTCCTTCAATAATCGGTTCCGCCAAAGTTCCCACGCGGCGTTTGTCGGCCATGTTGATTTATTCCTTTGCGGGCGTTCCACTTTCCATGCTGCCGTCCTTCGGCAACGGCACATAGCCGCTCTCTTTGACGATCTGTTGCCCGGCGTCGTTATGAATCCAGTCGAGATATTTTTTCAAGTGCTCGCTCGGTTCACCGAGAGTATACATATAGAGCGGCCGCGCAATCGGATACGTGTGATTCAGTGTCGTTTCAATCGAAGGCGCGTAAGAAGGATCGCCTGGTTTCTTGGCAACTCGTAACATCTTGACGTCTGCAGTCGCGTATCCCATGCCGCTGTAACCAATCGCACACGGCGTTTTGCTCACCAATTCAACGACATCTTTAGAGCCGTTCATATCGACCGAGCCCAGCCTGAAATCGTGGCCTTTACCCAGCACGGCTTCACGAAAATAATGATAGGTGCCGGAATTGTTCTGGCGGCTGACGCGGATGATTTCATCGTTGGGGCATCCGGTATTCTTCACGCCAAGCTCCGACCACTTCGTGACTTTGCCATCGGCGCTGTAAATCGCAGCAAGCTGCTCGAGAGTGATCTCTTCCATCGGATTGTCTTTATGAACAAAAACCGCGAGCGCATCATATCCAACCATGTATTCTTGCGGTTCTTTGCCGGTGTTTTGGGCGGCCTTCGCGCGCTCACTCTCTTCCAATTTGCGGCTGCTGTTGGCGATATCGACCGTGCCGTTGATCAGCGCCGCGACGCCGGTTCCCGAACCGCCGCCGGAAACTTCCACGGAAACGTTCGGCTCGACATTAGCGTACGCTTCGGCCCACGCCTGCGCGAGATTGACCATCGTGTCCGAGCCTTGATTCTGAATGCTCACTTTTTCAGCGGGCGTTTGACTATCGCCGTTGTCGCTTTTTTTGCCGCAGCCGGTTTGTAAAAGCAGCGCCGACAACGCGACCAGCGCGCTTAATATCGAAACAAACTTTATTCTCTTTAACATTTCCTTGCTCCTCGATAAAAATAGTTAAACTTATTCATTCATTTCATCGCCGAGAATCGCGCCGACAAGATCCCGGATGTGGGTTTCCAAAAATTTAAACGCCTTTTCATACGCCGCGCGCACTTCTTCACCGGAACCTTCGGCCTTCGCGGGATCATCGATTTCCCAGTCGATGCTCACCGTTTTCGTCGGCGCCG
This sequence comes from uncultured Cytophagia bacterium, assembly GCA_964477305.1. Classification (GTDB taxonomy): domain Bacteria; phylum Zhuqueibacterota; class Zhuqueibacteria; order Zhuqueibacterales; family Zhuqueibacteraceae; genus Zhuqueibacter. The sequence goes on from CAYZFF010000184.1 coordinate 4,738, forward strand.
GCGGAAAAGCCACCCGCGCTTCTTTGCTGAGCGCGACGATGACCTGATAATGATCGAGATTCGGAATTTGATTGAGATATTTCGAGGTCTGGCGCGAAATATCGACGCCCTTGTCCATCAGGAATCGCACCGTGCGCGCATCAATCGACCGCGGTGATACACCGGCGCTGCTGAAAACAAATTTCGATTGATTCAGCGAACTGGCAATACCCTCGGCCATCTGGCTTGTGCTGGCGTTGCCGTCATCGACAAACAGCACGCGAATCACTTCGCCGCCTTTGTGCTTGATGTATTCGCCGGTGCACATGTACAGCACCTCTTCGCAAATGTTGCACGCTTGATCGGCGACGCGCTCGAACCGGCTGGCAATAATCATCAGCGGCGCGAGCATGCCCAGCGGCAGTTTGCCTTCTTCGCGCAGATGCACCAACTCCTCGTGAATGCTGTTGCGGATGCCGTCGACTTTATCTTCCAGCGCCGTGGTCGCGCGCGCCAACTCGGCATTTTGCTCGACAAAAGCTTTGAGGGCATTGCGCAACATCGGAATCGCGATATTGGCGATCTCGACGAATTTGTCGTACGAGGGATGCGGCTCCAGCGCGTTGATGCGAAGAAAATGCCGCGCGATGCTTTCGGCGTAATCGCCAATGCGTTCCATCTCATTATTGATTTTGATGGTCGCAAAGACGAAGCGCAAATGCGCACCCACCGGTTGTTGGCGCACCAGAAATTCGAGACAGAGCCGATCTAGCTCCTTTTCCAATTCGTCAATATATTGATCCCGCAGAATAACGGAATATGCCAATTGGCGGTTGCGCTCGATCAGCGCCTGCAAGCTGCCCTGCAAAGCACTCTCCGCGAGATTGCCCATTTCAATCACTTTGCTGCGGATCAAATCAATGCCGCGCTGCAGACTTTCTTCGAAGTACGACGTCATAACCAACTCTCTTGAGGTTTGCTCAGATTTTTGTTCATGTGTGCTGATAATAGACTGTTCCTTTCCGGCTCACAAGATAATACATTTTCACCCCCGGCGCAAGAGATGAGCACAAAAAATTTTGAGTTGTGGAGTAAGGGTGATTTTATTAATTTTGCAATCTCCTGACCAAAGACTGCAATTCGACATGATGAACTGAAATTAAGATAAGGTTTCGGCATTACAACAAAATTAAGGCAATGTTAAGAATGTGTTAAGCGCCTTATCGCCGCTCCTACGACCGCCCGGCCCGCGCAAAATTCACTTGACTTTCGGCTTTGCAAACGTTTTATTGAGTTGCGCCGCCCTATTTCAAGCCGGAGGCAAGTATGTTCAAGCGAATTGTGATTGCAATAATGTTTTCTGTTTTGAGCCTCGGCCTGCAGCAATGCGCGCCCTCTCTGCGCCGCGCCAAAATTGATTCGGGCCTGTCGCTGGATAGCGCTGTCATAGGAACCTACGCCAGCGCGAAAGCGACCGATGAAGCCGGCAGCGATGTCACCGAAGCGACTGAATTTGGCGACGAGCTTGTGTGGGATATCAAATTGCGTTATGGTTGGGAGCGCAAAAAAAATATCGGATTCGAGCTCAGCGGCGGCGCCGACGGCCAAGTCGGCGTGTACGTCGAACTTCCCGGCACCGAAGTGTTTCATTGGGGCATCGGCGGCGAGACCAATTTGTTGCTGTTGACGATTCCGATTAACAATGCTGATGATGACGAAGTGGCTGATTTTCTGTTCGAGCACAATTATAACTTTTATGTGATGGCCGGTTTGTTCCCCCGCAAAAATTTTGAAGCGTCCTGCGGAATCAAGTATCAGCCATTTTTACACAAACTTTTGGATTCGGCCGCCGCGGAAGAGATCGAGGTGAGTGCATTTTTGCCGGTGACTTTCCTGCTTGATGGCCGTGTTATGCTCAGTAAGCGTGTCGGCCTGATGCTCGGCGCGGAAATTTTTCTGCTGCGCGCGAAAGACAAAGCACAGCAGGTGAACGTGTCGCTGAATGGAGGCTATCTTTATGGCGGATTGACGATACGTTGAGGGGGAATCCAATATTCATGGCTTGCTTAAATCGCTAAAGATTATTTCGAACCCAATAACAACTCAAGCCCGATGCAAAAAAAATCAATACGTTTTTTCAGCAACTTTGTGGCCGCGCTTTTGATTGCGGCGCTGCCAACCATTTTATCTGCGCGCCAATTCGGCACGTTTGCTTCCGGCGGCGTGCTAACGGCCAACGAAGCAAAATACGACGTCAAATATTATGAGCTGAATCTCAAAGTCGATCCGGCTAAGCAGCACCTTTCCGGCTACGTGGATATTCTGCTTGAAAGCACGGTTCCGGCGATGGACTCGCTCGAACTTGATCTCGTTAATTTTTACACGATCAGCAAAATTGAGCGCGACGGCAAACCGCTGCCGTTCACGCATCAAAATCACAAAATCAAAGCACCGCTGACGGAACAATTAACAGCGGGCACGCGCGCAAATTTTCGTGTTCATTACGCGGGCAACCCGCCGGTGGCCGCGCGACCGCCGTGGCAGGGTGGCTTTAATTGGAGCAAAGACGTCAACGGCAAGCCGTGGATCGGCGTTTCATGTCAGGGCGAAGGCGGGAAAATTTGGTGGCCGTGCAAAGATCATCCGAGCGATGAGCCGGACAGCGTTGGCATCAACATCACGATTCCGGATTCGCTTTATTGCGCCACCAATGGTTTGCTGCAAGCCATTGTCCCGGCGCAAAAAGGCTGGAAGACGTTTCGTTGGAAATCGTGGTATCCCATCAACAACTACAATGTTTCAATCAATATCGGCGATTATGCCGTGGTGCGACGGCCTTATCACGGCACCACGGGAAAAATGGACATTCTCCTTTATGTTTTGAAATCCGACTCGGCCAAAGGCCCGGCGCTGGTGGAAATGGCGGAAGAGTTTTTACATTTTTACGCCAAATATTTCGGCGAGTATCCGTGGATTAAAGAGAAGTTCGGGTTGGCGCACACGTATTATCTCGGCATGGAGCATCAGACGATCAATGCGTACGGCAATCATTTTCAAAACAATGAATATGGTTACGATTGGCTAATGCTGCATGAGATGGGACACGAATGGTGGGGCAACAAAGTGACGGTGCGAGATTGGGCGGATTTTTGGATTCACGAAGGCATTTGCAGTTATGCCGAAGCGCTGTTTCTCTACGATAAATTCGGCAGCGAAGCGTATCACAAATATGTGAAAGAAAATTTGCGCCGGCGAATTGCGAATCGCCAGCCGATTGTACCGAAGCGCGACGCAACGACGAGTGAGTCGTACAACGGCGACATTTACGCCAAAGCCGCAGTGGTGCTGCATTCGCTGCGTTTTCTCATCGGCGATTCGCTGCTGTTGAATACGCTGAAAACATTTGCGACTGACCCGGCTTACACGTTACAAAACCGTGTCGTCTCGCAGGATTTTATCGATCTGGTGAATCGCCAGAGCGGACAGGATTTGACATGGTTTTTCCAGCAATATCTTTACACCGCCAAACCGCCGACGCTCGAATACAAAATCCTTCGCAAACCCGATGCCTCGACGGAGCTGGAGATCCGTTGGCGTGATGAAGGCTTTCGCCTGCCGGTTGAAGTGCGCGCCACCGCCGGTGATCAAGTTTCAACCAAACGCGTTGAGGTGACGTCG
>CAYZFF010000185.1:0-8345 GCA_964477305.1 uncultured Cytophagia bacterium
ACGCTATTTGAAATAAACTGTGGCGGAGATTTTTTTCATACCCCTGGTAAACCCCTCACCGGCGGCGCGGTAACGCGAGAAGCTAAAGCACAATCCGCATCGTTGAGCCTTCCCCGACCCGGGTTTCTTTTAAAAATAGTTTGCCGTGGTGATAATCTTCCACAATACGCTTCGCGAGGCTGAGGCCAAGTCCCCAGCCTCTTTTTTTGGTGCTGAATCCGGGCTTGAAAACATTTTTTCGGATCGCGGGCTCGATGCCCCGGCCATTGTCGCGAATATCAAGCGTTAGCCGATGCTGCGGGTCGAGCGCCGGTTTTAACTCGAGCACGATCTCGCCCTTCGGTTTCTCAATGGCGTCGAGCGAATTTTTTATCAAATTTTCCAGGACCCATTCAAAAAGATCGCGGTTAATTGCCACCGGCCGAATTTCCTCGGGCGCAGGGTTGAGAATTTCCAAATGAACTTCTTTCCCCATTTGCGGCAACCGCCGGCGAAAATATTTGACAATGTCTTCAATCAAGGGAACGATATCTTGCTCCTTCAGATCGGCGTGCGAGCCGATTTGCGAAAAACGCGAGGCGACTTTGCCGAGGCGTTCCACGTCGCGTTGCATTTCATTGAGCGTGCCGTCGCCGTTCGTCGCGCTGGTGCGGCTGCGCAACAATTCAATCCAGCCCAGCAGTGACGAGATCGGCGTGCCGAGTTGATGCGCGGTTTCCTTGGCCATGCCCACCCAAATGAGGCGCTGTTCGTTGCGGCGAATGCTGTTGAAGCCCCAGAATCCCACGAGAATAAACATCCCAGCCACCATGATTTCCACATACGGCAGCAGTTGCAATTGTTTGATCAGTTTGGAATCACCATAGATCAAATAACTCAGCACGCGCGATTGGCCGGTTTGCGGATCGGTGTAGGTGAGTGGAATCGGATCGATCTCCGCGCGCATCGATTCGACGAGTTGCTGCACGCGCGCCCGCGCTGCCGGCGAGCTGGAAGAATCCGCGGGAATGTCAATGCCTTTCCAGGTGGTGGGTTCAAAATTTTCCGTGCAGAGAATAATGGGAAAATCCGTGCCTTGAATAATTTGCTCAAAAATAAAACTGAGATCGGTATCGCTGGCTTCCGAAGCCGCCCGGGCGTAGAGTTTTGTATAAAATAACAGAATCTGCCGCGCCTCGTTGCGCAGGCCGTTAACGATTTTTTGCGAATACCATAAAAGCGCCAAAATAATCAGAATGGCGCTGATAAATAAAAAATTCTTGAAACGGCCGACACCACGATAGTTTAAGATGGACATAGTTTAGTAATAACAGACTCTTGAAATGGGAAAGTTCTTTAAACGGCACTCGTAAACAGCCCCAGAGGGGCGAAATGTTTATAGAACTCTATTTTGGCTCAAATGCGAGCTCCGTAGGAGCGGAATGTTCAACCTGTCGCCCCCATGGAGCTTGTTGGGGATGATGAAACTATACGAGCTATAAACATTCAGGCACTACGAGCCATTTAATCTTATTTTTCCTGTAAAGAAACGCTATATAGATTTGTAAAAACTTCCCTCAAAAACTTATTCAAAGAATGCAATCTTTGTTTATCATTCAAGCGCTATATTCCTGAAACAAATCAACGCTGTTATTTAACTTTTCCCCGCCGGACGGTGCGAAGATAAATAAATCCTTCCACCACTGCCACGAGTACAACCGCAAAAGGCACAATCTTTACCGAATCTTCCGACCACCACAGGCCCCATTCGTACGTTTTCCACGAAAACGGAAAAAGCCAGAAATAACCGGCCGCCACATGCTGTTGTGGCGCATCCAGCAGGAAATGAAACACCGCGCCGCCAAAGAGCGCGAAGCCGACCGTTTGGCGATCTTCCATTCTAAACAGCCCCGCCAGCATCCAGCACACAAGCGCGATGCCAACCGGCGTGTGCAACGGCATCACCCACCAATGCAACGCGGGAAAAATAATGTAAAACGGCCGCGATAACACATCCGGCAACATCGTGCCGACGGTGAACAGAATCGCTGCCGGCCGGGGAAACCAGCGCCGAGCGGCCAAATGCGCGGCCGCGGCGTGTGTGAGTAAATCAGGCATCAGAATAAAATAAAAAAAGAAAAATGCTAAAAAAGCTAAAGAGAATTGCCCCGGCGCAAGATGAATGATCGCGTTTGGCGGTCAAAGTTGAGCGCCAGCGGCAATAGAACAACGAGCGCCAAAACCGGAAGCACGGACACGGCCATTTTCCAGCGCCGGCCTTGCGCCAAATGCACGGCATCGGCATGCAGCGAATTCGGCGGCTGAAAAATTCCGGCCACGGCCACAAACTCATTGAGCGGCGCATTTTTGATAGCGGTGTGAACTTGCAAAGGCGTGCCGCGTTGATTGAGTATAAAACCCTCCGCTGTTTGCGCGGTGACCCGGGCTTCGATAAAAACGGCCACCCGCTGGCCGGAATATTTTGCCGGATTGGCGACAATCTCCGCCAATTCCGGATAAGGGCACGAATAACGCGCCCAAGCGCAAATTAAGGTTAGTGCAATTAATCCGGTTATGAGTCTTTTTATGTTCATGTTACTGTATTATTCTGAAACTTTTTACACTGTGAAGAGTTTTTTCAGGCAAAACCATTATGGACAAACAATTTAAAAAATCTAATGGTTTCGCCCCAAGTCGTTTGCCTTTGCTGTTATTATTTTGTCTTCAAAATAATATCTTGCATCGCCGGATGCAGCTTGCCGTTACTGGCCAGAATGTTTCCGGTTTCCCAGATGTTGTCATGCTCATCAAATCCGCTAATTTCGCCACCGGCCTCTTTGACGAGCAGGATGCCGGCGGCAAAATCCCACGGATTCAAGGCGTATTCCCAATAGCCGTCGAAGCGCCCAGCGGCAACGTAGGCGAGATCAATCGCTGCGGCGCCGAAACGGCGGAGATCGCGCACGTTCGTTAAAAAGCCTTGAAACATGCGAAAATACGAATCGAGTAGATGCCGGACGCGAAACGGAAAGCCGGTGGCAATTAAGCCGTCGCGCAGCCGCCCGCTCGAGGAAACATGAATCGAGGTGCCATTCAGAAACGCGCCGCCGCCCGCTGTCGCCGTAAAAAGCTCGCGCAACACCGGATCCCAAACCACGCCCGCGACCACCTGCTCGCCTTGTTTGGCGGCAATCGAAACGCAGAAATTCGGCACGCCGTGAATGTAATTCGTCGTGCCATCGAGTGGATCGATAATCCATTGCACGGGCGCAGCCGAAGCGAGGTCGGCCCGCGCCGGCGCGGCATGGGTTTGTTCTTCCGCCAGAATTTGATGATCGGGAAATACGCTGAGAATATGTTGCACAATCTTTTCTTCGGCGGCGCGATCCGCAATCGTGACAAAATCAGATTCGGCTTTGACTTCGATGCGCAAGGTCGTGCGGCGTTCGGCCAGGGCCATGAGCGCCGCGCCGCCGGCATGCGCGGCGGCAATCGCCGTTTCCAGCAACGGTTGATAACTCATTTAAAAAACTCTTGCAAATGGTGAAAAAAAGCTTTAATATAATAAGAAAGAAATTTGTTACCAAAAACCGGTTTAAATATTTTAAAGGAGGTCACACATCATGCGATTCTCTGTAGAAAGACGCGGCAACGTAACATTACGCGGACGAAAGGGAAAATACAGTAAATTATATAAACAAATTTTTGATAGTTTACCATCGTTATCAAAAGATGATGTTTTGGTGATTGACCTCGCACATGAAGCCAAAGACGCAAAAGAATTATATGCGTACACGAATGCGGTTCGTATCAAATTACGTAAACACAAAGAATCATCGAAATATGCGGTGAGCCAAGACACAGCAAATACACGATTATTGATTTTTCACCGTTAAAACGGTGTGATTATTTTATGCAGCGATATGTCAATTTTGCATAACCAACGGTTCGAATTAGGCGGCAGCTTTCGGGGTTGAGCCAGCCTCGCGTCGTTGGTTTTTTATTTTAATTCCGCCACCGTCACGCCATAATCCCCTTCTCCCATCGCCGCTTCGTGAAACCGCAAGACCTGCGGATGTTTTTTGAGAAAATTCCAAATATTTTGGCGCAGCGCGCCGGTGCCTTTCCCGTGCAACAACCGGACTTCATTCCAACCGGCCAGCAAAGCTTCATCTAAAAATTTATCGACCGTGACGAGGGCTTCATCTACCCGGCGGCCGCGCAAATCAATTTCTGGCAGTGTCGCCGGCGTTTCGAAATGAGTGATTTTGGCAAGCGCTTCTAATTTTTGCGGCGACGGCCCGTCATGCAATTGTAATTCCGTCAGCGGCACCCGCGACCGCAAAGCCCCGACTTCCACCAACACGCGCCGCGAAGAATCCGGCGCTTCTAATACTGTCGCCACGGCATTTTGTTTGAACCACTTAACTTTCATGCCGGGGCGAACCTCTTGTAAAGGTTGGGCCGGCGCTGTTGCCGGATTCGTTATCGTCTCGCGTTTCTCCTTCCCAATTTCATTCTGCACCGCCAGCAGCTCTTTTTTCGCCGTTTGAATGGCTTCGCGGCTTGCCGCTTGTTCCCGAATTTCGCGCACGGCTTTTTCCACGGCGGCGTTGGCACGCTGCAAGATCGCTTCGGACTCGGCCAGCGCTTTTTGTTTGCGCTCGCGTTCCTGCGCCTTCAAGGCCGCCAGCCGCTCTTCATATTGTTGCGCCATCGTGGTGAAACGCGCCTCTTCGTGTTTGAGCCTCTCCGCCGTCTCGCGTTGCTCAGTCAATTTCTGATCAAGTTCGGCGAGCAAATGTTCAATTTTGCCTTTTTCTTGACCAACGAATTGACTGGCAGCCGCAATCACCTCGGTTTGCAAACCGAGGCGTTCGGCGATCTCAAACGCATAGCTCGCGCCAGGCAGGCCGGGACGGAATTGATAGGTTGGACGTAAGGTGTCACCGTCAAATGCCATTGAGCCGTTCGCCACGCCGGGCGTTTCGTGCGCAAAAGTTTTGAGCGCGCCGTGATGTGTGGTAACGATCGTCATACAACGCCGCTGCGTGAGTTCCTGTAAAATAGCCATAGCCAAGGCCGCGCCGGCTTCCGGATCCGTGCCCGAACCAATTTCATCCATCAACACCAAATCGCCGGATTGCGCTTGTCGCAAGATCTCCACGACGCGCGCCATATGCGAAGTGAAAGTCGACAAATCGTCTTCAATTGATTGCCGGTCGCCGATATCGACAAAGAGCTGGGAAAAAATGGGAATCTGACTGTCGGGTTGGGCGGGAATATGCAAACCGCAATTGGTCATCAACGCCAGCAGACCAACAGTTTTTAGCGCAACCGTTTTGCCTCCGGCGTTCGGGCCGGTAAGAATGAGAGTTACTGTCTCACCACCCAACTCCAGATCGAGCGGGACGACGCTATCGCGGCCTTTACGGCGATCCGCGGTGAGCAGCAACAACGGGTGTTTGGCTTTGACGAGTTTCAGAATGCCGTGCGCATCTAACTGCGGCGCATAACAATCAAGCTGCCGCGAAAATTGCGCTTTGGCGTGAATGACATCAATTTGAACAAGTCGAGTGAAGTTGGTTTGCAGGCCGGCGAGGTTCATCCGCAGGCGATTCGAAAGCTCCAGTAGGATGCGCTCAATCTCTTCGCGTTCGGCGCTTTGCAATTGGCGAATGCGATTGTTCATTTCCACAGATTCCATCGGCTCGACAAAGAGCGTGCGGCCGCTGGCCGACTCATCGTGAACAAGCCCAGGAACGCGCTGGCGATATTCATCTTTGAGCATGAGCACGAGCCGGCCTTCGCGCATGGTAATGATTTCTTCCTGCAGCATATCGCGGGCGGCGAGTTTTTTGAGCATACTCTGCAAGCGGTCGCGCGTTTCCGTCATCGCGCGGCGAATTTCTTTGCGCAGACGGCCGAGTGTCGGGCTGGCGGAATCTTTCACGCTGCCGTCGGTGAAACTGATGGCATTCTCAATCGCGGTTTCCAAATCTTGCATTGGCGTCAGCGGTTGGGTGATCGTGGCGAGCAGCGGATATTTTTCACGACGGGCCAACACATAACCGCGAACGCGGCGAGCGGAACCGAGAAACTGCGCCAGGTCAATAAGCTGACGAATATCCAGCGTACGGCCGGCGATGCGCAGATGTTGCAACGCCGGCCGCAGATCGGCGCTGCCGTTCAATGGCAACGGCTCATCATAATCCAAAATGGCGCGCATTTCGGTAAGCTCATCGAGCCGTTGCTGAATCTGCTGCCGATCAGAAAGCGGGCGCAGCGCGCGAATCTCTTCCGCGCTCATGGGCGAGAGTGCGACACCGGCAATTTGGTCGAGAATTTTTTCAAACTCTAAAAGTTGGGTGGCGTCGTGAGGTTCACGTACAGAAATTCTAAACGGCGAGTCAGGTTGATCCGGAGAAGGATGTGAAACATGGGGGTAAGCAGGCGCGACAGTCGTCTCGTCCTTACTGAAATGAAGCCTGTGATCATTAGTTGGATACATACAAAAGCCAAACCCCGACGGTGTTCATGGGATTTTCCTTAAAATAAAAAATCGGGGTATGCGTTACTGCTTTTTGTCCACATTCTTTCGCAAATAGCGGTTGTGGAATTCGTCGATCAAAACCTGCGCCATTTCATCCGGCTCCTTTTCCATGCGCGCATAGGCGTTTTTTAGGGTATCTTCAAAGGATGGCGTATTGGCGTAAAGCTTGCGAAAAATATTGTAGGTAAATGGCGCGACGTATTTGACCGGGCGCATAAAGGTGCTGTTGTTTTCCGTACTTTGTACCACGGCCGCGGGCGGCAAAAGCGAAAAACCCAGCGCCAATAGGCTGGCCGTAATGAGGCCTTTATACAAACCGATCAACGTGCCGGTCAAACGGTTGAACCAATCGACCACTTCCATTTTGATGATTTTGCGAAGCCACTCGGCGACGAAAGCGTAAAGCAAAAGACAGGCAACAAAAATAGTGACAAACCCCATCACCACGCTGATATTCGCCGGCAACTCAATAACAAAGTTAAAAAAATTGGCGGCCAGCGGCAGTAAGATGACGGCGACGAAAAGGGCAAAATGCAGTCCGCCGATACTTAAAATGCCGTTAAAAAGTCCTCCACGATAACCCTCAAATCCGAAAATAATCATAACGGCGATGATGGTAAAATCGGCGTAGCTGATTTCGACGGCCATAAAATTGTTTTACCTGCTGGAATCGAAAGGTGTTGGCGGGCGTAAACCGGCGTGACTCAGCCGCCCAGTTTTTCGCGAACCATTTGCTGCGCCACTTTGCCGTCGGCGCGGCCTTTAATGAGCGGCATGATTTTTCCCATCACTTTGCCCAAATCACCAGCGGTGGTACTGCCCGTTTCCGCAATGGCGGTGGCAATGATTTTTGCCAACTCGTCGCTGGAAAGTGCCTGCGGCAAATAGTGGGAGATAATCGCCAATTCGGCGGCTTCCTGCTGCTGCAAATCGTCACGCCCGGCTTGGCGATAAGAATCGATGGCTTCGCGGCGCTTCTTGGCCGCGTTGGACAACACCGCCATTTCCTCTTCCGGCGACAACGCGTGCATTTTGTCGATTTGCTCCTGCTTTATTTGCGCGCGTATCAGGCGCAGCGTATCGACGCGCATTTTGTCGCCGCTTTTCATGGCGGCTTTATAATCTTCGTTTAATTGTTCGGAAAGCGTCATGCTCAATTTGCCGTTAAGGGTTTTCCAGCCGCATCAGCCGGCGTTGCTTGCGGCGCGCGGCGTCAAACTTGCGTTTGCGGCGCTCGCTCGGTTTTTCAAAATGCTGGTGTTTTTTGATTTCGGACATTAATCCGGTTTTCTCACAGGCTTTGGTAAATCGACGCAGGGCTTTTTCAAAGCTCTCATTGTCGCGCACACGAACGCTCGGCATGGAACCGTTAGCCTCCTTCAAGGCAAGGTTAAAAGTGGCTGAGTAATAAAAATTGAATTTATTAAAAATGTAAAAAAATAAAGCTGGGCATTATTTACGCTTCCGGAACCATATACCCAAAAATATATAAAAGAGCGGCTTGAGAAGCAAGTGTTTTTTAAAAACACTTGCGGGAATCGGTTTAAAAAGATATATTGAAAAACCGTTTGACAAAGACGCTTTTTTTGATTATGTTTTTGACACAATCACTGAACGGGTGGTAACGGTATCATTGAGCAGAAAAAGGCTACGCCTGGAAGGAGTTCGTCAGTATGAGTCTGGATGCACTGGGAATGATCGAAACCCGCGGCCTGGTTGGTGCCATTGAGGCGGCGGATGCAATGGTGAAAGCAGCCAAAGTGACGCTGATCGGCAAAGAGAAAATCGGCGGCGGCTACGTGACCGTAATGGT
>CAYZFF010000186.1:0-7024 GCA_964477305.1 uncultured Cytophagia bacterium
CGAAGCAAATCATTATTGCCGGCCAGCCGCAGGCGCCGGATACGCGCGCGATGTTGCGGGCTGTGCACGAACGTTTCATTCCCAACAAAATTTTGTCGCTGGCAGATGGCGGCGAGCGGCAAAATTACCTCGGACAATATTTGCCATTTATTCAATCTCTGACGCCGCTTGCGGGCAAAGCCACGGCGTATATTTGTGAAAACTACGCTTGCCAATTGCCGACGACCGAGACGGCTGTAATGCTCAAATTGTTGGACAAAAAGGAACCGGCGCGAGAAGGAAAATTGCTTGAAGTATGAGAAAAAGAGTTTACTACTCTGCTTGGCCAATCATTTTTTTACTCATTGTGGGCATTGAGTCGTTTCCCGCTTGGGCGCAACAAGTGCCCCCCGTATACTGGCGCGCTGCTGAAGCGATGGGCGCGGGTGATTATCCCACGGCACGGCGTCTTTTTTCAACGATGCTGATGGGAAAGGATTTTTATTTTAACGCCTACTGGCGCCTGGCGCAGTGCTATGCACTTGAAAAAAGTTTTGACAAAGGCCAGACATTCTTTGAGAATTTACTCAAACGCGGCGCGCCTGCCGGCGAAGTTTATAGCGCGCTGGCTTTTCTCGCCGAGTTGCGTGGCGATCGCAAGCAATCCTTTGAATACGGCTGGAAAGCCGTGCAGAACCACACCCAGTTTCTATCGATTCACCAAAAGGTGATCGATTTCGCGCCGGTATATGGGCTGGAGCAACAAGTGCGCACGGATTTGGAAAACCGGGTCGCGAAAAATCCTGATGATTGGCAGGCGCAATTTGCCATAGCGTATTGGGAAACCTCCCGCGAACGCCCCGAAGTTTCAGCGGCAAAATTTGCGCGCTTGATTGCGGCCGGCCATAAAAATTGGCGCCTGTACTTTCGCTGGGCAATCCAACTTATGTTCATGAGCAAGCTCGATTCGGCGCATGTGGCTGTCGAGCAGGGTTTGCTGGCTTCGCAGCAGATCAATGACAGAGACGGCGAAGGCCAGCTTTTAAATTTAAAAGGCCATATTTATATGCGCCAAGGGCGGTTAAATATAGCCGATTCATTGTTAACCGGCGTTAAACAATTAAGTGTTGCTACGGGAGATCTTAATTTACAGGCGGAACTGGCTGCAACACTTTCCGGTATCCGCCTGCGGCAGGGCCGATTACAGGAGGCGTTGGTGTATGCAAAACTTTCGGGAGAATTAGCAGAAAAATTAAATTATGAATATGGCAAAATGCAAGCGTATCATTACGTCGCCGATGTTTATCGAAGGCAAGGTTTATATGAAAAGGCCATACAGATGTGGACGCAGGCTTATGAAATGGCTGATTCTTTAAAGAGTGCGAGCAATCGCCAACTTATGGCGCATAATTTGGCTTTGGTCTATCAAGTCTTGGGTGAATACCAAAGAGCACAGCTTTATTTTGACGAAGTTGTCACGTATGGTCGAAAATATCAGCAACAATTTTTTCTAGCATCTTACTTGAGCAGTCTCGCCAGTTCTTTAGCGGGACAGCAGCGCTGGCATGAAGCTAAGGCATATTATGAAGAAGCGTTAGCGCTCGCCCAAAAGAGCGATTTGGTTGACTTGCAGTGTAACATTATGCTAAACCAATCGGCGCTGGCACAAAAAACCGGCGAGTGGGGCGTAGCCGAGAAAGTTGCAGTTGCCGCGTTGCGTTTAGCCCGACAGGCGCAATTGAAACCCAGTATTCAAAGTGCGCTTGTGCTATTGGCTGAAACTGAGTTACACCAGCTTCACCTTATCAAGGCAAAACAACATTTCGAAGAGGCGAAACAATTAAGCGCCGAGACCCAGGTTTATGATTCGATGATTGAAAGCTCCAACGGTTTAGGGCGCATCGCGCTGGCGCAGGGCGACTATCAGCGGGCAGTGAAGATTCTGAATGAAGGCGCGGGCTTGATTGCTCGCCGCGTTTTTTCTGAAAGCACCGGAACGGTTTCTCCGTTTCTGGCTTTTGAAAAGGAATTATTTTTTTCGCTCAGCCGGGCTTATGTTCATTTGCAGCAACCGGCGCAGGCGCTCGAAGTCGCTGAAAAGATGCGCGATTTAATTGTGCGGCGGCGATTGCAACGCGCGAGCTTGCTCTCTCATGTTGGCATGGTGGATAGTCTGCGCTGGCAGGAAAATAAATTTGATAGCCTGCTTTTAGAAAAACGTTTACAGCTCACTTCGCTTACTGAGTTTGATTCCACTGCTGATGATAAAAAGACGAAATTACTCGTGCAGATCGCCGATCTCGAACTGCAACAAACCCGCCTGTGGGAAAAAATCGGCATTGCGCCGCAAGATCGCGCGAAAGATCATTTTAGCTCGACTTTGACTTTTTATCAAAAGGAACTGAAGCAACAGGAAGAAATGGCGCTGGTTTACCTGGCCGGCAATGACGGCCTGCTTGTCTTTGCCGTTGAGGGGGATTCGCTTCGCGGTTATGACTTACCGATTTCGAAATCAGCCTTGCAGACACTTGTGTGCCAAGTCAATCCGGCGTTGAAATATGCATTGCAAGATTCACAGCAGTTGCAGCTTATTTCCCCGTTGTTTTTTCGCTACGAGCCGCAAGCCGCCAATAAAATTTATAATCTGCTTTTGGCGCGCCAGGTTGAAAACACCACGTGCAAAAAACTGCTCATCGTTCCCGATGAACATTTGAACTTTCTTCCCTTTGAGCTGTTGTTGGAAACGGCAACCTCGGATACCGTCTGCAAAGACTATCGCAATTTGGGATTCATGCTCAAGAATTATGCCTTCCGCTATGCAAGTTCTTTGCAAGCCGCATTTGAGGCCTCATCTGAGCGCGAACAAATTCCTGCTATGGTTTTAGCGATTGGCCCGGCCGTCTCTGACGGTAATAACGGCAGCGTGGGCGCGCAAGATATTTTGCAAACCCAGCGTGAAACCGAAGCTATTCAACAAACGCTGGGAAGCACGGCGGTTAAAATAATGAACGCAGCCCTGACCCCGGAGCGAAAGTGGCAAAATGAACTGATGCCTTATACCGTGTTGCATTTTGCCGCCCATAGTGAAGCACAAAATGCCGATCCTTTGTCGTCGCGTATCATTCTTGCCGAGGGCCTGGCCGGAGCAAATAGCCTTTATGCCTTCGAAATATTTGCAATGAATCTACCAAAGGGCCGTTTGGCATTTTTGAGCAGTTGCAACACGGCGGCGGGAGTTCTGCGCGATAGCGAGGGTCTGCAAGGTTTTGTGCAAGCGTTTCGAGCTGCAGGAATTCCGAGTGTCATTGGCAGCTTGTGGCCGGCGGACGCGGAGACCAGCGCGAAACTTGCGGAACAATTTTATTCGCATTTGCACGCCGGCGCAAGTGCTGCCGAAGCTCTCCGGCAAGCGAAGCTGTTTTTATTGGAAGGAGAAAAGCCCAATCCTTTTTTCTGGGCGGCCTTTCAATATTATGGTGTTGACCAAGCCATTCGTTTTCAACAAAGCATCAATGTTACGCCTTTCCTCGCCATCATCTCGCTTGCACTGTTGATTGGTGCAATGCGCGCCTCGCAGGGCCGTCTTCAACGGCATTCATCGTCATGAAAATGTGATGCCGCCCTCCTGCTGCAGTAAGAGGGCGGCATTGACGCCATACCCAAGCTGGCATATAGCAGCAACAAACAATTCTCATCCACCACCACCACCACCAGGAGGAGGCGGCGGCGGTGGTGGTGGATCTGTATCGGCAGTCACAGCTTCTTTTTGCGGCCCGTTTGGCGCATCTATGCCGCACGCCACCAACGACAGGCAAAGCCAGCCAAGTAAAATAAACGAAATGAATCGTTTCATTTTGAAGTTTCCTTTCTGGGCAAGAATGCCCGGATTAGTTATTTTACTTCACTTTTTAGTTTGAATTCGATGGAATAGAATATATGTACTCCGTTTAACTCATTGGGGTCCAGTATTTTTTCATCTTTTGTTCATTTAGTCGTCGACCCGGATCAAATCTTGAATTTTTTGTGAAAAATAGTTCAGAAAAAATTCAAGGTCTTGCTGGGTCAGGAGACTAATGGTATGGTTGGAGCAAAAGAGCTCACGAGATTTATTTTTACTTGCTTTCCAAACAGGGTGAGTTTACCTTGGCAATAAGCCTTTTCTATCGTGCGGGGAGAACACGATAGCCGCCTCATGGTCGCACATTGGCATTTTGTTTTGAATGATTTTTTGTTCACTTGCGAATTGCCGATGGGAAGTGGGATTCGAATTTAAACAAGGATGGCTTGAATTCGCTGCATCCCTTTCCGGTGATTGATGACGGTTCACGTGAAAGGTAGGCCTATCAGATCGCGTCTGGCAGGGACGTTGGAGAACTGGTATCGGTTAGGCTACGCTAGTAAAGTGAACACCAGTGGAGAGAACTTTAAGGCGGATTGTTGAAGAGTGAGCCCTCACCCGGATTGGACGGATCAAACGATCCGTGAGCTCGCACTGCGTGTCCGTTATTTTTTGCGCAAAAAATTTTCTGACCTGGATCCGGCAACGATCGACGATTTGACGCAGGAAGTCATGCAGGCGGCCTATATTGCCGTGCAACAGCAACGCTTCGAAGCGAGGCATGGTGCGCGATTTAAAACTTTTGTCTTGCAAATTGCGAGACATAAAGTGGCGGATTTTTTACGCCAGCGCCGCCGGCGCCGTGAAGCGCAAGCTCCGCTTGATCTCATTGCGGTAGAAACCGTTGACGTTGAAAGCGATATGGCGCAGGCCGAACTTTTGGAAAAGATTAAGCAAGCCGTCACTTTGTTAACGGAACGGCATGCCCAAATCTTGCGCTTGCATTTTTATCAAGGTTTAAAAATCAAGGAAATTGCGCAACAACTTGCCCTCCCGGAACAGGAAGTCAGCAACCTGAAATCGTACGCCCTGCGCAAGGTGAGAGAGAGTTTGGAGAAAAATTAGCCGACACTTGATACGAAGCAGAACCGTGACCGACAGCAGCCCCGGACTCTGACCATTAACCGGGCAGTGGTAATTTCATGACTTGTGAATTGAATCAGCGCGATAACCTGATCATCGGTTATGTGGAAGGTGTTTTGAAGCCGCAGTTGCGGAAAGAATTTGAAGCGCATTATTTTCTCTGCAGCGAATGTTTTACCCAACTGCAGCGGACGGAGCAAATCATCTCGCTTATGCGCCGCGAAGCGCAATCCATCTTCCTGAATGAGCGTGGCAGCGACAGGCGTTAAACAGTGGCAGCCGCGCGCCGCTTGGATTGGCCCTTGCGGATATTGATTGCCCCTTTCCAATTCGTTGCTCCCGGCGACGGCGGATATCGTCCAATGGCAGGGTACCAGTAAGCGTTAATTATTTTTTCTCCGCGCTGCGATAAACATGTGCCAACACGTGACGGCCATATTTCTCCTGCACGGCTTGTAGCCGCCGATAATCCGAACCGCGCACTACTTGGCGGCAATCGGGCGCGCCACAATTGCAGCGGGACAGCACATAGGTTTCCATGATTTCGCTCGTGGCGTAATCGTACGTCACTTCCTCGCCCTTCTTGATGTCCCGCCGCGCCACCATCGTCGCGTCGTCAATAAACCACGTGTTGGGATCGCAACTGTGATTCATGAAATCTGCCGGATCAAAAGGGGAGCCCTCAACCGGACCGTGATACCATTCGTCACCGACCTGATACGCGAGTTGAAAGAACGCTTTCTGTTTTTCCAACGGCCAACTCCGCACGGTATCGATATGATAACGCGGTTCATCCGGGCCTTGCCACCAGGTAATTTCACCAGTCTTAATGTCTTCCGTGGCAATTAACCCGCGGCCTTCGATTCCGCTGTTTCTAACGACAATGGCGTGATGCAGCATAACGAATTTATCCTAAAAAATATGTATCTGGATTTCAGGCAAACAAAACCCGATTCGGTGAACTGTATAAAATTCTAAACAGAATTATTTGCTTTTTAAACTTATGATGCCCGCTTTTTGAACAAACCGACTTTCAGATAATCGTCGCCGGTAAAATCTTCACTGCTGGGAACCTCCTGCAGCAGTTTAAATTCCGGGACGAGCAGTCCGAAAAATCTTTTGCTCCTCAACCCGCGGTAGTTGGTGCAGGCCAGCAAATGCCCTTCCGGCCGCAGCACGCGCGCGAAATCAGCACGGATCGTTTGATAACTCTTCTCAACCGTAAACCGGGCGCCGGATTTTTGCGTCGAATACGTCGGCGGATCACAAATAATCCAGTCAAACGTCGCGTCCTTTTGCTTATGCAAAAATAGGACGGCATCCTCACGCCGCTGCCGTACAACGGTCACCGCGTTGAGTTGCTGATTCTCTTGCGCCCAGCCGAGCCATTTGGCGCCGGTATCGACCTCGATGACGCGACCCGCGCCGGCTTTGGCCGCGGCAATCGAAAAGCCGCCAGTGTAAGAAAAGAGATTCAACACGGTCTCCCCCGGTTTAACCATTTGCCGAACCAGTTGCCGCGCGTCTTTAATATCCAAAAATAAACCGGTGCTGAAGCCTTCATGAAAGGACACCACGAATTGCAGATCATTTTCCCTCACGGTGAATCGCGCTGGGGGCAACTCGCCGATGAGCGCCTGTGGGCGATAAATTTCCGAACGTTTATCATCAACCACATGGGAAAGATTTTCCGGGCGGAATTTTTTCACCGCGCCGAGAAATGGCAGCTCAAATTGCCGTAACGCTTGCACAAAATCCGCTGTAATCTGACCCAGCCGGGTCGGCGGGAAATTTTGATAATAGGTTAAAAGCAAATAGCCGGCATAATAGTCAACCGTTAACTCTGCCCCTAATTCATGATGGCAAAGGCGGAAAGCGGTAAAATTCTCGAAGAATCTACGGCGTTTGCCAACAATGGCATGAACTCGGTTGGACGGTTCGACTGCGCTCACCATAGTTCGGCTTCGCTCACTATAAATTTGGCTTCGCTCACAATCAATTCGGCTTTACTCAAAAATTTGCTTCACACAAAATTGGGACTCGTTCGCCGTCAATTAAACTTCT
>CAYZFF010000186.1:7124-8342 GCA_964477305.1 uncultured Cytophagia bacterium
AGCCGAGGAGTTGCCAAGCCATAATCTATTTTACAACGTTGGTAAAGTCAAGGCTTTTTGTTTACATTTTTGAACTCCAAAATGTTCGATCTTGAAACATTTCCTTTTTTAAAACGATGAAATGTTAAATTTGGTTGATTTTCAACCAGATGGTTGATTTCTGGACGTTTTTTTGCTCATTTAGCCCGAAGTCTAATAAAAATTGAATTCAAGCTGTGTTTTGCAGCCAAAACCTTAAAATCAAAAGGTTGCGTTAAGTTTAAGAAAATAAATAAGATTTACTATTGAAAAACAAATCTGTCTTTTTGTAAACAGATATACTACATTTTGTGGGTGGTGGCATATTGATTGCTTATATAAATTTTGTTTTTGTCAAAAGGACTTTGTAATCAAGGGCCTCAGAACGAGGCCCATTTTCACCTAACCATGTGAGCAAGCAACTGTGGACTACAGGACGTCAAACCTCCCGGAGGAATCGATGGAAAAGGGTATCATTCAAGTTTTTGGTAACGGCACGGCAACTTCAGAGCAATTGGAACATCTTCTGGAGAGTGAAGGCTATGTCATGCAACACGCCGCACATTTGGAAAGTGTGCAGGAGACGGTGTTGCGCGACAAGCCTTCTGCCGTGGTCATTGATTTGGACGAATTCGGCGACCGCACGTGGTCAGCGTGTCAGGAGTTGAAAGATGACTTGACCACGCGCAAAGCGGCGTTAATTTTGTTGTCGTCCAACGACGATGAAAACCTGCGGATCAAAGGACTGGAGTCCGGCGCGGATGATTTTATTGCCAAGCCGTACAGCCCGCGGGAATTACTGGCGCGCCTGAAGGCCATTGCCCGCCGCATCACTTCCGGAGACACGAAACGCATTCGCGTTAAAGACATCGAAATCGATCTCGACGAACATCGGGTGCGCAAAGCCGGCAAGCCGATTGATTTAACGTACATTCAGTTTAAGCTGCTTTATTTGTTGGCGTCGCGGCGCAACAACGTGTTCAGCCGCAAGGAAATCCTCGAGAAGGTTTGGGGCAAGAAAGTTTATGTGACCAACCGGACGGTTGACGTACACATCAAACGCCTGCGCGAGAAACTGGGTGAGTACAAGTATCCGTCACAATATATCGAAACGATCCACGGCACAGGATATCGTTTCCTCTAATACCTCATAGTATTTTTTCCTCCCTCCGGGCCCCTGGCGTAAGCTGGGGGCTTTTT
>CAYZFF010000187.1:0-8303 GCA_964477305.1 uncultured Cytophagia bacterium
TGTTGCAACGAACCTGTATGTTGTGAATTATGGATCGAAAAAAAATACTCATCGCGGAGAAGGAACCGAATGATGTTCTGGAGTTGCGCAAAGCGCTCGTCGCCGCCGGCTATGAGGTGCGGATTGCCACCAACGGCGCCGAAGCGTTGACGCTGGCCGAGAGCTTTCATCCGGATCTTATTGTTGCCGAGATGCGCCTGCCGCAGATGGACGGTCCACATTTATTGCATGACGTGCGCAACCTGCCCGCATTTCAATCGTTGCCGTTTATTTTAACCGGCAGCCTCAAAACGCTTGATGAACGGGTGAGCGCCATGAAGCTGGCGGTGGATGATTATCTCCAAAAACCGCTTGATCCCGAGGAAACCGTGGCGCGGGTCGAGAGCCTGATTCGCGAGGCCGAGTTGCGCGCCACCACACCAGATCGCCAGGCGCGCGGCTTTAGTGGCAGCTTGAGCGAGATGAGCCTGGTCGATCTTTTGCAAACCCTCGAAGTCGGCAACAAGACGGCGGTGATTCGCTTGCGCCACGCCAGCCGCGAAGGCATCGTCTTCATTACCGACGGCCAGGTGGTGGATGCGCTGCTGGATGATTTGGAGACGCGCCGGGCTTTGCTGCGAATGTTCACGTGGCGGGAAGGCACATTCCAGGTTGAGATTCGCGCGCACGAGCGGTCGCGGGCGTTTACCACCGCGACACGAGATTTGATTTCCGAAGGCATGACGCGGCTCTATCGCTGGGAACAGTTGTCGAATCAACTGCCGCCCTTGCAATCCGTTGTCAATGTCAACGGCGAAGCGGGCAAGGCCAAAATAACTGAAGAAGAAAACGGCTTGCTGCAACTGGTGCGCAAGAATGGCTCGCAACGCATTATCGATTTGGTTGAAGAGAGCCAATACGATGATTTGCGCGCCTTGACGCTGATTAAAAATCTTTACGAGCGCCACGTGTTAAAGGCGTTGCCGTGGACGGACAGTCCGCTCAACGGCGAGCCGCGCCCGACCTTGAAACCGTTGCACAAAAATGGGCAGCTCTCGACCGATTTGATTAGCAGCGCGTTTCAAGCGATTCTAAAAAAGCCGGCGGAAACGACGGCCCGGCAACATGATCGCCGCCGCGTTGACCGCCGGCAGGATGATCGCCGCAAGCACGATCGCCGGCGTGACGGCCATGATCGCGACAAGAATCATGTTTTCCTGAACAAAAGCGAGCTGATTTTAATTCGTGAAAAGCTGCTGCAAAATTAGCGATGAAAATAAATTTTAATTATGCGCATCGGTGAAATTGCCGTTCTTGGTCCCGGTAATGAAGAGAAAAAACTTTTCATTCAGGCGGTTTGCGGACGGCTGGAGTTGACCAATGATAACATCACGTTTGGGCGTTTCGCCATTAATGACCAGCTTGTTTTGCATCTATACGGCGTGGCTTTGCAATCCGAAGCACAGACGGTGGCTTGGGACTTGCTCGCCAAAAAATGCCTCGGCTACATCGTGTTGTTTCCCTGGAAAGACCCCGGCTCGTTAGATCGTTTCAAGCCGATGCTCGACATTCTTGCCGCCAAATATGAAGCGACGATGGTGGTGGCCGCCAACATGGCGGAAGGCGACCGCGCGTTGCCGCCGGCGCTTTTTGAAAATAGCATTTCCCTCACCGCGGCCGGCAAATTGATGTTCTGCGATACTCGCCGCCCGGCCAGCGCCCGCAAGGTTTTGCTGGCGTTAATCGATTCGTTGTTGGAAAAGATTTCGTAAATAAATATAAAGCCCAACGGTTTTGTTGACGCCGGAGCGAGGTCAATCTCGTTTCGGCATTTTTGTGAGGAAGAGCAAATGAAACGTGTTTATCGCAATATTTCCGAGGCCGTCGGCAACACGCCGTTGATCCGGTTGAATCGCGTCACCGCCGGGATTAAGGCCACGGTTTATGCCAAAGTCGAGTACCTCAATCCCGGCGGCAGCATCAAAGATCGCATCGCCTTTGCCATGATTGACGACGCCGAAAAAAATGGGCGGCTCAAACCCGGCGGCACCATCGTCGAAGCCACCAGCGGCAACACCGGCGCCGGTCTCGCCCTGGCTGCCGCGATCAAAGGCTATCGCGCCATTTTCACCATGCCCGATAAGATGAGCCAGGAAAAAGTGCGCATGCTTAAGGCTTACGGCGCGGAAGTGGTGATCTGTCCGACCGCGGTGCCGCATGATTCGCCGGAAAGTTATCACAGCGTGGCGGCGAAACTCGTCAAAGAAACGCCGAATGCGATTCTCGCCAATCAATATTATAATCCCGAAAATCCGGCGGCGCATTATCGCACCACCGGCCCCGAAATCTGGGAACAAACCGAAGGCAAGCTGGATTATTTTGTCTGTGGCGTTGGCACCGGCGGCACAATTTCCGGCGCGGCGAAATATCTCAAAGAAAAAAATCCTGCGATCAAAGTCATCGGCGCCGACCCCGCCGGATCGGCGCTGCGCGAGCATTTTTACACCCGCAATTTGGTGCACGGCCAACCGTACAAAGTTGAAGGCATTGGCCAGGAAATCATTCCCGGAACGCTGCACTGGGAATATGTCGACGAGGTGCACACCGTCGGCGATAAAGAATCGTTTCTCGCCGCGCGCCGTCTCGCCCGCGAAGAAGGGCTGCTGGTCGGCGGCTCTTCCGGCAGCGCCGCGCACGTTGCGTTGAAAGTCGCGCGCGAGCTTCCCGCCGATAAGCTGATGGTGGTCATTCTTCCCGACACCGGAAAATATTATCTTTCCAAATTTTACTCCGACGAATGGATGAAGGAGAATCGTTTTCTCGATATCGAGCGGGCGCTGGTGCATAATTTGTTAAGCGCCAAACACCAAGGCCTCCCGTCGCTGATTTCGATTTCACCGGCGGCTACCATTCGCGAAGCTTTGAAAACGATGGGGACTAAAAACATTTCGCAGTTGCCCGTGATCGACGAAGGCAAGTCCATCGGGAGCCTCGAAGAGAGTAACTTGATGGGCCGCGTGCTGGAAAGCGCCAATCTGATCGACCAGCCGGTGCGCACGGTGATGGAACCAAGCTTCCCCATCGTCCAGCACGACGACACGCTGGAGCATACAAAATACTTGCTGGCGCGGCGCTATGCTGCGATTCTGGTGCAGGAACATGGCCAGTTCGTCGGCATCATCACGAAATCGGATTTAATTGACTTTATGGCGTGAGTTGACTGCTCGTTGCTGGCTGTTGTGGTAAAATAAATCTTTTTTATCCTTTTATCTTTTTTCTCAAGGACGGGAGCATATGGGTTATCAAACCGACGCAATTCATGCCGGGCAGCATCCGGACGAAACCACCGGCGCGGTGATTACGCCGCTTTATCAAACGGCCACCTACGCGCAGGAAGCGCCGGCGGTGCACAAGGGTTATGAGTACGGCCGCACGGGCAATCCGACGCGGCACGCATTGGAAAAAAATTTAGCCGCGCTCGAACGCGGCCAATTTGCGTATGCCTTCAGTTCCGGCATGGCCGCGACTTCCACCATTTCCCAGCTTTTAAAAACCGGCGATCACGTGGTCTGCACCGCCAATGTTTATGGCGGCACCGCGCGTTATTTCCGCCAGGTGATGGGGCCGTTCGGTTTGCAGTTTGATCTCGCCGACACCTCGCAACTGGTCAATCTCGAACGCGTGTGGCGTAAAGAAACGAAAATGCTTTTTGTCGAGACGCCGACGAATCCGTTGTTGATTATTTCCGATTTGCGTGCGTTAGCAACGTTTTGCCGCGAGCGCCAGGCGCTACTCGTCGTCGACAACACGTTTATGAGTCCGTATTTTCAGCGGCCGCTCGAACTCGGCGCGGATCTTGTTGTGCACAGCACCACGAAGTTCATCAACGGCCACAGCGATGTCGTTGGCGGCATCATCGTCACCAACCGCACGGAGATTGCTGAACGCCTCGCCTTTCTGCAAAACGCCGTCGGCGCCGTGCCCAGCCCGTTTGATTGCTGGCTCGTTTTGCGCGCGACCAAAACCTTGCCGCTGCGCATGCGTCAGATCAATGCGAATGCGATTACGATCGCCGAATTTTTGAACAGTGAAAAACGCCTGCAAAAAGTTTATTATCCCGGTTTGAAAAATCATCCGCAGCGCGAGTTGGCGGCACGCCAACAACTTGATCCCTATGGCCAGCCCGGGTTCGGCGGCATGATTTCATTTGATCTCCCCGATTTTGACAGCGCCAAAAAATTTCTGACCGGCATCAAACTTTTTACGCTGGCCGAAAGCCTCGGCGGCGTCGAGAGTTTGATTTGCCATCCCGCGTCGATGACGCACGCTTCGGTTCCGCCCGAAGAACGCCGTCGCATCGGCCTTTCGGACGGCCTCGTCCGCCTCGCGGTGGGTATTGAGGATGTGGAAGATTTGATCGCGGATATAAAGAACGGGCTGGCGTGTCTGTAACGCAGGCGGCTTCGGCCAGTCAAAATTTTATTTTCTAAAATAGTTTTAACGAAACCATGAATCGCTACCGTGAATATTTTTTCTCGTTGCGGTTCTTTTTTCGTTGTGCGATCTTTCTTTTTTTATGCTACCTCCCCGCTGTTGCGCAA
Source organism: uncultured Cytophagia bacterium (assembly GCA_964477305.1). Taxonomy (GTDB): domain Bacteria; phylum Zhuqueibacterota; class Zhuqueibacteria; order Zhuqueibacterales; family Zhuqueibacteraceae; genus Zhuqueibacter. The sequence continues at coordinate 4,581 of CAYZFF010000187.1, forward strand.
AGTCCTGCGGGCATTGCCTGGCATTATCACAGCACTGCGAATTTCGTCATCGCCTATCGCGAGGCCGATGAAACCCTCGCGCTTCGTGTTCTCGATGAATTGCAGGAACGCCGGCGGCAACTCGCCCAGCGCCTTGCTTATGAACCGCGCCGCACGATTACCGTCTTTCTCTGTCCCACTCAATACATCTTTGATCGCATGACCGGCGGCGGTGTACCGCATTGGGGCGAAGCAGCAGCCAACACCGCCACGTGGCGAATTTACTTGAAAACGCCGGCGGCCAGCAATGCGCGTGAATTGTTGCCCGCCACAGTGACGCACGAACTGGCGCATCTGTGTTTGGCGGAACTGGCCCAACCGCATGCTCTGCCGCGTTGGCTTAGTGAAGGCGCGGCGATGCTTCTTTCCAATGAAGCTCGCGCCACCGATCCCATTTTAATTTCTCGCGCACTACTCACCAAGTCGCTGGTTGATTTTGAAGAGATTGATGATCTTCTCTCCTTTCCCAATATCCGCGCCGCGCTGGCATACGCGGAGAGTTATCAAGCGGTGAATTTTATGACGCAGCGCTTTGGCGAAGACGCCATCACCAAACTGGCGCGCGCGTTCGCGGAACACCCCGAGCCCCGGCAAGCGTTTCAAACGGCTTTCGCGGAAGATTTGTGGAATTTCGAAACGGAATATTTTGATTTTTTGCGACGGCGATTTCGTTGGTATTTTTTGCTGGATGAATCTTTTCTGTTTGGCGGGATTATTCTAATTCTTTTGATCGCCGGATTTTTGATCACCCGTTGGCGCACGAAGAAAAAAATACAGGAATGGGAAGCGGAAGAAAGGATTACGGAAGAGCCGTTGCCACCGAAACCCGACAACAATTGTAGTGAAATCTGAATTCTACATCAGCACATTCAAACTTGCGCCATGAAACATTTTTTAAGATAAGCTGAAAATGGAACTCTCCGGGCAGCATTGAACCCGGTTAATTTTTAAACCACCACGAAGGCACAAAGACACGAAGAAAAGCTTTATGATATGGCCTATTGTTCTTTTGTGCCTTCGTGCCTTTGTGGTTAAAAAACTGTTTTTCGGTCAAAGAACTTTCAGGATTTTATTCTGAGTTTGAGCGCGTTGCAATTATAGCGCAATCCGAAAGCAAGTTCCTCGCCCTTCCTCACTCTCCACTGCGATGGCGCCGCCATGTTCTTCGACGATCCGTTTTACCATCACCAAACCCAATCCCGAACCTTCGCGTTTGGTGGTAAAATTCATTTTAAAAAGATTTTCGCGCGCGGCGGCGGAAAGGCCCGGTCCGTTGTCGGCAAGCTCCAGCACCACGCGTTCATTCTGTTGACGCGTCGAAATTTTCACTTCGCAACGGCGAGCCGGCGTCGCTTCGATGGCGTTTTTCAACAGATTATTCAGCAGGCGTTTTATCTGTTCGCGATCCAGCGGCCGCATGGGCAAGTCGGGCGCGAGATCGAGCTGAATTTGCAGGCGCTCGGCGCCATACAACCGCGTGGTCGTTTCGATGATTTCATTTAACTGCTCCGGCGCGGGCGCGGCTTTCGGCAAGCGGGCAAATTCGGAAAATTCCTCAGCGAGGTGACGCAATCCCGCCAACTCGGCTTCAATACTTTGGAACGATTCGGTAATCACGGCGGCGTCTTGGCGCTCGGCATTAAGTGCCGTGAAGCGTTGGCGCACTCGAAACAGCGCCATTTGCAAGGCCGTCAAGGGATTTTTAATTTCATGCGAAACTTGCCTGGCCACTTCGCGCCATGCGGCGAGCCGCTCCGCGGCCAGCAATTGATCGCGGCTTGTTTGCAAATCGCCAATCATTTGATTAAACGAATGAACCAGCACGCCGATTTCGTCCCGCGCTTGAACGTTGGCGCGTACCGCCAAATTGCCGCCGGCCGCCTCCCCCATCGTTGCGGTGAGATGCTCAAGCGGACGGCTCAACGTTTGCGAAAACCGCCGCGCCGCATAAACCGAAAACGCGCTGAGCAAAGTCACTAACAGCGCGGCGCCGCTCCATAGAATTTTATCGCGTAAAAAACGTTCTTTCATTAGCGCCAGCGTATTATAAACCCGTGCCGCTTCGGTGATTTTCAATTTGGTTTTGATCAGATATGGATCCACCGGAAAACTGATGAGCAACATTTCCGCAATTTCGGAAGACGGGCTATTGGGCTGCACGGCGTTGGATAAGTGCGGCAGCCAAACCTCGCAGGAAATCATCTGCGCTGAATCGCCGGGCGCCGTTGGGCGTTGAGAGTTTTTCAATTGACTGCCGGCCTGTCCCCACAATTCACTCATTTGATCCGCCCCGACTGCCAGGCCGCGTTGCCGGCGGTTCAGATCGGCGCCGACAATCGCGAGCAGTTGGATTTGCGTGTTTTGGCGTTGCCAGAGCAGGCAGAAATCAATGTTCCAGTATGCCAGCAGCTCGGGCGTGAGCGGCTCACGCCGCGCGGCTTGTTCAAATAAACGCGCGCGTTCCTCAAGTTGAAATTTGATCGCGTCCAGCCCCAACTGCAACGACTCCTGCATTTGTGGCATCAATAAAACTTGCATGCTGCCGGTATACAAAGAGCTAACGAGAAAAATCAAAGGCACGGCGGGAACGAGGGCGAAGAGCAGAAAAAAAATGGTGAGCCGAACTTGAAACCGGCCCGAGGGCAACGGAGAAGGCGCACTTTTTTTAAACAAAAAACGAGGCCGCCACCAGAGCAAACTCAGATAACCGCTGAGCAGAATGAGCGCACCAGCAAACCAGAGGAAAAAGATTTCCATTTTCGTTTTTAGAAGACCAAAAGGCGATGGATAAAATGTTGCATTAAGCTGAGTGGCATTTTAGCCGACGAGCCGTTGCCGTTTGAGCAGATATTGCATCAGCGCTTGATCGAAATCCATGGCGGTATCGAGCAGCTTGTAGTCGATTTGATTCTCGCGGCATTGGCGCTTGAACCAGGTGAGATAGTCGTCAATTTCTTTTTGCACCGCGGCGCGGAGATGATGCGGTTGCGTCGGCAACTGCACGCCGGATTCGACGTCTTGGAAAATCGCATCATCGCGAAAATTGAATCGGTAATCGAGCGGATCGAGAATTTGAAAGACGAGCACCTCGTGTTTGCGGTGCCGGAAGTGCTTAAGTCCGGCCAGCATTTGCGCCGGTTCACTCTCCAAATCACGCGGCAAAAAATCAGACAGAATAATAATCAATCCCCGCCGTTTGATTTGCTCAGCGATTTGATGCAACGACGTGGTCCAATTGGCCATGCCGAGGGGCTGGGCATTTTCCAATTCGCCCAACAACGGGGTTAAATAACTTTTGACCGATTTGGGAGGCAAATAGCGATTGATTTTTTCACTGAACAGCATCATGCCGGCGGCATCGCGCTGGTGAATCATTAAATAACTCAGCGCCGCCGCGAGATAACTGGCGTAAGTGAATTTGCTCACCTTGCCGGCGTCAACAATGCCCATCGACGCGGATTGATCAATCAAAATGTAACATTTGAGATTGGTCTCTTCTTCAAATTGCTTGACATAATAACGATCCGTCTTGCCATAAACTTTCCAATCAACGTGACGAATCTCATCCCCCGGCATGTACTGGCGATGCTCGGCAAACTCGACGCTGAAGCCGTGATACGGGCTGCGATGCAAGCCGGTGATAAAACCTTCGACGACCAAACGCGCGCGCAAATGCATGTTCGA
>CAYZFF010000188.1:0-8294 GCA_964477305.1 uncultured Cytophagia bacterium
GGCGATTTGCGCGTGGTCGAACGCGAACGACTGCAATTTCTGCTTAATGAGTTGAAGGTGCAGAGCAGCACGGTGGACGGCCAACCGGTGTTTGACAAAGCGACGACGGCGCAACTCGGCAAAATGCTCGGGGCGCAGTCTTTCGTTTTCGGCAGCTTCACACGGCTCGGCAAAGTGTTTCGCATTGACGCGCGTTTGGTGGTCACCGAAACCGGCGAGATTTTTAAAACCGAGGCCGTCGAAGGCAAACCTGAGAAAGCCTTTGATCTTGCGAAAAACCTGACGCTGAAAATTTGCAAAGACTTGAACATTGCTATCAATGCAGTGGAGAGCAAGAAGCTCAACGAAATGGCCAAAAAGGAAATTCCCCTGGAAGCCGTGGCGCTTTATGGCGATGCCATTGCCAAAGCCAATCGGGAAGAATATAAGGAAGCTTACAAAAATTTGGAAATCGCCTTAAGCCTGGCGCCGGATTTTCAAAAAGCGCGCGACATGCTTAAAATCATCCGGCCCTTTGTGATTCGCACAGGATGAATTATGCCTAATAAAAAGATTTTATTTTTGACGTTGCTGGTTGCATTTGCCGGCTGGCAGTGCCGTGAAAGTTCTTCGCCGCTCGCGCCGCGCCAGGACGCGGTTGTCGCGCTGCGTTTATCCTTTAACGGCCGGCTGTTGAGCCGGTCCGCGGCGTTTGGGAAAGCGCGGCAAATGCCGTTGAACGTGCAACAGATCAGCTTTATTGTCGCGCGCGTTTTTGCTTCGGAAGCCGGCGCCGTGCTGGATTCCGTAATCATTCAACTCGATGCAGGACAACAAACGTTTCGAGGGGATTTGACCGTGCCCACCGGCACGGGCCGAGTTATTGAAGTGGAGGCCTTTGAGGAAATTGACGGGGGCGATAAAGGCAATTCTTTTTTTTCCGCTCTCGCCTGGCGCGGCCGCAAAACTGGAATCAACGTTTTGCGCAATGACACGGCGCGCGTTGCGGTGCAATTATTTCCGGTGCCGATTCTCGGCCAGCGCGTGGTTCTGGAGGTGGGTGACGGCACAGGAATACGCGGCTCCGCCAATAATCCGGTAGCGCTGGCGCTGGCGAATTTGGATCCAATTCAGGAATTGCAGTTTGATCTGCTTTATAACAATGATCTTGTGACGCCGGCGCGATTTAATCCTTTGGGCCGTATCGCTGGGTTTAAGGGCATTAGCGCTGAGATTACGGTTGACCAAAGTGAAACCAACTTGGTTTATCGCGTTCAGATTCTTGATCAAAGTGAATCACCTGGTGAAATTGCGCCGGTCGGACGCACACTGGAACCGGAGACCATTGCCCAGATTTTTTTTAATATCGCCTCGGGAACCGGCGCCGCAACTGACACGCTCAAGTTGGTTTCCGCCATTGCCACCACGGCGAATTCGCAGAATCTGGAAGTATTTGTCAAAGACGATGGAATATTTACGGTGAGGTGATCGCCAAATGAAACGGCAAGGGATAATCAAATGGACCGGGTTTTTGCTCGCGGCTGGCGTTATGACTGGCTGTGGTAACTCGGCCTATCGCCAGGGGCGGGGGCTTTTGAAAGATAAAGAGTATCCGGCGGCGATTCGCTTGCTTGAAACGGCGGAAAGCGAAAAGCCTGGCGCTTGGAAAATCAAGCGTGATCTGGGCATTGCTTATTATCAAGATCGCCAGTATCTGCGCGCCATTCCCAAATTGGTGGAGGCGCAGAGACTTCGCCGCAATGACGGTCGAACTTTGCTCTATATCGGCTTATGCCTTGAGCAGGCCGATAAATTGGTTGAAGCTATTTCGGTATATCGGTTATATACCAGATTGAGCCGGCTGGATCCGTTAAAAAAAGAACTGCAAGCGCGCATTCGGGAGATTCAATTGCGGGAATTGCAACGGCAAGCCCGAAAAAATTTGACAGCGCTTGACCGGCTGCCGCCCGGCGAGCCGAATACGGTGGCTATTCTTTATTTCCGCAATATTTCGCAATCGAATGAAATGGCGCCATTGTTAAAAGGCCTCGCCGATATTTTAACCACAGACCTCGGCAAAGTGAAACGCCTGCGTTTGGTCGAGCGCATCAAGCTGCAAGTGTTGTTGGACGAGATCAAGCTGGCGTCATCGGAAAAGTTTGACCAATTGCAGGCGCCGCAAACCGGCAAGCTCTTGGGCGCGAGCCAGTTGATTTCCGGCGGAATCACGCGCTTGAACGAATCGCAACTGCAAATTAATGCCGGCGTGGTGGCGACCAATACCGGCGTGCTGCGCGGCGACGGGGCACAAGCCGTCGGCAACGTTTCGGAACTGCTCAATCTAGAAAAAGTATTGGTGTTCGATCTGATTGAAGACTTGGGCATCACTTTAACCGACGCAGAAAGCGCCGCCATTAAGCCGCTGCCGACCAAAAACATTTTAGCTTTTATTGCCTACAGCAAAGGTTTGGATTTTGAAGATCGCGGCTTCTTTGAGCAGGCGCGCGAGCAATATGCCCAGGCCGTGAAAATGGATCCGAACTTTGCACCGGCCCGGCAGAAACAGGAACAACTGGCCATCGAGCGTTTATCATTGGCGACCATTGAAAAGCTTGCGGCTTTTGATGAAAGGCTGGCCGGCAGCGAGTCAGCGTTATTGGATACCGGTTCGCGGCTCGGCTTGAAATTCGGTCTCGATCTGCGAGACGGCTCGATGCTCGATCCGGATTTCTTGTTCGGCACCGGCGTAATTACGATTACGGGAGAAGTGCCGGTCAACAAATAATTTGGATCAATTCATGCACAAACGGACTTTTCTAATTGTCACGTTGAGCTTTTTGAGCGGCCATTACGCCGGCAGCTCGGCGCAACCGCGGTTTCAATATCCGGCGGAAAAATTATCTCTGGGGCCGGCCGTTTACGCCCAAACCTGGCGTATCAAAGATAGTACCGGCGCCAATCGTGTCAGCGCGGTTTTTACGCCGTTGCGCCTTTCCATTCCGGTAACAGAGAATTTCGATCTCGATTTTTATGGCGCCTCAGCCTTTGCCGGAGTGGAGCAGGGCGCTACTCCAACCCTCAACGGTTTGATTGACACCAAAATTCGCGGGACAATTCGCTTGAACGACTATCGTTGGCTTGTGCAGGTGGGAGTAAATTTGCCGACCGGCAAAAATGCTTTGGCGGCCGACGAAGCCCGGGTGAATAATCTGTTATCGGAAACGGTTTTGGGATTTCTATTTAAACGTTATGGCCGCGGGCTTGATTTTGACGCCGGCATTGCCTACGCTTGGACTTTAAGCGAAAAAACGAAAACAGCGCTCGGCGCCGCGTATTTGCGCAAAGGCGCCTATCTTTTTCGCCAGAATGACACTCGACGATTTCAGCCCGGCGACGAATTGACCGCAACCGCCGGCGTTGAGTTTCAAGGCGAACGTTTGCATTTGCGCAGCAATGTGCTGGTGAAGTTTTTTCAAAAAGACCGGCTCGACGGCAGCGTCGTTTTTCAAGAAGGCAATCAAATTGAGATTAACGGAGAAGTGGGATTGTCGCTGCAAAAATGGCGTTTCGCGCTTGCGGCCAAAGACGTCATCAAAGCCGGCAACCGGACTTTTTCCTCAAGCGGGGAAAGCCTTGCCGCCAGCAAAGACAATTTTCCCGGAAATACTTTTTGGTTGAATCAGCAGACGACTTATCCGTTCTCGGAAAAGTTCTCCGTCGCGGCCTCGCTCGGCTTGAGCATTTTTGGAAAAAGTGATTTGCAACTGGGCGACGCGAAAATTTTTAATTTCGGCGCCGGCACACAACTCAAGCTCTCGGAGCGTTTGATTGCTCAAACGGCTTTTGCTTACTCCACCGGCCAGGCGAAGGATGCGGCGGCGCAGCGTTTCGATTTACAAGGAATGCTTATTAGTATGGGAGTGCTGCTGCGCTATTAACTCTCCTAATGATAAAAGGCCCGATTCAAACGTGTCAACTTCTGCATCGGGATCGGGGGCAAGCCAAATTAAAAATCGCAGGCGCGGAATTCGCGCACAATAGAAATTTATTTAAAAACCCTTGACTTTAAGCATAAGATTTTTAAATTATAAATACTTCATGTATTAAATATCAGGATAGGAATAATTTTTAAAAAGGCTTGTTGAATAATAATGAAAGAGCGTTTGACCCGCGGCGCCTTGTTAAATCGCGACGGTTATCCGGAATGCCGCAAAGACGCTTTGAAGCTTTGGGTGGTGTTGGCGCGCTGCTTCAATACGTTTGCGCAAAATGAAGCGCACCATCTGAAAGAATTCGATTTGACGCCGCCGCAGTTTGGCGTACTGGAAACCCTGGCGCATCTCGGCCCGATGAAGATGTGCGAGATCGGCACGAAACTGCTCATGAGCGGCGCCAATGTTACCGGTGTGGTCGACCGCCTGGAAAAGAAAGGCTTGGTGCAACGCGTGATGGACGCAGAAGACCGCCGCATGTTTTTGATTCATTTGACCGATGAAGGGAGCAAGTTGATCACCAAATTTTTCCCGCGGCATGCCGAACAAATTGAAGCGTTCACGGGCGTGCTCTCCACCAAAGAGCAACGCCAGTTGACGGCGTTGTTGAAGAAGCTTGGCAAGGCACCACGTCGGCAAGGTGCAAGTGTGCCGGGTTGAGATGGCAGATTTAGCGAATGCAAAAATAAAAAGTAAATCGTTCAATTAATTTTCACTTTATTCCTTCAAGGAGGAATCATGCGTTTCACCAAAGTAGTTCTGTCGTTGTTTACCTTGTTCGCGGCCAATAGCTTTGCGCAGGAAAAACTGGATATCGACGCCTCACACTCGAACGTCAATTTCATGGTCCGGCACATGGTGGTCGCCAAAGTGTCCGGAGGCTTCAGAGAGTTTTCCGGCACGATCCTGTATGATGAAAAGGATATTACGAAATCTTCGGTTAATGTCGCAATCAAGGCAAAGAGCATCAACACGCAAAATGAACGCCGTGACGGTCATTTGCGCAGCCCGGATTTTTTCAATACTGACACCGACTCAATGATCACCTTTGTGAGCAAAACCATTAAGAAAAGTAGCGACGGTTTTGTGGCCACCGGCGATTTGACGATTCGTGGCATCACCAAGACGGTAGATCTCCCATTTCAAATTCTGGGTGTGCACAAAGGGGTCCTGGGTGTTGAGGCGACCTTGACCATCAATCGCTTTGATTATGGCGTGAAGTGGGATAGAGCGTTGGATGACGGTAATCTGGTGGTCGGCAAAGACGTACAAATCAATATCACCATCGAAGCGAAACCGCCGAGAAAACAATAATGCTGTTTTCCGGCAACAAGGCGTTATAAATTTTGACGGTATATTAAATCCCGCGGCAACTTTCTTGAATTTGAGTTGCAGCGGGATTTTTATTTTGTTACCTTGAAAAAATTGCGCGAAACTAACAGAGGAAGAGTGAAGCATGAAACGGCTATTAGCAGAATACTGGACTGGAAAAACAGTGCTCATCACCGGCGCTTCGTCCGGCCTCGGTTATGCACTCGTCGAAGCGTTAGCGCCGTATCGCGTACATTTCTGTTTATTAAGCCGGCGCGTCGAGCCGATGCAGGAATTAGCCGCAAAATTTGCCAACAGTGGCAGCCAATTTTGGCTACGCGCCTGTGACGTGCAGAAACGGCCGGAAGTGGAAGCGGCGATTGCGGATTTTGTCAAAGTCGCGGGCCGCTTGGATGTGGCGTGGGTGAATAGCGGCATTGGCGGCGAAACCTCTTATCGCAAATGGGATTGGCAGCGCGTCGAGAGTTTGATTGACACCAATCTCAAAGGCGCCTTGTACACGGCACACACCTGTTTGCAATACATGGTGCCGCAAAATCACGGCACACTGGTTGGGATCAGCTCCGTTGCAGCGATGCGCGGCCTTGCCGGGCGGCCGGTTTACAGCTTCACGAAATTAGCTGTGGCTTATTACATGGAAGCGATGGCCGCGGAGCTGCCGCAGATTCAATTTACCACCATTTACCCCGGCTTTGTGGATACGGCAATCAACCACAAAAATCCGAACCGTTTATGGCTGATGACGCCCGAACGCGCGGCTCAACTTATGATAACCGTGGTAGCTAAACGCAAGCACGAGTATATTTATCCGTGGCAAATGCGCTGGATTTTTCGCTTGGTGCGCGTGGTGCCCGCCGGCATTTATCGTTGGGTAGGAGGGAAGATGATTGAGCTAAGCCGGCCGCGATGAAAAAGCGAACGCCGCCCGGGTTTATTTCCAGACGGCGTTCACGAGGCTGCACGCTAAACTTTTTTGCCAGCCGCTTTTAAATTTTTTATTCGCTCACCCGCCAGCGGCCATGAAAGTAGCCTCTGTCGCTGCCGACACGCCCGGTGCGGAAGTGGCCGGCCAAAATGCCTTTCACCTGACGGTCGCGATTGATCCACTCGCCGCGAAGATCGCCGTGCTCTCCATTCACGCCAGATTGCCATCTGCCGCGCAACCAGCCGCGAAACTCGCCGTTGACGTTAATGTGCTTGCCGAAAAATACTTTCTCATTGTTACGATTCACGCCCCAAATGCCGCGCACATAACCGGCATTGGTGCCGAGACTGTTAATCCAACGGCCGCGAAAGCTGCCGCCGCGTTCATTCTCACGAATCCACTGACCGGCCAGAAAACCGCCGTTGAATGGCGCCACTTCTTGAGAACGGCTAATGAGCGAAACTTCATAACCTTCTCCTGCGGCTTCAACGTTGTTCAATGAATCAAGCTCGGTAAAGCTATACTGACGGGAATAATCACCGAGCCGCAACACGAGTGTGCCGGTAACGCCGGCGGCACTGCTGTCGCTGTCAATGATTGTCAGCAGCAAACCGTCAAAAGACGTTTGTGTATGTGATTCGAACTCGATTTTTTTCCGGTTCGTCCGCGGCAGATTGAGATGATCGCCGTTTTCGAAGCGAATCGTTTTCAGCGCGGCCAGCGTACCTTTATTCACTTCAACCGAGCCGCTCCAATCCTTAATCGCGGTCGCGGTGGAATCGCCTTCTAATTTTCCCCACGCCAAACGCAGCACATAAGATTTAATCCCGTTGGTTTCGGCGGATTTGCCCAATGCGGTCAAAGGATCGAGCACGTCAACATCGTCATTCGCTTCCTTCAACAAGTTCGCGTCACCGAAGCCTGGCAATTCATCGCTCGCCGTAAAGCCACCAAGCTCTTGATCCAGACTACCCTGCGCCACCTCAAGTTGTGGCCCGGTTGGTTGATCTTTACTGCAAGCGGTAATTAAAAGCGCCGAGGCCAAACCCAGCGTGAGCGAAAATAAAACGCGTTTCATAACAACACCTTTCATTATAAAAAATTCATGTCGGCGAGAATAAGTTAATTGTCTGCGCTTTATTATATCAACCGGCAGGCCAAATTATTTTGTGAACGTGACATTTTTTGCAAATCCTTGTTTTGTTTGGGCCAAATGCGCACAGAAGGTGGGATGAAAATTGGGGTGGTGTACTTGATGGGGCAATAGCTTTGTACCGCTGTATACGGAGGTACAAATATGTCTAAGGTCAATACTATTGATGCGAAGATGTTGTTTGCTGTTTTATCAGGGTGCTGGAAAAAGTAAGATTTCTAACTAAAGATTCGAACAAATGTCGGGGTTGAAGGTCTACGAGAAAAATACGGTTTTGTATTTGTAAAATAGCGGCAAATAAAAATTATAAAATGTTTGCCCCATTTCTCTGAATCACGTCTTTGTACCAATACGCCGAATCTTTGAGCACGCGTTTTTGCGTAACATAATCGACGTAGATGAGGCCAAAACGATTTTTATAGCCAAAGGCCCATTCAAAATTATCCAGCACCGACCAGACAAAATAACCCTGCGCCGCAACGCCGTCAGCAATGGCACGATGATAGGCGCGCAAGTAGCGCGTGAGAAAATCAATGCGCTGCGGGTCATGCACTCTGCCGTCGAGGTGAATCCAATCGCAATTTGCCATGCCGTTTTCGGTGACAACAATAGGAAGTTGATAACGTTCGAATAAAAATTTTGGCCCCCAATACAGCGCTTCCGGCGTGACTTCCCACGGCATCGTGGTGAGCGGATGGCCGCTTGGGTTTTTCACCACTTCATAACCTCCGCTCGGCCGGGCACGCACGGTTTCATCAAAATAAATATTGAAGCCGTAGAAATCCAACGGCTGGCAAATGGTTTTCATGTCGTCGCTGTGAATGGCCGGCATTTCTTTGGAGAAAATTTTTAGCCCGTCTTCCGGATACCTGCCCAAAATCATCGGGTCGGCAAACCACGTGTTGCTCCAACA
>CAYZFF010000189.1:0-2577 GCA_964477305.1 uncultured Cytophagia bacterium
CTAAAGATTATACGAACCAGGCGGTAAAACAGTTTTAATCAATTGAAAAATAATGTGCAGTTCCCCAAAACATTCCAGCACGGCTTAGGCTGCGACAATTTCATCATGCAGGGATGAAACAATGAACAGAAGACAACCATTCTCGGTTGATTGAACGCCGTGAATGGAATCAGCCGCAGCGCATTGATAATCGCCGGCGTGAAAGACTGAATCACCAACGCGGATATCGCCTTCAAGGACATAACATTGCTCGACGCCGCCATGGTGGTGCCGTGGATAAAAAGCGCCGGGCGGCATACGAACGAGCATGGTCACACTGTCATTTTTTTTATCGACAAACAGGCGTTTGGCCGTGATGCCATTAATGCCGATTTCTTCCCACGCGCCTTCGTGGGCTGGCACCGTTAACAACGCCGCCAATGACGAAACTTGGGAGGATTGGTCGGGCCAAGTTTTCCAAACTTGGTGTTCCGGGGCCGGTGGCGCGGGCAGGTCATTTTTAATGCTGTTCAGCAAACGCTGCTTCAACGCCGGTGGTACAACGGCACTGGGCGAAGCCGACGCCGATAACCAAGCTGCGGGCAAAGCGCGGAACACGCGCGCCGTTTCCGTCAACGCACGCTCGCAGCCGTTGCAACCAGAGGCGAGGTGTGCCCGCACAGCTTCGGTCTCTTGAGAATCTAAAGCACCTGCAAGAAATAATTCAATTTGATTTAAAAAAGCGTCTTCCATCGGATTAGCCATTCAAGATAATATTTCGTTGCGCTTTTTCCATCCTGCCGTTTCGCACTCCTTTAGCAATTCCTACGGGTTAACTTATAGTGCTCACCATCGACACGGCCGCCAAGGTTTCGCGCAGCTTGAGCAATGCTTGGCGAGTGCGGGTTTTCACGGTGCCTAACGGCGTGCCCGTGGCGGCAGCAATTTCTGCCTGACTCATGCCCTGAAAATACGCCAACTCAATGACATTTTTCTGCTCGGCCGGCAATTTTACCAACGCCTCGCGCAGATGCCGCACTTCGTCGGCAGCCACGGCTTGGAGCGCGGGGTCGTCATCCGGGGCAATCAAAAATTCAGTCGCGGCATCCAACTCCATCCGGCGGCTGACCAATCGCATTTTGGCGCGGTAATGGTCAATCGCCAAGTTGCGGCAAAGAACGATCAACCAGGTTGCAACTTGCCCGCGCTTTTCCGCGTAGAGAGCGGCCTTGCGCCAAGCGGTCAGGAAAGTTTCATGCACCACGTCCTGGGCCGGCTCGACCGCGCTCAGAATTTTCAACGCCAGACTGTACAGCACATTGGCGTAGCGATCATAAAGAGTCGCCAGGGCCCAATCCTGCTTCTGCGCCATAGCGGCCAGAAGCTCCGCGTCCGAGGGCGTTACGGAAGAATTCCTCGCAGTAGCCGTAAAAAATTCCCTTTCTCAAATGAATCAATGCGCGGCCACGAGACAGGTCACGCCGGTCAATGCTGCAGTATCAACAAAGCTTCAAAACTTCCATCCCAAAAGCAAGGGCTATTTTAACGTTGCGGGCAGGATGAAACTGCTGCAAAAAGCTTACAGCTTCTTCTCAAATTCATTCAGGCGAATCTTGGCTTGGTTATAAATTCGAGACTTCTCCGCAAACGGAATAAACAAACTTTTAAAACCGTTCAGAATAATTTTCTTCACCTGCGCAAAATCCAGTTCCCAGGTTTGCACGGCCAGCCAAAGCTCGTCGGTCATCGTCGTGTCGGAGATCAAACGATTGTCGGTGTTCAACGTCACCCGCAATTGCCGGTCGAGGTATTTTTTAAATGGATGATGTTCGATGCGCAAAACGGTTTTGGTTTGCACGTTACTTTTCAAACAGACCTCGAGTGGAATACGATGATCACACACATAATTGAGCAAATCTTCGTCTTCGATCAGACGGGTGCCGTGGCCAATGCGATGCGCGCCGCAATTGTGAATGGCCTGATAGATGCTGTCCGGGCCGTAGGCTTCGCCGGCGTGCACGGTGCAGTTGAGGCAATGTTTGCGCACGACATAAAACGCCTTGGCGTGATCTTTGGCCGGGTTATCGTATTCGCCGCCGGCAAGATCGAATCCCACCACTCCTTTGCGCCGGTATTGCACCGCGAGTTCAGCCAGCCGCACGGAGGTCGCCGGGTCAATCGAACGAATGCCGCACAGAATAACGCCGCAGCGAATCGGGAAATTGTGTTCGGCTTCGCGCAGGCCGTCGACTACCGCGTCGACGATCTGTTCCAGGCTCAATCCCTTTTGCTGATGCAAGATCGGCGCGTAACGGACTTCCATGTACGTGATATTTTCCTGCGACGCATCTTCCGCCAGCTCGTACGCAATGCGGCGAATGGAATTGTAATCCTGCATCAATTTCAAGGTGAAATCGAATTTTTCCAAATAGGTCTTGAGATTTTCAACTTGCCCTTTAACCGACAAATAATCACGGACAACGTTTTCGTCATCGTTCGGCAAGGGCATATTGTTGGCTTTCGCCAATTCAATCGCGGTTTTCACCCGCAATGAGCCGTCGAGATGAACATGCAAATCGGTTTTCGGAAGTTCGAATA
>CAYZFF010000189.1:2677-8258 GCA_964477305.1 uncultured Cytophagia bacterium
TTCTCGCCCGTCCGGCAGCAGCGTAATCAGCGTGCCGAGCGTCAAGATCATGCCGCCGATCCACAACCAATTCACCAGCGGATTCAAATACACATGAAACGTTGCCGCGTTGGTTTCGGGTTGATGTTCGCCGAGCACGACATATAAATCTTCGCGCAAGTTGGAAAAGAGCGCCACTTCCGTCGTTGGTTGCTCCTGCACGATATAAAAATGTTTCTGCGGGAAAATCGTCTCCAGCATCTTGCCGTCGCGCTTCACCACCATGCTGGACTCGATAACCATCTTATTGGAATCTTCAAAGCGTTTGGTGTCTTGATAAACCAGCTCATAGTTTCGAATAACGATCGACTCGCCGGGCTTGAGCTGCTTCTCCGCTTCTTCAGTAAACGCCGCGCCGGTGACGCCGATAAAAATCAACACCATCCCGAAGTGTACGACGTAGCCGCCGTACCGGCGTTTGTTTTTCATCAGCAGCCGCCACAGCGCAACGGGGTAAGATTCACTATTGGTGTTGCCGCGCGCCACCGCCCCACGGTGAAACTCGGTCGCAATCGTGACGGTGACAAAAACGCTGAGCGCAAAAGAAATGAGCGCATAAACATGACGCATGCCGGCGGCCAGTAAAATTACCAGGGTAACCACCATACCCAAGGTCGGGAAAAGAAACATTTTCTTCAAATGTTCAACCGAGCTTTTGCGCCACGCAACGAGCGGGCCGATGCCCGTCAACAACAACAACAGCAGCGAAATCGGCACGAGCACGGCATTAAACCAGGGCGCGCCGACAGTGATCTTGATGCCGCGCACCGCTTCGGAGACGACGGGAAACAACGTGCCCCAAAATACCGCAAAGCAGGCTCCGAGAAACACGACGTTGTTCAACAAAAAGGCGGACTCGCGCGACACCACGGAATCCATGCGCACGTCGCTTTTGAGCAAATGCAAACGCAAGCCCAGCACCGTAAACGAAAATGTCGCGATCAAACCGACGAAACCCAAAAACAACGGGCCGAGGCTGGATTGCGTAAAACTGTGCACCGACGAAATGACGCCGCTGCGGGTGAGAAACGTGCCGAAGATGCAGAGGGTGAAGGTGAGAATGATCAACACCATGTTCCACACGCGCAGCATATTCTTCTTCTCTTGAATCATGACCGAATGCACAAAACCAGTGCCGATGAGCCACGGCATCATCGCCGCGTTTTCCACCGGATCCCACGCCCAATAACCGCCCCAACCGAGTTCCATATACGCCCATTTGCCTCCAAGCATCATGCCGACGCCGAGAAAAAACCACGGTACGATCGTCCAGCGCCGCGTGAGCTTTAACCAATCGCTGCCGACCTGCCCGCTCAACATCGCGGCGATGCCGAACGCAAACGGCACGGTGAAACCGACATAACCCAAATAGAGAATCGGCGGATGAATCACCATCGCCCAATGCTGCAGCAACGGATTGAGGCCGCGCCCATCCGCCGGTGGTTGCGCGAGCAATTCAAAAGGATCGGTAACGAAAACAATCATGCTAATAAAGAACGCCGCCACGGCCATCAACACCGCGGTGACGTATGGCATGAGGATCGTTTGCTGGCGGCGATAGGTGATGATGCAAACGAAACTAAAAGCCGCGAGTAACCAAGCCCAAAACAGCAACGAGCCTTCCATACCGGCCCATAATGAAGTGACCTTAAAAAAGGTCGGCAGGGCGCGGTTGCTGGTGCTGGCAACATATTTATACTGAAAACTGTCCGACAGCAATGCTTGTATGAGTGCAATGGCGGCCAGCGTCAAAAAGGCCATTACTGCCAACGCTGCGTTATGGCCGGTATCGACAAGCGCCTGCTGCCGGCGGCGAGCGCCAAGGATCGTCGCGACCACGGCATAAGCCGCGCAACCAAGCGCGATGATCAGAAAGATCGGTCCGAATTGAGTCATGGGATACTATTTTCCAAAATATTAATGTGAACATTCATTGCTGTTAGCCAAGACCGTTGTCAATGCTTCACGACGCCGTCTGCGGCGCTTGCATCTCGCCGGCCTCACCCTCATATTTGCTGGCGCATTTCGTCATGATGTTAGTCGCTTCGAAGCGGCCATTGGCATATTTGCCTTCGAGCAAAACGCCCACGCCCTCTTTGAAGGTGTCGGGAATGATGCCGTGGTAAGTCACCGGCATCGTGTTGCCGAGTTCGTCGATGGTAAACGTCATCGATAACCCGTCATCGGCGCGCTTCACCGAGCCTTCAATCACTTTGCCGCTAACCCGAAAACTCCGACCTTCGGCGCTGACGCCGAGCGCTTGCAATTCATCGACCTTTTGATAATAAGCGACCGTGGTATCGTCGAAGCCGCTCATAATCAAGTAGCCCATAACGCCAACGACTGCTGTAAAGACAAAAAAGATGGTTGTTCTTTTGTTGAACATGATGGCACCTCGTGCAAAATATGATCTGTGTAAACGTCTGTAACTAAAATGAAATTCGAATCACCAATCAAGTTGCAACATCTGTAACTCGATTGGCTAAAAGATTCCAAAAACAGCTTTCACGCAAGAGTTGTACCAACTCACGCATACGACGTCGCGCGTGTTTCGCGAATGACCGTAACTTTGATCTGGCCGGGATACTCCAATTCCTGTTGAATCTTTTTCGCAATATCGGAAGCCAGCAAATCCGCTTCGGCGTCGCCGATCTTTTCGGGCTGCACCATCACGCGAATCTCGCGGCCGGCGGAAATCGCATACGCTTTGGAAACGAATTCAAATCCGTCGGCAACTTTTTCGAGCTTGTCGATACGCTTGACGTAGCCGTCCAATGTATCACGGCGCGCGCCGGGCCGCGAACCGGAAATGGCATCCGCCGCGCTCACCAACAACGAAATCAAATTATCCGCCGGTATATCTTCATGATGCGAACCAATAGCGTTAATGACCACCGGATCTTCATTGTATTTTTTTGCCAATTCCATGCCGAGCTGCGTGTGCGTGCCTTCCTGATTCTGGCTGATCGCCTTGCCGATGTCGTGCATCAACGCCGCGCGTTTCGCGAGTTTCACGTCAAGCTTCAATTCCGCGGCCATCATGCCGCACACATGCGCGACTTCCTGCGAATGCGCCAGCACGTTTTGGCCATAGCTGGTGCGATAATAAAGCCGGCCCAGCGTCCGAATCAAATCCGGATGCACCTTGCCGATGCCGACATTGGCGATGGCCTCGTTGCCGGCGCGCCAGATGCTTTTATCCACTTCCTGCTCGGCTTGCGCCACAATTTCGTCGATGCGCTGCGGGTGAATTTTGCCGTTGTTAATCAACTTTTCGAGCGAGAGCCGCGCCACTTCGCGGCGCACCGGATCAAACGCCGAGAGCACCACGGCTTCCGGCGTGTCGTCGACGATCACTTTCACGCCCGTCGCCTGCTCAAAAGCTTTGATGTTGCGGCCTTCGCGTCCGATAATGCGTCCCTTCACCTCTTCGGAAGGCAGCGGCACCACCGACACCGAAGTTTCCGAAGCATGCTCCGAGGCAATGCTCTCGATCGTCATCGTGAGAATGCGTTTCGCCTCGCGCGTCGCATTCGCCTTCGCTTCATCAACGATGGTTTTATAAAGATCGGCGGCTTCCTTGTTAAAATCGCGCCGCAGATTTTCAAAGAGCTGCTGCTTCGCTTCGTCTATAGAGAACTGGGAAATACGCGACAGTTCAGCTTGCTGTTGTTTGACCAGCCGCGCCGCTTCTTCGTCTTTGAGGCGTAATGTTTCGCGCTGCGCGTTGGTTTCATGTTCTTTTTGAACGGCAAGATTTTCGCGCTGTTTTAAAGTATCTTCACGGCGGTTGAGCTTTTTATCGCGTTCTTCCGCTCGAGCTTCGCTCTCCTCAACTTTCCGGAGGCGCTGTTTAAATTGATTTTCCTGCTCGTCGCGGTGACGAAACCACTCTTCCTTGGCTTTAACAATAATCTGATTCTTTTGCCGGTCGGCTTCTTTTTTCGCCTGCTCTAAAATATCGGCTGCCGTGCCCTGGGCTTTGCGCAAACGCGCTTGAATCACCGCCTGCGCCATAAACCACGCGGCCGCAAACGCCACGAGGCCGACGGCGGCGGTTATGAGCAAATTTGACATGGAAATCCTCATCACGAAAAACCCCGACCTCCCGCCGAGAGAAATCGAAGGTAAAGTTCAAAACGGTGTTGTCCACATGAATCTTCATCGCGGGCTGTAGCTTTTTTGAGGCGATTCAGTTTGCGCGGTCCCGCGCAACAAACCGCGAATGTGGCCGGCCATCACGTCCATGTTCATTTTAACTTTGTTGCCGGCGCACAGCGGATTCGACCAAATGCATTCGACGCCCTTGCAATAATCCAAACGGAGATCGCAATTTTGCTGGCGCTGATATTTGGCCGCGGGCATCATCTTTTTGGTCACTTCTTCACGGCGAAATTCACGCGGCTGCGTTTGCACGTGAAATTCGACCATTTTGTCCCACAAAAAATTGTGGGCCTGCACCAACTGCGGGGTTGACAATTGCTCGAGAATCGGCTGTAACGGCTGATTCTTAAAAATACTCACGATCATTTCCAGACGCTGGCTGAAGGTAAGCTCTTCCGAAGCGCTGCGTCCATTCGGTTTCTGGTTCATAGCGGTCTCGCAACGTTTTGCTGTCGCCCCGATCTCTTTTTTAAACACTCTAAAAAAATCGGAATGATAAATCACATGAGCTTGTACCTGAGCCGTCCGAACGGCAATCCTGCCACGGACCGGCTTCGCGCCAGGCCATTTTTAAACTCAAATAAGATTTATTTAATATAGATTCTTACCGCAAGAAAAGCAAGCCATAATTGTTATGCCTCAATCTTCGAGAGAAAACGTAATCCGCCGGTGGTGGAACGTTCGGCGGAGTGTTACCGGCTTGTAAAATTTGCCGATTAAACAACTTGCTCATTTCATCGGGGATGCCATTTCTGCGCGTTTTGGGCGGGAATCCTGTTTTTAAAACCGGCTAAAGTCCTCAAGCATGACGATGATATGGGTAAATTACATAATCGGTATCCCGACGCTACACTTTCTGCAATTTCAAATTGCGCGAAAAAAACGAATGCAATATTCTCTGGCATCGCGGAAAATTTTTTATTACCTTTCAACGCGTCCACATCGCAAAGTCATATCGCAAATTACACCTTCTTCACCGCGGAGTCATTATGTCAAATCGTTGGCTTCTTAAAACCGAACCTTCCACCTATAGTTTCGCCGATCTTGAACGTGACGGCAAAGCCGTGTGGGATGGCGTTAGCAGCAACGCGGCGCTAAAAAATATTCGCGCCATGAAAAAGGGCGATCTCGCGCTGGTTTATCATTCCGGCGACGAGAAAGCAATTATCGGCCTCGCCGAGATCACCAGCAATGCTTATCCCGACCCCAAGCAAAACGATCCAAAACTCGTCGTGTTTGATCTCAAACCGAAAAAGCGCCTGCCGCAGCCCGTGCCGTTGGCTGAAATCAAAAAGCAAAAAAGCCTGGCCGACTTCGATCTCGTGCGCATCCCGCGGCTTTCCGTGATGCCAGTGACGGAAAAGCAGTGGGAGATGTT
>CAYZFF010000190.1:0-8253 GCA_964477305.1 uncultured Cytophagia bacterium
GTCGGATTAAACGGATTCGGATAATTCTGGCTCAGATCAAACGTCTTCGGCGCCGCCACTTCGACCATAATCGGGCCGTGGGTGGTGACGTTACCGCGCGTGTCGATGGCCTCTAATTTATAGTAATACCGGCCACCGGCTTCGGCGCTCGCATCGGCAAAGCTGTAGTTGCCGTCGCGATTCGCGGGAATGAGTTTGGCATTCAACTTCGCGAACGCCGTGCTTTGATTTCTGCCGCGCAGCACGTTGAAACCAATGTTATTAATCTCGCTGCCGGTTTTCCAATTCAGCGTCACGCCGTTGCCGGCGCCGACCTGCGCCGTAAAGCTCGACAACTCCACCGGCACTTTGATGCTCCAGATTGTGCGCGTCGTGTCTTCCAGATCGAACACCACGGCTTCGACCGTGCTGAACGCCAACTCACCACGAAATTCAAACGTCTCGAAAACCGAGCCGGCGAATTTGCCGTTCACATACCAGCGATAACTCAGCGGATCGCCGTCGGGATCTTTCGCCACCACTTTCATCAGCAACGGCGTGCCCGGTTGCAGCACGGTGGTGTCCGGTTTGCCCGGACGATTGCCAACCGGAATCCGGCTGAGAATCTGCGGCGCTTGGTTGCGATTTAATACGTCGATCACGACCAACTCTTCATCCACACCGCCGCGCGAATCGAACACCATAAAACTCACTTCATAGCGGCCAGCGCTATTCAGCTCCGGCTGCCACGTGAAGATGCGCGTGCCGAGCGAATCGAACACCGAACCAAGCGGCAGATTTTTCGCGCCGTAACGAATCGGGTCGTTGTCCTGATCGGTCGCGCTCACCACAAACTCGATGCGCTCGCCTTCGCGTTTTTGCTGATCCGGCACGTCCGCAAAAATTGGGAAATTATTGTTCGAAGCGCCGGTCGCGTCAAAAGTCAGCGCCGGCATCGAGGAACCAACGACGCTGGCCTGCGCTTTGTTCGCACCGCCTTTGATCGTCCACGCAATTTCTGCTAGGCCCTTGCTGTTGGTCAACACCAGCGCATTCAGCGCGCCGCCCGGAAAGAAACCGGTGTTCTGCGTCACCGCAAAATTAATTTGCGCGCCTTCCACCGGATTGCGTTTCTCATCAAACGCCATGATTTGCAGCGGAAAATTCAGCGGCTTATTTGACGTGCCGCGCTGATTGTTGGTGCGCGCGACGGCTTCAATTGTTTTCACTGCACCGGCGCGGCCAAACACCGTGAACGACAACGGCGAATTGGCCAATGCTGCGCCATTCGCATTCAACGCGGTGACGCGAATTTTGCGCGGCCCGACTTCCGGACCGAAGGTTATTTTCGTCGCTGCGAAACCGCCGTTGGCCGTCGTCACATCGCGCGTCGTTAAATTGCCCACGCCGCCCGATAACGCGCCCGTGCCTTGAATCAATTCAAAAAAGACATGCACGCCATCCGCGCCATTGCCGCTGGCATCAGTGACTTTCGCGACCATCGCCGCAGGCATTTCCTGATTGGCCGGACCGCCTTCGCCATCGCCGCTAAATACCACGAGATTGCGCGCCACACCCGAGGCCGCGATCGCCTGAAAATCCAGCGGTGAGCCGGCGAGACCTTGCGCTTCAACGCGCACCGTGTTCACGCCGGTGGTGTTGCCGAGTTGCCAATTCACCCGCGCGCGGCCCAGCTCGTCGGTGCGCACCGCCACGTTGCTGCGGCCATTGAGATTACCGCCGCCAAAATTCACGGTGAAATTCACCGTCGTACCGAAAACCGGACGCTTGTTCGCATCCGTCACGCGCACCGCGAGCGGCAGCGGCAGCGCTTGTCCGGCAGTCGCTTGCTGATTGTTGCCGCCGATATATTCGAGATTTGCCGCGCTCGCGTTCGTCGCGTTCGCGACAAAGGTGATTGGCGAATTCGTCAACCCCTCGGCCGAAAAACGCATACGATTCTCGCCGGTGTTCGGGCCAAGCACGTACGTCACACTCGCGACGCCCGTCGAATCGGTGAGAATCGGCGAGGTTCTAAAAAAGCGGCCGCCGCCGGCTTCAACGACAATTTCCACTGGTTGATTCGGCACGCCGTTGTTGAATTTATCCAACACATTCACCGCGAGCAATTTCGGCAACGCGGTGTTGACGTTTCCGACTTGATTTTGACCGCTCACCATATTCATTTGTTCCGCAGCGAGCGCCGAGAACACCACGCTGGCGCTGCGTCCGAAAACCGCGCCGCTCAATTTCATCGAAATCGTTTTGCGTCCGGCTTTGGTGGTGGCATAAGAAAATTCCGCTTTGCCCTGCGCGTTGGTGTTGACCGCCGGAAACGTTTTTGTCTCACCGGAAATTTGAATCGTCACCGGCGTGTTCGTGACCGGATTACCGAACGCATCATAAACGTACGCGCCGATCGCAAGCGCCGTCACGCCATCGGCGGGCACGGGACTGTTGGCATCCACAAAACTCGCGGTGCCGCTCGGCGCGCCCGGATTGGCAAACACCACAAAATTCAGCGGCGAATTTTGCAATTGATCGACGCCGTCGTTGGCGCTGGCAAAAACCACTTGGCTATCGGGCCGCACGATGCCGCCGAGCGTCAGCACCGCGCGCGCGAGGCCGTCAATATTGGTGCTCACCGTCGTGTCGGATTTTCCATTCGCAAACAAACCGCCGCCGCGCACGACGCGATAATGCACCGGATGTTTCGCCACCGGCCCGTTGTTGCGATCCAGCACACGCACCACCAACGGATTCGCCAGTGCTGCGCCGGCCTTGCCGGTTTGGCGATTGCCATTTTGCAGCGTAATCAATCGCGCACTGCTCACCGTCGAAGAGGCGACAAACGTCGTCGGCGAATTGGTCAACTCCAACGAGCCGTTGAACGCGCGCGCTTCGACGACGTTGTTGTAACGGCCTACCGTGCTTCCGAGCGTCAGCGTAATTTGCGCTTTGCCACTCAAATCGGTTTTCACCACTTCTTTGGTGAGGCCGCCAAAACTGCCGCCGCCGCCTTTCACCGTAAATGTCACCGGAATATTTGCAATCGCATTGCCGCCTTTGTCGGTGACTTGCGTAACGAGCGGCTCCGGTAACGGATTGCCCGCCACGCCGGAAAGACTGTCGCCGGAAATTTCTTTCAGTGCGGACGGCGGTCCGGCTTTCGCGCTCGCCGAAAAAAGCAACGGTGAACCGTTCAACGCCGGCGAAGTTTCTGCGCGCACTTGATTATTATTTTGCCCAATTTGCGAGCCAAGCGTGAACGCAACGCCGGCCATGCCGAGGCTATCGGTGCGTACGGCTTTTGTGGTCCCGCTGCCATTAAACTGACCGCCGCCCGCAACTACCGTGAACGTAACGTTTTGCCCTTTAATACCTTTGCCCAATTCATCTTGAACTTTCGCTCGCAACAATTGCGGCAACGGATCACCGACGATACCGGTTTGATTATTCCCCGCCGCCGCGAGCAAATCTTTCAGCTTCGCCGCAGTCACGGTAAAATTAATCGGCGAATTTTGCAACGGCTGGCCGTTGGCGGTTGCGGTCGCGACGACTTTATTTTGCGTATTCGGATTCGGGCCGAGCGTGAGCGTGGCTTTCGCTTCGCCGTTGCCGTCGGTGATAATCGACGTGTTGGTTTTTCCGTCAAAATTTCCGCCGCCATCCTGCACGGTAAAAGTTACCGGAAAGCCGCCGATACGATTGCCGCTGTTGTCGGTCACGCGCACAATGAGTGGCGAATCAATTGGCCATCCCGCGGAACCTTGCGCCGGGCCACCGGCTTTCTGCGCTTGGCTCGGAATCGCCGCGATGGCGTTGAACGTAGCCGAACCGCTGATGCCTTGCACAGTCGCAACCACCGTGTTCGTCGCGCCGGCAACCGGACCCATCGTCAACACCGCTTTCGCCAAACCGGCAGAGTCTGTGGCGATCACGGTTGAAGATTGACCATTGATTTTTCCATTGCCAACTGTGACGTTAAACGTGACATTCACTTTCTCAACGCCGTTGCCTAAATTGTCCGCAACTTTGATGATGAGCGGCGAGGGCAAAGGTTGGTTGGCCGAGCCGATTTGACCGTTGCCACTCATCGCCGCGAGTGTTTTCGCCGCGCCGGCCTTCGCGTTCGCGGTAAATGTAAACGGGAATCCTTTCAACGCGCCACGATTGTCGATCACCGCACCGTCGTTAATAACAATTTTTTGCGCCATCGCTGTATCGCCGAGTGTCCACGCAATCGCGAGCTGGCCATCGCTGCCGGTGTTCGGCAAAACCTTCACGTCATCCACGAGAAACTCGGCGGAGCCGTTGGTTTTAAAAAACAATTGGCGCGTTCCGGCAACGCCGTTGAGCGCGGGCACGAGATAACGCTGCCACGCGCTGTCCGAGGCCGCCAGCGTCACATCAATCGTTTTCTCGACGAGATTCGCGCTCGCGTCATTCGTGCGCACGGTCACGCGCGCCGTGCCGCGTTTCACTTTAATCCAAAATGAAAATGTATAACCTTGATTGGCAGCGAGCGTCAAGTTTTGCGAAACGCCCACGCCGCCGCGCGTCGCATTCACTTTCAAACTTTTTGCACCGCTGCGCGCTTCGTTAGACAGCGCCACTTCGCTCACGGTCGCGCCGCCTTCGAGATTCCACAACGACGGCAAATTGCCGCTGGCACTTTCAAAGCTGCCGTTGCGCGCGGGGTTCTCGGGCGCACTCTCACCGCCGCCGCGTGTAATGTTAATTTCAATCGGATAATTCGCGACACTTTTATTGCTCGCGTCAACCATTTTGATCACCAGCGGATTGGCGAGATTCGCGCCGACCGCGCCGGTTTGATTGTTGCCCGAAACCATCGTCATCGCGTCGGCAATGCCGGCATTTGTCGTCACCGTAAATTCCACCGGCGTGCCGGCATAACTCGCCAGCGCCAAAATTTTATTCGTCGCGCTGCGATTGCCCGGCGTAAAATTCGTCGTCGCCAAACCCTGCGCGTCGCTGGTGCTGACGTAATCATCCAACTCACCGTTGCCCTGCGTTACTAACCAGCTTACGGATTTGCCTGCGAGCGGATTACCGAAACGATCCGCCACTTTGACCACCAACGGTTTTGACAGCGGCTTGCCCGCCGCGCCCGATTGTCCGGCGCCGCTCGCAAGAATCAAACTATCCGGCGCACCGACCGTTGCCGTCGCCGTAAAAATTGCCGGCGGCAAATTGGCGTGCCGCGCCTCAATTTTTACCGCGCCGATCGTGTTGCCGAGCGTGACGCGCGCGGTCGCTTTGCCGTTCACGTCGGTGAGATTGCCGACTTCCTCTTTGCCGTCCGGCAGGAAATTCGCGTCGTCGGTGATGAGAATTTTATCGAGCCGGGTATCTTCCCAGCGCGCTTTAAATTCGATGGTGTGCGTGCCCGCCGCGAGAGTCAAAATTCTTGGATCGAGCTGCGTACCGTTGTTGCGCCGCTCGGAGAGCAAGTCCCACGTCCACGCGCTGTTGGTTTTGCCTTGAAAAACATCGTATGTAAAATCGGCGCCGTCATCGACGCTGATCGTCCAACTGCCGGGCTGCGAACCGGTTTTTTGGCTGCGCGTCCACACGCGATAGTTGCCGGCTTGGCTCACAGAAAATGTAAAAAGCGCCGAAGCATCAACGTTTTGCCCGACTGGATACGCGATATATTTTCCATTTGACGCTTCATCATCATTGCGCGTTTCAATCGGTGAGGTGATGATAGCATGCTCACCTTCCAGACGAATATTGCCGTCCGGCGTCGAAGCGCCGATGATCGTCGCGCTGCCGGCGGTCACAATAAAATTCACAAAACGATCCGGCAGTGGATTGCCGTTTTGATCCAGCAGCGTCACTGCCAATGGTTGTGGCAGGGTTTGCCCAACGGGCCGCGTTTGATTGTCGCCGGATTCTTTGACAAGCGCGCCCGGCGGCGAAGGCAACGCGCCCGCAGTGAAACTGTCAATTGCATTCAGCGAATCCAGCGTGCTTTCCAAAATGAAGCCGGCATACAACGTGTTCGCATTGCCCTCAACTTTTTGCGGGTCGGTGAGAACGCGATCAAACACATCGTTGATATAAACATCAAAATGATGGCCGCTGGCGCTCGAGCTCATGATGACTTTCATTTCCGACCCGGCCTTCGGATCGGGCGCCAGCGAATTGCCTTCATCGATCACGCCGGTGAATTGGCCGTTGGACACACGCCACAAACGCGTTTTATTTTCTTCATCATAACGTTGAATCATGTAGCCGTCAACTGTGTTCGGCGTGGTGCCGTTGGCCATCACCAACATGCCGCACCAGTTGGTGCCAAACGTCGTCGCTTTCGGACCCCATTTAAAACTCACCGCCACCGGATTTTTCACGGCCTTATAAATCGCCGGACTCCAAATATCCGCGGTCGCCTTATTCTGCACCGTGCCTTTGACGATTTGCATATCGGGATCGGTCGCCCACTGCGTGCCCAGCCCCGGTCCAGTGCGATTAAAATTGTCCGTGAACGACGTCAACGCCGTCGTTGTGCCGGAGGCAGTATTGGAGAGATCGGAAACATTGCCAAACTCATCCGTGGCTTTCAGCGCAAAATAATATTTGGTGCCACTGTTCAATCCGCCGACGATGAAAGATTCTTTCGTTCCGGCTACCGAAGGCGGCGGCACATTTTGCACCGGGGTCGCATCTTTAAAATTTCCAGCGTCGATGGACGACGTCGAGTAACGCAAATTGTAGCTGCGCGCCGTGCCATCATTGTCGTCATCGCCGGGCGCCGTCCATTCCAGCGTGATCGCCACGCCGGTGACGTCGGTCGCTTTCAAATCATTCACCGCTGCCGGCGGCGTTGCATCGCTGTTTTTCGCGGTGTAAAAGTCATCAATCGCATTCGTGGTGCTGCCGTTGATCATCACCCCGGCATAAAGCTTCGCCGCATTGCCCTGCAATTTATTCGGATCATCGAGACAGGCATCCTGCACGTCGTTGAGATAAATGCAAAAATGATGGCCGCTGTCGTCCGTGCTCCACTCCACGCGCAACATGCTGCCGGCCTCGGGATCATTGGCCTTGGTCGCGGCCTCCGCCACTTTCACGCCTGGAATGCCGTTGACAATCGTGTAAAGTCGAACGAGTTTCAATTCGGAGTTGTGAAAAATCAAATAGCCGCTTGCCGTTGTCGCCGCTGCATCCAGCATCAACGCGGCGCCGGTATACGCGCGACCGACAAAGTCCGACTGCGCACCGAATTTAAACTCCAGCACGTTCGCATTCGTGATCACCTTCGGAATCGCCAGAAAATTATCGAACGCATCGGCGCTGGAAGTATTCACCAACTCGCCGCTTTTCACTTCGTAAACCGGATGCGCCGCCCACGCCGAGCTTAACGCGCCGCTGTTGAAATCATCCGCAAACTGCGTCACCGTCGAGCCGGTGTTGCTCACGTAACTTGCGAACCATTCGTTCGCCATCAAGTCATAACCATCGTCGTTGGGATGCAGATCGTCGCTCATTAACTCGGTTGGCCAATTCGCATTGGCTTTGAATTTCGCCGCGTGATCGACGAGAAAAATTTTATAACCCGCCGCCGACTTGGCGCTGACCAGCCCCGGCAACAGCGCATTGAGCGCGTCGGTGTTGGCCTGTTTGGTGTTGCCATCTTTGCGCGGAATCAACGTGCCGAGATAAATTTCGATCTTCGCATCGACGCCATGAATCGCGTCGATGACGGCTTCGATGTCATTCTTTACCTGCGTCGGATTGTCATTGATCGAGATGTCATTCGTGCCGATTTCGAGAAAAACCACGTCCGCTGCATTGTTCGCCAAATAGGTCGCGACCGCGAGTTGATCCGTGCGGAAACCGCCGTGGCCTTCGTGCTCGTTATCCGTAAAGCCGTTGCCGTTTTTGAGCGAGCCGACGAAATCAAATTCGATATTGGCGTTCGTCAACGCATTGTATAAAGGAAGACGATAACCGGCGTCATTGGATGAGCCATCGCCGTCGGTAATTGAATTACCGAGCGGCATCATCCGCACCTGTGCCGATGCGGCGGCTGTCCATACCATATTCAGCGCCAGCCCCAGACACAGCAAAACCTTCCGCCACGCGCTTCGTTGCAAGTTCATGTTGTTACACTCCGTTTATAAAAAGACGCGATATTGAGGATCGAGAGATTGGCCCACCGGTTGACGGCGAAAAACAATATATAACAACGGGGCAGGCAGAATCTCCTCCATGAGTTTGATATGAGCCTCCAGCCACACTGCACAG
>CAYZFF010000191.1:0-8252 GCA_964477305.1 uncultured Cytophagia bacterium
CCGATGGCGCTGCCGCGATGTGCCGGCGCGACGAGATCGACAATCGTGGCTTTGCTGACGCCTTCGGTCATTGCGGCGTAAAAACCGTACAGTGCAAAGAGCGGCCAGATGAAAAACGTCGATTTGATAAACGCGAAGCCGGCGTAAACCACGGCGAAAATCAGAAAACCGGCTTGCATGACGCGCCGGCGCCCGAGCCGATCCGAAAGGATGCCAGCCGGTGCGGCGGAGATGGCGAACGCCAAATTATAAATGACGTAAGCAGAAATGGCCGCGGCTGATGACAATCCCAAATCTTTGGCGCGCAGAATTAAAAAGACGTCGCTGCTGTTGCCGAGAAAAAAGATAAAATTGATGGCGAGAAATTTCCAATAAGCCGGAGGAAAGTTTTCAGTATTCAGTAACCAGTGATCAACTTGGAGGCTTCTCGCCGATGGCGGATTGAGCGCGGGTTTGATTTCCTTTACAACAAAAGTCAGCAGAAAAGCGCCGACAGTGGGAATGATCGCGAGAAGAAAAACGAAATGAAAATCATTGTCGGAGACCGCGAGCAACCAGATCGCTAACAGCGGTCCGAACACAGCGCCAATCGTATCCATCGCGCGATGTAATCCAAAAATTTTGCCGCGATGTTCCACCGGCGCCGAGGCGGCGAGGAGCGCGTCACGTGGGCTGGTGCGCACGCCTTTGCCGAGGCGATCCACAAGACGCGAAGCAAGCACGAATCCCCAACTGTTGGCGAGCAACAACAGTGGCCGGCTCATTGCCGAGAGGCCGTAACCGAGGCTAATGAAAACGCGACGACGTTGGAAACGATCCGATAATCTGCCGAAGACGGCTTTGAGAATGGCCGCGGTGAACTCGGCAAAACCTTCGATCAGTCCGATCACCGTCATCGGCGCACCGAGCACGGTGGCCAGAAATAGCGGCACAACGGGATAGAGCATCTCACTCGACAAATCTTGCAACAAACTGACGAGGCCGAGCACGATGACGTTGCGGGAGATGCCGGTCAAGAAAGTCGAGCGCTTGGACATGGGTTAAAACGAATGCAATTTTCTAAACCAAAGTTTTTTCTCTCGCCACCGTCGGTACAAATGGCGCCAGTCGCGGAACCGCCGGCAATCCTAAAATGGCCCGCGCGCGATTCAACGCATCGTCGATGTTGCCGCATACATTTTCCTCGCCGATTTTTTTGAGCAGACCGGCCTGTTCCATCGCATAAAGCGGCTGGGTGTGAACATCGGAAAGCACAATTGCAGTTCCGGCTTTTTCAGCATTCTTAAATTCGACTTCCAGGGCCTGCAAAGCGGTCGCATCAACCGCGAGGACATTTCGAATGCGCAAGATTAAAACTTGCGGCGGCGCTTCCAATTGGCGAATCGCGTCTTTGAACTGCTCGATGGCGCCAAAAAATAATGGGCCATAAATTTCGAACACCTCGACGCCGGGTGGCACCTCGCGCTTGGCAATCGCATTGGGGCCGTTTTCAAATTCTTCGTCATCCTGCCGCAATTCCTTCGTGATGAAGTTGGCCTGCGTGACATTGGACATGCGGTTCAAAAATAGAAAGGCCGCCAGCACCACTCCGGCCTGAATCGCGACGGTCAAATCAATCAAGACGGTGAGCAGAAACGTCGCGAGCAAAACCATGACGTCGCTTTTGGGGCTGCGAAAGAGTTTAACGAAAGCGTGCCACTCGCTCATATTGTAAGCAACAAAAATGAGAATCGCCGCGAGCACCGGCATGGGAATCAGCGCCGCGTATTGCCCGAAGAACATCATGATCAACAGCAGCGTCAGCGCGTGCACGATGCCCGCCACCGGCGTGCGGCCGCCGTTTTTAATATTGGTTGCCGTGCGGGCTATTGCGCCGGTTGCCGGAATCCCGTAGAACAGCGGCGACACAATGTTGCCGATGCCTTGCGCCACCAATTCCATGTTGGAGCGATGGCGAGTGCCGAGCATGCCGTCGGCCACGACGGCGGAGAGCAAGGATTCGATGGCGGCGAGCAACGCGATGGTGAGCGCCGGCGAAAACATTTCCGTGATCAACTTCCAGCTTAGATTGGGCAGATGCGGAGCCGGCAGGTTATTCGGCACGCTGCCAAAACGGCTGCCGATGGTCTCGACCGGCAGATTTAATACATGCACCAAAGCGGTGGTGAGAAGAATAGCGACGAGTGAACCGGGAACTTTGTGCGTCACTCGCGGCCAGAAAATAATAATCAACAACGCGAGCAGGCCGATGCCGAGCGCATACGGACTGAACGTGTGGAAATGGGCAATATAGGCCGTCCATTTTTCGACAAAATCCGCCGGGACTTTTTCCATCTGCAACCCAAGAAAATCGCGCGTTTGCGAAGAGAAAATAATCAGCGCGATGCCGCTGGTGAAGCCGACGGTCACGGGATACGGAACGAATTTGAGCAATACCCCCATGCGTGCATAACCCATAATGATGAGCATCACACCGGCAAGCATGGTGGCCACCGCCAGGCCGTCGTAGCCGTGTTTTTGTACGATGCCATAAATGATGACGATAAACGCGCCGGTGGGGCCGCTGATTTGTGCGCGGCTGCCGCCGAGTATGGCAATAATGAAACCTGCGACCACGGCCGTATAAAGCCCCTGTTCCGGTTTAACGCCGGAAGCAATGGCAAAGGCAATGGCGAGCGGCAAGGCAACAATACCGACAATGACCCCGGCAATCAAATCGGCGGAGAGTTGTTGGCGGGTATAGCCTTGCCGAAAAATGGCAAGAAGCTTGGGTTCTAAAAGTCTGTGCATAAAACGATACGGTTAAATTTATAAACAAAATGCCGCTCCACTGACGCGCAAACAAGGCTGCGCGTCACGCCCGATCTCAGTTTTGTAAAAAAATTATTCTCGGAGCGGTTGATCCACCAGAAATATGAAGCGAAAGATAGCAGAGGCAATTGCAAGAATCAAGTAACGAAAATTTTACAAATCAAAAACATGTTTCAATCCTGAAATGAACACTCCGGCAAAGCATTTTCGATGAACACCACGATATTGAGTTTAAAATGTAGCTATCGGCAAAATAGAAATCAATAGAATTTTATGTAACACCTTGCATAGCATTTGGCATTCAGTCGTACACCCGTCACTCTTCGATTTTGCTCGGAGCGATTCTACTAAGGAATGCCGATTAAATAACTTACCCAACTGATGTCATGCCCGAATGCTCTAATCGGGCATCCACGCCTTTAAAAGCTGGATTCCCGCCAAAAGCGCGCGGGAATGACGGTTGTGTGAAATGAGAAAGTTATTTAATCACCGATCCTCAGGCTGCAAAAATCAAGCGTATCTGATCCACTTAACAATTTCCGCCAGCGTCGGGCGTTTGCCGTACATCAAAATGCCGACGCGGTAAATCCGGCCGACGATCCAGATCATGCCGAGTGTGGTTCCAATCATGAGTGCAATGCAAAGCAGGATTTGCCACACGGGCGGCATCTCGACGACGATGCGAGTCAGCATGAGGATGGGGGCAAAAAAGGGCACGAGGGACAATAGTATGGAGGTATCGCTGCTCGGGTTGCCGATCACGTAAACGATCATCACGATCGGCACGATAATGAGCAGGCTAACGGGAAGCAACATCTGTTGCGCTTCCTGATCGGAATTGACCATGGCGCCGATGCCCGCGTAAATGGTCGAGTAAAGAAAATAACCCAATACAAAAAAGAGCACAAAAAAGCCCACGGCAGTCAGCGGCACCGTGAGCTGGCCCACCTCTTGTAACGTCTCCGGATCGGAGATCACGGTTGATGCCAACAAAGCGCCGTACAGCGAAAGCAGACCCATCGCCATGCTCCAGATTAAAAATTGGGTTAAGCCGACAGCGCCGACGCCAAATATTTTCCCGGCCATTAACTGAAACGGCTTAACCGAGGAAATCACCGATTCGATGACGCGCGAGGTTTTCTCTTCAATGACGCTGCGCATCACCATCGCGCCGTAAATGAACATGGCAATATAAATGAAGAAGCCAAGAAAATAGGCGAGCACAAAAGTGAAGCCCGGATTTTTTTTCTCGGCGCCCTCGGCAGTGGCCGGCAGGGCGTTGAGATCAACTGCGCGGTTGATCTGGTGAATTTTTTCGGCATCCAATCCCTGTTGCTCAATGCGCTTGGCGGTGACGATGTTGGAAATGGCATTTTCAATTTGGCGAATTTCCGAACGGTTGCTCACGTTGATTCCACAAAACTCCACCGAATCGCCGGCAAATACCGTCGCCGGAATGAGGAGATAGCTATCTAAGTCGCCGCGGTTCACCTGCGTCGTCAGTGAGTCTTTTATCACGGCAACGGTTTGATTGGGCGTGTCATATTTGATGAAATGATACAACCGCTCGCCGGTTTTAAGCGTGGCGGCCAATGCGGTTTGCAATGAGTCGAAAACCACGCCACTTTGATCGACGACCGCAATGCGTTTGGATTGATCGGAATCAAAAAACGACAGGAAAATCGGCACCGCAAATATAAGCAACATGACCAGAGGCAGCGCTATTGTGCCAATAATAAAGCCTCGAGTTTTAACGCGCGACAAATATTCCCGTCGCCACACCGTCCACATCTTTTCCATAGTTTTCCCTTGCTTAATAATGGAGGGTCGAAGATCGATGATCGAGAATCGCAATCATTAAGTCCACTTCAAATCTCGAATCTCAATCTTCGAACCTCAATTCTCGATAATCAGGCATACCTTATCCACTTAATCACTTCCGGCAGCGTCGGCCGTTTGCCATACATCAACACACCAACCCGGAAGATGCGGCCAACGAGCCAGATCATGCCGACTATCGTCGTCACCAGCAAAACCAAGCACAAGGCAATTTCCCACACCGGCGGCATTTGCACGACGATGCGAGCAAACATGGTCATCGGCGCAAAAAAGGGAATGAGCGAGAGAATAACCGCTAACTGCGTGTTGGGGTTTTCGATAATGTAAAAGGTGCACAGAAATGGAATGACCACCAACATGACCACCGGAAACACCAGTTGTTGGGCCTCTTGATCGGAATTGACCATCGCGCCAAGCCCGGCAAAAATGGCGGCATAAAGAAAATAACCCAATATAAAAAAGAGCACAAAAAACAAGAGAACCTCCGGCGGCACGGACGGCATGGCAAGATTAGCGCTTGGTGGCGCGCCGCGCGTGAACAGATGGGTAACCTGAACGCCGTAGAGCGACAGCAAGCCCATGGTTGCAGCCCACAGTGAATATTGGGTAAGGCCGAGCGCGCCGACCCCGAGGATTTTTCCAGTCATCAACTGAAACGGTTTGAGCGAAGCGATAATGGATTCGATGACACGCGAGCTTTTTTCTTCGATCACGCTGCGCATGACGATTTGGCCATAAACGAGCATGGCGGCGTAAATAAACATTACCATAATCCGCACCAAGCCTTCTGTGCGGCCCTGGTCCTCCTCTTCCTGGCCGCTCGCGAGAATCCGAATTGGCCGCAGGCCGACCCGCCGAACCAATAACCGAACTTGCTCAGCGTCCAAGCCGCTCTGCTGAATGCGCCAAGCCCGAACGGTGCGGCTGAGCGCGTTTTCGAGGCGATTATTTTCAACAAAATTCGTGACGCTTTTGGCGCGATATTCCGCTTTGCCTGCGGTTAAAATGTCGGCGGGAATGACGAAGTAACCGTCCAACTCGCCGTTATTGATTTGTGCCGTCAAAGTTTTTTCCAAATCGGGCAGCGTTGCCGCGCTCGCCTGATGTTCGGTTAAATTGTAGACGCGCTGGCCTGTCGCATTCCGATCATCCAAAGCGACGACCAACGAATCGAAAATGGCGCCGGTCTGATCGATGACGGCAAACTGTTTCGGCTGGTCTGACTTCAGAAACATAAAAAATTCCGGCAACACCGTCATTCCGATCAGAAAAACCGGCGCGAGCACCGTGCCAATAATAAAACCCTTAGTTTTTAGGCGCGACAGAAATTCCCGCCGTGCCACCGTCCACATTTTGTTCATACGCTTCTCCGGTTTTCCATTTCACCCGCTTAATCTCAGACTTCGGAGATTGTCATTCTTTTACCGTCGCCAAAAAGATTTCATGCAGTGACGGCTCGGCGATTTCAAAGCGAGAAATTTCCGCTTGCTGCATCGCGGCCGCCAACAACGCCTGGGGGCTCGCGCCCGGCCGCAGCTTGATTTCGACATAATTGCCGGAGTCATTGTAGTTTTCAATAATACCGTTGTTTTTGAGAAAATCGGATTTGCCGTCATAGGCCAGAATCACATTGTTGCGGCCAAATCCGCGTTTGATGTCCTTCACCTCGCCATCTAAAACTTTGCGGCCTTTATTGATCAAGCAAATGGCGTCGCAAAGTTTTTCCGCCGATTCCATCAGATGCGTCGAAAACACAATCGCTGTGCCGCGCTGTTTTTGTTCGAGAATCACGTCTTTGATCAATTCCGCATTAACGGGATCCAGCCCCATGAAGGGCTCGTCCAAAATGATCAGCGCCGGTTCATGGATCACCGTGGTGAGAAATTGAATTTTCTGCTGATTGCCTTTGGAAAGTTCCTCCATTTTTTTTGTTTGCACGTCGGCCATGCCGAAACGCTCGACCCAGGCATCAATTTTCTTTTTATGGGCATGCTTTTTCAGGCCCTTTAATTCCGCAAAAAATTCGAGCGCTTCCCGGACTTTCATTTTGCGATAAACGCCGCGCTCTTCCGGCAAATAACCGACGCGATCCAGTACCGCCGGCGAAGTGTTGGGCGCGCCGTTGATGAGAATCTGGCCGCGATCCGGCAAAATAATTTCCATAATCATGCGGATCGTCGTGGTTTTGCCGGCGCCGTTCGGCCCGAGAAAGCCATAAATGGTTCCCGGTGCGACGGATAGACTCAGCTCTTTTACCGCTTCCAAATCGCCAAACGATTTGTTGATGCTGTTAAGTTGCAACGTTTGCATAATCCTTCTCACTGAAGATTTAATGTGACTTTGGGAGCGGGATTCGCTCGCTGTTGTTCATCGTCCTTTTCGCGTTGAATTATTTGGGCGACGCGCGGCCGGAGATTGGAGAGCGTCTTGAGCAGATTGTACCAAAACGGGGCGCCGAGACTCAAGAGAATGCTCGACAAGATAATGCCGAGAATCTCGCGCGGCTGATAATGCAGCCCCGGATAAGGTTTCGGAATAAGTTGAAAACGGGCATTGTTAAAGTCGCTACGAATCGAATCGGCGACATTCATCCATTGGCCGATTTTCTCGCGCAGGACCGTATCCAAAATTTTATTGTACGCTTGAATTAATGGCGCGGCTTGGAGGCTATCGCCAACTTGTGTGCGAATCCAATCGCGCGCGGCCGCCGCGGTAAAAAGTTCCGGCGGCACGCCGAGTCCTTGCGCGGCCTCGTTGTTGGCTTTTAAACGAATGATCGTTTCCGTGTAAGCGCTGCTGGAAAGCGCCATCGCCACCTCGGCATGGCCCAACAAGGCATCCGCGCTCTGCACCAGGCTGGTGCGCAATTCCACATCAGTCGAAAATTTTTCGAGCAAAGCGATGCTGTCGAGATGAAACGCCAGAGCCAGCAGCGCGGCGAAACCCACGCTCACCCAGCGCGAGCGCAGGGCAAAGCGTTCCGAGACGCGATCCATCACGCGATCAAACCAAAGCTCGAGTTCTTGGCGGTATTTATCCGGTGTTTTAAAACGGAACGTCACGCCGGTTTCCAAAAAGACCTGGCGTTGCTGGTCAACCGCCGCGATCGCGCCTTTAAAATTTTCCTCCGATACTGCATCTTCCAGTAGGGAAATAAATTCCTCACGCCGCACGGCGTTGGCGCGGCGACCAGCAGTGTGCGAAAGCAATGAATGGTGCAAAATCTTCTCAACAATTCTCCGCGCGTGTTCTTTGAACTCGGGATCGATATACTTGAGCAAGGTTTCCAACCCCCACACCAAACTCCTGCCCCGCATGCCGAAAATGGCATTTACCACCTGCGTTAACGCGGTGACCAGAACGCTGACGCCTAACATGACCGCTGCAAAGGCAATGGCCATATCCAGATATTGCAACATAAAGCCTCCCGCTAAATGGCTGGTATGCGATGGACGAATGATTAATGCTGCATTTTTTGTAAAAAATTGCTGCTGGAATTTTGCAACGAAAACGGACTCCGGCAAGCAATTTAAAATTCAAATATTTTGGTTCAACCCGGAGCAACAGCGCACGCGGGGCGTCACGGCAAAATAATTTTAAAG
>CAYZFF010000192.1:0-8211 GCA_964477305.1 uncultured Cytophagia bacterium
TATCTTTTGGCAGCGCCGTTTTCTTGCATGTCCACTTTCGCCTCGTAAGCCACTTGCCCGTCTTTCACGACTTTTTCGGCAAGCTTGATTTGCGCTTCCGGAAATTTGTTTTTGATCGCCTCCTGCACGGCTGGCGGCAAATCCGCGGGAGCAATGGTTTCCTCCACTTCATGCACACGGCCATCGGCAAGGTAGCTCACGTCGAAACGCTGGCCGTCCTTTTTGAACGAGACTTCATAAATTTTTTCGCCACCTTCTCTTTCTTCAGCGTAGCCGCTCACCTCGGCGTTGGGATAGGCATTGTGAAAAGCCTGCAACACGGCTTGCGGCACTTCCTGCGCGGTAATTTTGCGCTCAGAATCAGAATTACAGGATAGCAGGCCGGTGAGCAAAAAAACGAAACACAAAACGCGATTCAACATTTTGTTTCCTCCTATTGGGAAATTTTTGAATCTAAATTTAAGCAAAAAGGCACAAATCATTGTCACGTTCTTGTGATGTAGATGTAAAATCGCCGTCAAAAATATAAGATTATTTCCCAAAGAAAAAGAACATCACGCTCGACGCAAAAAGCCCGATCCACAAAAACGGCGGCGCGCCGTAAACAAACGCGATAACGCCGCCAATAATACATGCGCCGGCCATAAGCGCACTGCGCAAGCCGGCCAGGGGATTCTCCGGCGCCGGCGCATTAAAAACTTGCTGCAGATAACGCGTGCTCGCCGAAGCGAACTCCGGCAGACGCGTCATAATATCCACCAGTTCCGGCATGCCGCGCATTAATTGCTTGAACAATTTTTTCGGACTGTAATGCTCGGCATAAATGCTGCTGATATGTTTGCGCGACAGCGCGGGAATATCAAGGTTCGGATCGAGCAACAAGCCAACACCTTCGAACGTCACCAGCGCTTTGATCATCAACGTCATTTCCACCGGAAAGAAAACGTGATACTTGCCGCCGATGGTGATCGACTGCATGATGAGCAGCGCCAGACTCAAACTGCCGTCCGCAGCGCGCAACAAATAACGGCGAAACAAATCCGCCACCGAGCGTTGAAACCCTTTGGGGTCGCCGCGCTTGCCGAGACGGGCCATCCCCATCAGATATTGCACGGAACTGTCGATATCGCCGTTGACCAACGCATAAAAATAATACAACATGTTCAGCGTCATCTTCTCATCGAAGCGCCCCACCATGCCAACATCGATGAAGCCCATTTTGGGGCCGGGCAGCACGATCAAATTTCCCGCGTGCAAATCCGCATGAAAAAAACCGTCGGCAAACAGCATCTTGATGATCGCGCCGGCACCGAGGTCGATAATTTTTTGCAAATCCCCCGGACTATATTTCAAAATTTTCGGATCGTTCGGCTTCAACCCGTCAAAAAATTCCATGCACAGAACATCCTGAGAACTTAAATGACGGTAAATTCGCGGGAAAACCACGTCGGGCTGATCGACGAAATTGACGGCAAACAATTCCGCATGGTCGGCTTCATAAGTGAGATCGATCTCTTTTTCCGTGTACGCGCAGAATTCATGAATGATCATCTGCGGCTGATAGCGCGGAATGAGCCATTCCAAAATCACAGCGGAAATTTTCAGCAATTTGATATCGGAAAGAATTGCATCCCGAATGCCCGGCTTGATCACTTTGATGACGACTTTTTCGCCCTTTTTCGTCGTCGCCAAATGGGTTTGCGCAATCGATGCCGAGCCGATGGGTTCCGGCTCGATATGCAAAAACAAGGTTTCGACGCGCGCTTCCAGGCTCTTTTCGATAATTTGTTGAATGATGGCAAAGGGAATTTGCGGCAGGCGATCCAGCAGGCGTTTCAGTTCTTCGGTAATTTTCTTCGGCAGAATATCTTCGCGAATGGCCATGATCTGGCCGAGCTTCACATAGGTCGGCCCCAGCATTTCCAACCGCCGGCGCAATTGTACTTCAAAGGGCTGGCGGCGCAATTCTTTTTTAAGCAGCGGGCGCAAAAAAAACACCGTCACACGCGCAACGGCAAAACGAAAAACGCTTTTTTTATATGAAAACAGATTATCAACGTAGGCAATATATCCCCCGACGATCAGCCCGAGCAGATGGCGATAGAACAGCCAGAGCCGATAGACGACGCTGCGTCGAAACAACGACGGATGCAACGCCTCGCGCATTTCCTTGTCGTATTTGCTGTTCGCCTTTTGCTGCCGGGCGGTGGCCGCCGTGCTGGCTTCCGGCGCGGCACTTGGCGTCGACTTGACTGCTTCCGTCATCCGTGAATGATT
The DNA here is from genome assembly GCA_964477305.1 of uncultured Cytophagia bacterium. GTDB lineage: Bacteria > Zhuqueibacterota > Zhuqueibacteria > Zhuqueibacterales > Zhuqueibacteraceae > Zhuqueibacter. Next base: position 2,278 of record CAYZFF010000192.1, read on the forward strand.
TTGTTAAATCAAACTCGTAATATAACCAAGTCATTCCGAAAAAATCTTTTCAAGATATAAAGTAAGCGCTGGAAGCAAAAAGGATTCTTCCAGAATGACATTTGCATTTTTTTAAAATCATCCTGTCCTGAATGCTAAAATCATCCTGAATTTTTCAAATAATCTACGGTATTCGAAATATAGAAAAAGCTGCCGGCCAACGACAGCTTTTTCTTTCATCATCCGATCTTACGAGGCGGTTCAGGCCGCTTTCTTGGTGCTGGCCTTCGCGCCCTCGTCCATCTTCTGCACGAGAGCCGCAACCGTTTGTGTCAACTGTTCAACTTTCGCGGTCAACGTTTTGATTTCGTCGTGCGAGGTTTCCGGCATCGCTTCGGAAACTTCCGTGATTTTGCGGCGAACATACCCGGCAGCATTTTCCAGCTTGGAATAAACTTCATGAGCGAGCTGATCCTTCTTTTCGCTGAGAAAAGTCGGCGCCGGCTCGCCGTTCATTTTCGCCACCTTCTCGGCTTCCGCAACTTCACGGCCGCGCGCGACAAAGCTGTTGAAGAGCTTCGTGCCTTCCTTGTCAACGGTTGCCAATGCGCCCAAGCCCGCCAACCAAACTTCACGGGCCGTTTTGGTGACACCTTCTTGCAGCATCTCCAACGTGCCTTTTTCTTCGGCGGTGTGATTGAGGGTTTCTTTTTCCGTAGTCATGATGATTCTCCTTTCCAAAATTAAATGACTAATTCGCCGCGAGGGCGAAATGAATTTTCTATTGATTGGTTTTGGGATTTTCCGGCGGCTCCGCAAGCCGGTCTTTCACTAACGCCTTAATGATCGCCTCCAGAGATTCCACCTTTTCTTTGAGCTGCTTCAGATTATCCGCCTCGGCCGCATTCGTGGCGCCGAAAAGTTTATTGAGCGAATTGGGCATCAACATGTTCAATCCGTGGCGCACCTGCTGAATTCCGCCGTCGATCAGAGTATTGCCGAAGCGAATCATGTCGTGCAGCATGTCTTTCGACAATGGATTTCGCCCCTTCTTCCCTTCCTCGAAAATCACTTGCGTTAAAGTTTGGGTGGTGATATCGTCACCCGTCGTATTGTCTACCACCTGCACATCCACCCCTTGCCGCACGAGCGCCGCAATATCGTCAAACGAAACGTATTGCCGATCTTCCGTGTCGTACAGTTTGCGATTTTCGTAGCGTTTGATGATTCGGCTCATTTTTAACCTCGACTAAATATAACACAACGCGTCATAAAAGTCAAGACAATTTTGACGCATTGCGTAATATTTTTAATAAACGCGTATTCTGAAAATTAAGCTCAAAAATCGAATTTTCGCTTGATTTTTTAGGAATGATGGCATATCTTATTGGTCATTTTATTCAATGTCCGGCCCTTAATATAGCACAGCGCGTCATAAAAGTCAAGTGACTCTGACGCAATGTGTAAAAGTCATTGCATGAACAGTTTTGACGACAACGTAATAAAGCCGTTAAAAAATTGTATAATGCTATTTGACGTTAACTTATCGTATCAAGAACATTGCACAATAAAGTTTTTGAAAACTCTATAACAATTGTCACCGGTGCCGCGTCAGGCATGGGACGATACCTCGCCATCCAAGCGGTTGCGCGTGGCAGTCGGGTCATTGCGACCGACATAAATGAAAGCGGGTTGGTGGAAACGCAGATGCTGGCGCGAGCCAACGGACACGATATTCAAATCCGGCAGTTGGATGTGTCAAACGCAACTGCGATTCAAGCTTTTGCAGAGGCGATGACCCCAACGTTGCAAAAGCAAAAGCTATTTTTGTTTAATAACGCCGGTGTGGCTCTGGCAGCAGGCCCATTTGCCGCGACGCCTTTGCCGGATTTTGAGTGGTTACTCGACGTCAATCTTTATGGCGTCATTCGCATGACCAAAGCTTTTCTGCCTTACATGCTGGCGTGCAACGAAGGGCATCTTGTTAACGTCTCCAGCATTTTCGGCTTGGGTGGCGTCAGGTTTGAATCGGCCTATTGTACCTCGAAGTTTGGTGTTCATGGTTTTACGGAAGCAGTGCGCATGGAATTGCTGGATACCAACATCAAAGTCACCAGCGTGCATCCCGGCGGCGTAAAAACCAATATTGTCCGAAATGCCAGGGTGGCCGGCGATTATGTTACGCTGGCGGAGAAAGACGCTACCGTACAAAAATTTGCCGCCCGGGCGCGCACGCATCCGGAAGCTGCGGCCCGCCAAATTTTAGACGCTGCGGCCCGCGGGCAAGCACACTTGCTCATTGGCGCGGACGCAAAATTTCTGGCGGCGACGATCCGGTTGTTTCCAACCGCCTATCTCAAAATATGGCGGACAATTATTGATCAAGTATTTGGCTTACCGGGAAAATCAAAAGGCTGATTTATGCAACCGGATTTTCAAACCGGCATTATCGGAGGCGGTTTTGGAGGGATCATCGCCGCGCTCCGGCTGCAACAATCGGGGCGTAATTCTTTTGTGATTTTTGAAAAAGCGACGGACCTCGGTGGCACCTGGCGCGATAACACTTACCCGGGCTGTGCTTGCGATGTCCCCTCGCATCTCTATTCTATTGCCTCGGCGCCGAATCCGCATTGGACCAGAATGTTCTCCTCGCAGCCCGAAATCTGGGATTACATGAAAGACGTCGTGCACAAAAACAATCTGGAAAAACATCTTCGTTATCAAGCCGAAATCGTGCATTATGAATTTGTTGAACCGGAAGGATTTTGGAAACTCATCGACCAGCAAGGCAACACCACGACGGTCCGTATGGTCATTGCGGCGTTCGGGCCGTTTAGCCGTCCAAAGTTGCCCGACCTCAAAGGTATTGATTCGTTTCAAGGCAAGAAGCTGCACTCGGCGCGCTGGGATAAAAATTACGCGCTCCAGGGCAAGCGCGTAGCGGTGATCGGCACGGGCGCGAGCGCCGTCCAAATTGTGCCCACCATCGCGCCGGCAGTAGCGCAGCTCACCGTTTTTCAGCGCAATGCCGCGTGGGTGAGTGATCGTTTTGATCGGGAGATTTCGCCATTTTTGAAAAAATTATTGCATACCTTCCCGCTGTTGCAAAAACTTTTTCGCGCCTTATTGTATTCATTTTTGGAATTTCGCGGCAGGCTGTTTATCGGCAACGCCGTTTTACATAAATTCTTTACCGCCTTGAGTCTTAAAAAATTAAATCGTGAAGTGCGCGACCCCGAGCTTCGCCGCAAGCTCACGCCGGTGTATCAATATGGCTGTAAACGCATTTTAGTTTCTGACGATTACTGGCCGGCGTTCAATCGCCCCAACGTCCATTTGGAGACCGTCAGCATCGCCGAAATTACTCCTGCCGGCATTCGCACTACCGAGGGGAAAGAACATCTCGTTGATGCCATCATTTTTGCAACTGGCTTTGAAGTGGCGGACTTTACCACCGAGATGAAAATGTTTGGCAGAAACGGGCGTGAGCTTTTTAGCGAGTGGCGGCGAACGGGTTTAGAGGCTTACAAAGGCACAATGATTTCGGGTTTTCCCAATGTTGCTTTCCTTCTGGGACCCAACACCGGACTGGGGCATTCTTCGGTTCTCCAAATGATGGAAGCACAGATGAATTATGTCATCAATTATATTGCATTACTGGAGTCGCGAGGGGAGAAGGGCTATTTCGACGTGAAGCCAACCATTCAACGCGCTTATAACGACGCTTTGCAACGGCAATTTGACAACACGGTTTGGAGTTCGGGCTGCAAGAGCTGGTATGCCAATACGAATGGCAAAATCACCACGCTGTATCCGCGTTTGCTGCGGCAATTTCGCCGGGAGACCGCGCGGGTTGACGCAAGCGAATATGATTTGGTTCAAAGTTAATCTGATTGTATATTTTAGCAGCTTGTTCGCGGTCAAAGTCACGCTGTGAAAAAGATGAAGCAAATTTGCTTAGGAAGTTCATCGCATGATCACTTTCACCGAACCCGAATTAACTCCGCAGCTCAAAGCCAATCAAAAAATCTACACCGAATTCATGGAGCGCGACTTCACCGCCGAACTGGTCAAACACGTGCTGGCGCCGCTCGATCAATATTATTTTCGTTCGCAGTTTATCGGGTTCGAGGCGTTTCCGGAACGCAACCACCCGGAGCGCCCGTTGATTTTCGCCAGCAATCATTCCGGCATGGCGTTTCCGTGGGATGGCATCATGTTCAGCTCGCTTTTATTTCAACGCAATAATTTTGATTTGAGCAAAGCCGTGCGCCCGCTCTCCGCGCCGATGCTGTCGGAATCGACGTTGATGAATCCGTTTTTAGTGGAGAATTTCTGGCGGCGCGCCGGCAGCATCCCCGCCTCTCTGCTGAATTTCGAAACAATGATGTATTACAAAGAATCAGAAATTTTAGTCTATCCCGAAGGCGTGCCCGGCATCGGCAAAGGTTTCAATAAACGCTATCAACTCCAGCGCATTGCCACCTCGTTCATTCGCATCAGCTTGAAATATAAAACTGACATCATTCCTTTCGCCACGGTAAACGGCGAATATATCAATCCATTTGCGTACAGCGCGCCCAAATTGAATGAACTGGTGAATAAAATCGGCATTCCATTTTTGCCGGTCGGCTTCATGACGTTTCTCATTCCTTTTCAGCCGTGGCTGTTTTATTTTGGTTTTCCGGCGAAATTAACGTATGTTATGGGCAAGCGCCTCAAGCCGTACGAAATAATTGACAAGCCGTTAGCGAAAATTACCGAGGATGACGTACGCCATGTCACTGCAATCGTGCACAAACAAATGCAGCGAGAACTGAGCGAGGCGGCAAGCCAGTACGGCGCCAAACCGTATGTGGCCAAAGAGTTTTTTGCCGTTTGCCGCCGCAATATCACGAAGTTTCCTTATTTTATGCCGTTTTTTTGGGCGTCGTTATTCGCGGAATTCGAGAGGCGTTTTGATGCCAAAGACTCGCGCCCGTGGAAATTGAATTTTGGGTCCGGTCTCAAGGCGTTTTTTCGGCGCCCGCTTAACTTCGCTTTTTTTCTGCCGCTACTCGGCTGGATACCGATTCTGTGGCGAGGTCTCAGGCCGACTCCCGGAGGGCAACGCCACCGGGCGGCGCCGCCAAGGAGATGATGTATGCATCAAGCCACGGTTCAACTCGCGCTGAAGCTCGATTACAAAGGAATACCCGTACCGCCCAAAATCGTGATTCAACTGGAGCCGGGTGAGATCAGATTTTTTAAGCGCATCAAATATGTGCAGCACGCGACGGATCCGGTCAGCGCCGTCAAGCTGGCCTTCAAATATGAAGGCGGCAATCAAGTGCAAATTTCCATGGATCTCACCGGCAGATTGATTTTGAACCCCGGCGGCGAATTCAAATTTGGGGGCACGAAACTAACTTTAGTCTGTGCGCCGGTAATTATCGACAGCAAACTGGTGTTGGAACAGGCAAAAATCAAAGAGGTCGAATTTCCGATTGTGCCGAAATTCCTTGAGAGCATTCTGCGCGATCTGATGAACAAAAGTTTTATCCCCAATCTCAGCAAGTCGCTGACTTTCGATCTTGGCCGCGTGCTGGACGAGACGCGAAAAAAAATCAACGATCTGCCGCCGATTCCACTGGCCATCGGCAACCAAAACTTTCTTTTTCGCATCTCGCCCAATATTGAAGAAGGCTTTCATCAGCTCATTCTGGCTCGCGACGCCATGCACTTAAATATAACTCTGGAGTTTTCGCCGGAACTTAGAATCGAAAAGCCGGCGCTGGCATAAAGCATATACCGGTATATTTTAGTTTCTCTAGCGTAAAATCTGTGCTTTCTGGTAAAAATTTTCAACCGCGAATTCACGCCAATGCACGCTGATGTTTTCCTTCGCGTGAATTCGTGCACATTCGCGGTTAAAGAGTCGAGCCTGTTTGGTTGCAGCTTATCCACATTAGTCTG
>CAYZFF010000193.1:0-8162 GCA_964477305.1 uncultured Cytophagia bacterium
ATGGCTACACCTCAGCCGTTGATCTGCGCAAGAAAATCACGACGCAGTTGCACCAGTTGACCACCGCCGAGGCGCCGCGAGATGATATGACGCTGATCGTGGTGAAAGTGGAAAAGTGAGGTTCGATTGGCGCACAACGATTTTCTATTTTAACGAAATCGCACTGCGCAAGTCGAATTTCGCAAACTCATGGCGGGCAAATTAGAAGAGAGTCCATAATTCAGCACGTTACACGTCTCACGTTAAACGCGTAACGTGCCGAAACCTGTAAATATCCTACAGCGAAAACCACCGATTCAACTTAATCAAAAACACATTCTCCGGAAAAACATTGAACAAGTCGCGAACGTTGTTGCGGAATGAAAACTCGCCGTTCGGCTCAAATCCCGTGCGGCCCTGCGACCAGACGAGAAAAACCGTCGAGCCGGGGAAGTACTCCCACCGCATGACGAAATTCGAGCGGAATTGCTGAAAGTTGAAATCCGGTTTGTCGAAGGCATAATCCGCCGCGCCATCCAAATTCTCATCCACATTGTACACGCCTGCGGACTCGTCCAATTTAATTTCATTGGCATACGTTTGGAAACGATCTTTGTAGCCCTCGGCGCGCGGCGCTGTGATCCGCTTGAATTGCGCATATTTGCCGGCAGAAACAAACGGCTGTCCGTAATATTGCAGCGAGAGATTCGGCGTCACGCTGTAATCGAAACGCAACGTGATGCCCAGCGTCTTTTGATCCAAGCGCCCAAAAATGTAACGCGCGCCGCCGTTCGTCGCCAGCGTATTGACATATTGTAAATCGTCTTTGTTGATATTATAAAAAGGATTGAACCGAATCGCCAGCGCCTTGAATGGGCGAAAAGACGAGCTGAGGCCGATTTCATGATAGCGTGAACCGCCGTCATCCTTCCAATTATTATAACCAAACACGCCGACTTGCACGGCTTTGCGCTCATCCGTGCCGAGATCGAACCATTGGCTCCACAACCCGGGCGTGCGCAAAGCCGGGCCGCCACGCAACGCCGTCGTTGCCAAATTCTCACCTTCACGTCCAACCCCGCCCCAAATGTACCAATAATTTTTGAGCTGACCGCCGCCGTTGATGTTACCGCCTTTGAACACCGTCTCGCGGCCAAAATTCCAACCCTGCCATTGATTTAAATTTACGTTCAACCGGTTGAAAATCGCGAACGGCTTGGTAATGCGATAACCGGCCCACGCGCTTTGCATCACGCGATCGGCTTGTCGCACGAAGCCGAGATCATTCAACTCCAGCCCCGGCGAGCGCCACGTCAGGCCAAGGTTCAACCGCAGAGCATGATTGCCGCCGCGGCCAAGACTGAGGTTGCCGCCGTGGCCGGTGAGCGACGTGCGGTTCGGGTCATATTCGAGATAATCCGCATCCGGGCGCTGATAATAACGCCGCGACGAAAGTTGCGCGGTTTGAATCGCCGCTTTATCCCCGCGAATGTTGCTGAACACCGTTAGCCCCTCAACATAATAAGTCCGGTTGTGCCATTGATGCCGAAAATCGATGCCGCCCGAATACGCCGCGCGATTCAGCTCATTCAACTGCGAGCCGGCGAGGTCGCGATGGGTTGCGGTAAACATGCCGCCAATCGCCGACACGCCTTTGTTGAAATCTTTCTGCACCCGGCTGACAAAAAAATTCGTGCGCGGTTCGACCACTTCAAAACGGCGCAGGCCCAAATTGTCAATCTCGGCTTCTTCCTTATCAGTAACCGCATCAAGAATGCCAATCGAAATGCCGCTCTTGGTTTTGCCGGTTATTTTCGCGGCCGCGGCAATCGAAGAATTTTCCGGCACTTTCGTGTATTCACCGTTGTTGAGTGACGGATAGCCGTATGGCGAACGGCCAATACGCCGCGAGTAAAACAGGCGATCATTGGAAAACGAGCCGTCGCCGCCGGCGAGTTTAAAATCCAAAATATCCTGTCCTTCAATGAAAAATGGGCGCTTCTCGGCAAAAAATGTTTCGAAGGCCGTGAGATTTACTTCGGACGGATCGGCTTCGACTTGGCCGAAATCCGGATTAACGGTGAGATCCATCGTCAAATCACTGGTCACGCCAACTTTGGCATCGAGGCCGCCGGAGAGTTTATTCAACTCGCCGGTCGCAAACGGATTGCCCGGAATTTCTTTGAATTGCCGCGAACTCGCGACCGAGTACGGCAACAGCTCGAGACGGCGCGAGGGTTTGATGCCCTTCAAGCCTTGCAACTCGCCGAAGAAGCTCACCCAACCTGGCGTGTTTTGCGGAATGTATTGCCACACCGAACGTTCCTGTTTGCGGAAAATCCGGCGTTGCACTTGAATGCCCCACGTATGCTCGTCTTTGTCGCCGAACCGCAACTGGCTTAACGGAATGCGCAGTTCCGCGATCCAGCCTTCTTGGTCAATCGAAACCTCGCCGAACCAAACCGGATTCCAATTGGCATCCCAGTTGTCGCCGTCGCTGGAAATCGCCTCATCGCCTTTGACGCCGGCGGCATTGATGGTAAAAGAAAAGCCGGTGCGGTGATCGAAATAACTGTCGATGTTGATTTCCACCCAATCGCCTTCGAATTGATCGCGCCGGGTGACGCGCCGCACGATTTTATCCGGCTCGTTGTCGTACGCGCGAACGCCGACATAAAGATTTTTCTCATCATACACGATTTTGAAGGCGGTCGGTTGATGCGGTGCCGCACCGTCGTTCGGCTCGCGCTGGGTGAAATCTGTTGCCCATTCGGCTTTTTCCCACACCGGATCATCCAAGCGCCCATCAATCACCGGCGCATGAGGGTTGATGTGTTTAGTATGATAAACTTTTTTCTCCACTGGCGGATCGGCGGCAAAAGTGTTTGCGGCAAACCCCAAAAGACTTGTGAACAGAAGCAGACCTTTCATAAAACCACTCCTACAATAAGTTCTCCAGCTCAATGGCTGATTAAAAAATTTTAGCTAACTCCCGCGACCGGTTCGGAGCGTCAAACGCTATAGAAGAGACCGACGAATTACTAAAAGGTTGCTAATTTTTTAGCACATTAAGCCAATCCCCATTCATTCAGAGAAATATAACCTCGAATCGGGGTTGCTAAATTTTTAGCACACTTAGTATGACAACGTCAATTTGAAAAACGTTGCCATGAATTTTAATTTTTTTGAATGGGGGGAATATTTGTTGTGCTCGACCGTAATATGAATAGAGATGATGTCATGACAAATCAGTATTCAAAATCAAACGAAGATACTATACGGAGAACTATTATGAAAAGGTTCAAATTTGCCGTCTTAATCGCCGGCCTCTTCATTTTTGCCGCCGTGGCGATCGCGCAGGACAAAAAACCGGCGCAGCCTAAACCCACTTCGACAACGGAAAAAGTAATTCTCGTCAAATTTAAAGCGGAAGCGAAACCGGCGCAAATCCAAGCGCTGCAATCGGAGTTGGGACTGGAACAGATCAAAGAGATTCCGGCGATTAGCGTTCGGGTTTATAAAATCACCTCGACGAAATCCGTGAAGAAAATTGTCGAGCGCATGAGCAAGCAAGCTTTTGTGGAATATGCGGAGCCGAATCAGGTATACAAAACTTTGAAATAAAGATATTGACCGGTCGCTGAGACCTCGGCGAGCTCGATCGAGTCGAGCCACCGGTCTTATCTATTCAGCCCGCATTTTAAAATCAAGTAAGCGGATCAAGCGGATTGAGCAGATTTTTGCAACAAAATAAATCCGCTTTATCCGTTAAATCCGCTTACCAAAATCATATTTGAATAGTTACGACCGGTCAATGGAATCTGCACAAACTTGAGGACATCACTATGAAAAGAATTTTCAGTTTTATTATTTGGCTTGTATTGACGGGAATGGCGTTCGCGCAAACTGGCGAGGAGGCCGATAAAACTTTATCGCCGTATTTCTTTGTCAAAAGCGACGATCCGAATCTCGATCAACTTCCTTTAAAGTCAACCTCAACCAGCGTTGACCTCGCCGGCGTTATTGCCGACGTCAAAGTCACGCAGGTTTATAAAAATGAAGGCCAAAAGCCGCTCGAAGCAATTTACATTTTTCCGGCCTCGACGCGAGCTGCGGTTTATGGCATGAAAATGACCATCGGCGAGCGCACGATCATCGCCAAAATCGGCAAACGCGAAGAGGCACGGCGGGATTATGAGAAGGCGATTGCTGAAGGCAAAAGCGCTTCATTGTTGGAGCAGCAGCGCCCAAATGTTTTTCAAATGAATGTCGGCAATCTTCTGCCCGGCGATGAAATCAAAGTCGAGTTGAGTTACACCGAATTGCTCGTGCCGGAAAGCGGCGTTTATGAATTTGTTTATCCCACCGTGGTCGGGCCGCGCTATTCCAATCAACCCGAAGCGGCGGCGCCCGCTGCGGAGAAATGGGTGAAAAATCCATATTTAAAATCGGGATCTGCGCCAAGTTATACTTTTGACCTTACGGCGAATTTAAACGCCGGCTTGCCAATTCAGGAAATTTTGTGTTCGTCGCATAAAGTCAACGTGAGTTATAGCGGCGCCTCGTGCGCCACCGTGAAACTCGACATCACCGAAAAAGCCAGCGGCAATCGCGATTATATTTTGCGCTATCGACTTGCCGGCGGGCAAATCGCTTCGGGGATGTTGATGTATCAGGATCGTGACGAGAACTTTTTCCTGCTCATGTTGCAGCCGCCGCAGCGCGTCGCGCCCGAACAAATTCCGCCGCGTGAGTATATTTTCATCGTCGATATTTCCGGCTCGATGCACGGCTTTCCGCTGGACATTTCCAAAGAGCTTTTGCGGAATTTGATCGGCAACCTTCGGTCGCAGGATAAATTCAACGTCCTGCTTTTTGCCGGCAGCTCGTCGGCTTTGTCGGAAACGGAATCGTTGCCGGCAACCGCAGACAATCTCAAACGCGCCATCGAGGTAATTGAAAAGCAGCGCGGCAGCGGCGGCACGGAACTCATTCCCGCGCTGAAACATGCCTTGTCATTGCCGCGGTCGCAAGGAATTTCCCGCACGGTGGTGATGGCGACCGACGGTTATGTTTCTGTTGAGAAAGAAGCGTTTGAATTAATTCGCCAGCGGCTCGGCGAAGCCAACATGTTTGCGTTCGGCATCGGCTCCAGCGTGAACCGGCATCTCATCGAAGGCCTCGCGCGCGCCGGCATGGGCGAGCCGTTTGTGATCACCAAGCCGGACGAGGCCAAGCTCGAGGCAGAAAAATTTCGCCGCTACATCCAATCGCCGGTGTTGACGCAGATCAAATTGAATTACGGCGATTTCAAAGTCTCGGCGCTGGAGCCACCGGCCGTGCCGGATGTTTTTGCAGAACGCCCGGTGATTGTTTTCGGCAAATGGAGTGGCGCGCCGCAGGGAAAAATCACGCTGACCGGGCGCACCGGCAACGAATCTTATTCAACGCATATAAATGTAAGCGAAATCAAACCGCTCGCGGCCAATGCGGCGTTGCGCTACTTGTGGGCGCGACATCGCATTGCGATGCTGTCGGATTACAACTCGCTGCAAAACAGCAATGAGTTGAATGAAGAAGTCACCAATCTCGGCTTGAAATACAATTTGCTCACGGCGCACACGTCATTTGTGGCGATTGATTCCAAAGCGCGTCGCGACGGCGGTCAGCTCACGGCGGTTTCGCAACCGTTGCCGCTGCCGGAAGGGGTTTCAAATTATGCCGTGGGAACAATGCAATCCCTTGCAGTTGGCAATGCTGGCAGTGGCGCAAAACTTTATCGCACCGCCACGGCGCCTGCTTCCGCTGAGGCACAAGAGTTGAAAAGCGAACGCGATGAGAAAAAATCTAAAGATGATGCGATGCCGTTAAATCCCCGGATTACAATTGGACAAATTATTGTGACCGGCGGCGTATCGCGCGAACGCGTTCAGCAAGTTGCTTTGATCCATCTGAATGAAATTCTAAATTGCTCTCTCCAGGCGCAGCCGCGACTGCAAGGCCAGCTCGTCATCAAATTGGCCTTCACCGCGAACGGGTTGGTTTCTCAGGTCACCATCCTCGTCGACCCTTTACGCAGCAAGCAGGTGGGCGCATGTTTGACGCCAAAGCTCCAGCAATGGCGTTTGGGAGAAATAAGTCGCGCCGGCGAAGCGACCATCACTTTTGAGTTGAAACCATAGAACACAATTCCCTTAAAATAGAAAAGGCCGTGATCTTAGAATTCATCACGGCCTTTTCTATTTCAAAAACAACTTATTCGCAGCAGCAACAGGGTGGCGAGGGTGGGCAAACCGGCGGACAATTTTCTGCATCCGTCGTATCGGCCTGCAACAATTGCCACGAGCCGATGGCGAGACTGAGAACGGCCAGCGCCGCGAAGAGTGTGCGTTTCATAGATTTGTAATTCCTTTCATTGAAGTTAGTGATTGGATCGGTTGTTAAAATATGCTTTGGGATGATGCTCAAGCTTTTCGTTTTATCATATTACGCCAATTTATATCTCACCCAATAACCCACGGTCCCGCCGACCACCGCGCCAACGAGCGCGCCGCTGAACCAGCCGATCAGCAGGCCCAACGCAAACGGCGTGCATTGCAAATAAATGCTGGGCGCGAGTAAAACTGTAAACATCACCGCAGTCAATGCACTGCGCCGAAAAATCTGGTTACGCCGGGCGTACTTTTTCGCAGAAAAGTAAGAAGCGATGGTCATCGGCAGCATCGCATAAAACCCGCCGAAAATGCAATACGCAGTTTCTGGAGCCAAGCTCGACCAAAACGTTTGGGCTGGCCCGCGGGTGCTGCAATACTCCACCGAGCACGGCATTGGATTAAGACAAGTGAAGGCGATGAAGAGCCCAATCGCCACCAGCGAAACTTGCGCCGGCAATTTCCACGATAATCCGCTTGGTTCGCGTTCAACCGTCAGCATGTAATAAACCAACCCGAAGAGCGCCGTCCACAACGCGCCGGTGATCGTTAAACCGAGCGGGTGAATCAAACTGAAATCGATGCGGAGTGAGAGCATGATCGTTGCGATAATCGCCGTCAACAATCCCAAACCGAGGGCGCGAATCGGGTTTTGCGCGAACAACTGGCGGAGACGAACAATTAGACTCTCTTCGCTCGTGACGGGTTGCAGGAGGCGCGCTTGTTCGCGAATCGACAGCGTCACAGCAGCAGGGATCGTTTGCTCATGCCAAACGTCCAGCGTTTTCCAAATCGCATACATTTCGCTCATTTCAGCGGCGCAGACGGCACAGTTTTGCGCATGCTTTTCCAACTGCGCCTTTTGCCCAGCGGCTGACTCCTCCGCCAACAGCGCCAGCAAATCTTCTTGAAATTTTTCGCACGCCGTCATGATTTACCTTTCAAATGCGATTGCTCATGCGCCATGCACGCGCGCAAAGTTTTGAGCGCTCGATAGGCGCGCTGTTTTGCGGCAGCTTCGGCAATGCCTAAAATTTTGGCGATCTCGGCGTAAGACAGCGCCTGATATTTCGCCAGCAAAATGACTTCGCGTTGTTCGGCCGGCAAACACTGCACGGCTTTTTGCACCGCGGCGAGTTGTTCGGCATCCTCCTCATCCGGCGCGGCATGAGCCAATTCCAGATCAACAGTGGACAAATCTTCAGTTGGCCCCTGTCGTTTCCGCTGGCGAAGCTGATCACGCAGCAAATTCATCGCAATTGTATACAGCCAGCTCGAAAACGAACGTGCCGGCGCGTAACGCTCGCGCGCCGTTACCACGCGCAGAAAAGTTTCCTGTGTCAAATCGGCTGCAGTCGCGGTATTGCCGAGCGTGCGGAGAAATAGGTTGTAAATTTTTTGCCCGTGCCGCGCAAAAAGCTCGTCAAATGCCGACGCCTCTCCTTGCGCGTACGCCGACATCAATTCTTCATCGTTTGCTGTCTTCAAGTTTCCGACTTCTCCGTGTCACGGGGTTCATTAATGCAAACGCTGGAAAGGGGAAAAAGTAACGCGTAAAAATTTAGATAGGGAAATCTTTGCGGAGCTAAAAGTGGAATAAAAAATATAACGAATCAAAATGGCAGTTCGGGTAGGAAATTCTTCACCACTCAATCCAAGTGCCGGCGCCTTGTGCCGCCATTTTCGTATAAATATACTGCGCCGCGGCCAAATCTTCAATCGCCAAGCCGAGAGATTTAAATAATGTAATTT
>CAYZFF010000194.1:0-8129 GCA_964477305.1 uncultured Cytophagia bacterium
GTCGCATTGAAATCGGCTTTCGCCGGTGAGGTGAAATCAAAAACGTCGTTCGTCGTATTCGGCCGATGCGGGAAGATTTCAAATTCGTCGGCGTCATCATACGCGATGTTGCCACGACGATTGACTGCCAGCCAGTACATGACCGGCAGCGAGTTATTCAGAATGTCGAGTTGAAGAGTTGGATCCGCAGTTTCGGTGTACGGCTTTGCGAAAATGAAACCAAACTCTCGCGTTGTATTGTTATTGGTGGTGTTGAAATCACCCGGCCAATACTTGCCGTCTACCAAACCGGCTGCGACATTGTTTTCATGATAGCCGACGGCCAAGCGCTGCGGCGGAGTCACATCCATATTATACGCAGCAAACGGGACGCTCTTGGTAAAATCCTGAAAAGCGTAGCCAGCCGTCTTGTTGACAATAAACGGGGCAAATTCGGGTCTTGCTGGCGCTGCTGTCGCACCACGCAAGTAGCGATAGGCATAAGAAACATCGGGGTGGTTCGGATCAAAGACACCATTTACATCGGTCGGCGCCAGTTTGATGAGAACCCGGGTCAATTCCGTGCCCTTCACGGCTCTCTCTGGTTTCGTGCCGAAAAAGTGAGCCGGATCATCCCAGCCCATAGCGCCTTCGAAGCCTTCGAGGCCCCAGGCAGCGCCAGAGAAAGTCCACCGGCGAGCGCCACTCGGGATGCGCCAGCCTTGGTCCGGATCGCCTTCAAACCCGCTCTTCATGCCTTCCGGTGCGCCGGCAACGGTAATGTACATGCCGTCGATGGTCGGATAGTTGAAATCATCATTGGGATCGCCGCTGACGATGGGGCCTTGGTTGGCGGAAGAGAAAACCGCTTGATTATTCCGATTCAAAACCCACTCCAAACCACCTGAAGCGCCAGCGCGGAAGGTTACTTTGTAGGCTGCGCCTGTGGTCTTGCCCGGATCAACCACCGTTGCCACCACTGCACCACCGCTAACGCCTGTGGTGTGAGTTACAGGGAGAGCTTGGCCAAAGGAGCCGTCATAACGCACACCTGGAGCCGCAGATTGTGGAACAACAGCCAAAATCACCGGAGCGGATTCGAGAGCCAAGGGCGTAGCGCCCGGATCGCTCGAAACGCTGTAGGCGGTCACGCCAAAATAGTATTCTTGACCATTGCGCAACTTGGCTCTGCCGCCGACGGCATCGCTCGAAGCGCGGAAGAAACGCGAAATACCGGAGTTGGTGCCCAGTTGAACCGGCAGGCGCAAAATCTGGCCCGAGGTTGCGTCAAACTGATCATCCAACACCACCGTCACTTCGTCAACGACGTCATACGTCGCGATTTTCTTTGCATCCGCCAAAGTCGAGCTGCGGCTGGGGAATTGATAAACATTGTAACCCTGGAAGGAATACGGCGCCGCGTTGTCGGTCTCAGTCTGGTTGACATTACCGAATTCCGAGCCCCATTCCAGGACGATTTCGCCATCTAACTGCCGCGCTACAACATTCGGAGCTCTTGGCGCCGACGGCACGACGAACAGCGCGTCATAAGTGTTTTGTGCAAAACGATCGCTGAATTTCATGACTGAAATACTGGACAAACGATCGGCGCCCAAACCACCGACAATACCGACGACAACTTCCTGCGTGTCACCCGGCGCAAAAGCAAACGGCCCGGAGATCAGCAAGATACGGCGGTCGCCCGGCGGCAATGCCGCAGGCGTGCCAACGCTGGAACCGTCAATCCATCCGGTTTTGGCAACTGGATCGCCAGACAGGGGGAAGTCTGTCGGATTGCCACTCGGATCAAGGAACTTCCGCGTCACGCCAGTAGAAGGATCGGCCACATAGCCGCGCAACATCTTATACCAACGCAAACTGCCTTCATATTGGGTCAACGGCGGGTCGCTAATGGCGCTACCGGCCGAAAAAAAGTTAAAAGAAGACATGCCAAGATTTTTATAACCGGGGCGCTTCTTCAGGTCAAAAATACCCTCATCCGTCGCCTCGCCCTTTACCAACGGGCCTTGGAAAAAGTCATAGCCACCCGCCGGTGGCGGCAGATTGAAGCGGCGGAACGCATTATCAACCGAGTTGGAGTTATAAATATAACCCAAGCTAACCGTTTTACCGCCCACAATCGAAACATCGCAGCCGGCAAAATCGTCGCCGGAGTCGCCAAGGTCGGGATCGGACCACTTGCTCACATAAAAACTGTCCGATTTGAAAGTACCGCGGTTAATCATGCGATACTTTTGGAAAACGACATTGCCGAGCGCATCCGAGCGTTTATAGCCCCACGCCGTAATTTGCAACTCAACACCGATCGGCGCGGCGCCGTACAAACCGCGGCTCGCCGCTTCGTTGAAATCATTGCAAACCGTCCACATCACCTGATCGGCAGGCGAATCCGGATCGGCGCCGGCCACGCCCGGCTCGTCATATTTCAGGGCAATCAAATCTCTCGAACTAACGCCGGCCGGCGGTTTATCATACACGCCGTTTTTATTGCGATCAATATACGGCGCGCCTTTTTGAACCGGCCATTCATTCCAATCGGCGAGATATTGCGCTTTTAAAGCCGCAATGTCGCCATCGGTCACCGCATTTTGAGCCTTCTGATAGAAATCAGCGGCATCGCCGCGGAGATCCAAGCCGGTATCATTAAGATCACGCCGGATACGATACAACCGAACATCGGCCTTATTTTGATCTTCCGGTTGGCCATTTACGACTGCACCGGCGACAGTGCCGGTGTTGTAAGTTTGGCCGCCGACACGGATTCTATCTGAGGCCGGCGGTACACCGGTGCTCGCAACGACTAACGAGGCGCCGAAAATAAAGCCGTCCTGAAAAACAACATTAGACGTGCCTTTCGGGAAATTGCCGCCATTGCCGTTATGGAAGGGGTCAAATCCGGAACGGCCATCCGATTCCAACCAGTACTGCCAATTGTTGATGTTTAACATGCCATAGGTAGGCGCGCCCAGCGTCCCTTTGGACTTCGCCAACTTATTCGCATTTGGGGTGTCTTTGGCGATGCCACTGCCGACCAAAGTTACCGCCAATGCCAATATGAGCAAAAACACCGTGAAAAATCTGAGCTTCATATTGCCAGAGCTCCTTTGAGTAAAGTTCTTGACTATTTCAAGCCATTGACCGGCCACCTGGGTGACCGGTCAAATTCATGACTGTTTTTAGTATTCAAAGCGCACGCCGAAACGAATCTGGCGCGGTGTACCATAAATATCACCAGGACCATTGGTGATATAATTGAAACGGTTATCCAGGTTAAAGGCCTTGTAGAAAGAGACATACTGATCACGCAACGCCTGCGAAGGCAGACCGTTAATCAACTGCGCCGCCAGCGCGCTCGTGAGCCATCCGTCATCTTCAGCCGTACCCGTCGTCGGATACACATTGATAACCTGCTTGGTGTTCAACACATTCAGCGCATTCATGTACAATTCGACATTGAAGCTGTTCATGAAGAACACCTTATTGAGGGTCAGATCCAAATTAAACACCGCCGGTGTGCTCGAGTTATTGATCGATTCGACCGGGAAACTGGAGCGCGGATCAACCAGAGCAATAACGCCGACACTATAAGCATCGGATTGGCCCAAGCTCTCCGGGCTCTTAACTCGCGTAAACGGATGGCCGCTGTTGAAAGTAACCAGGGCAAAACCGCCCAAGCCTTGCAAAATCTTGCCGCCATCGTTCTTGCCGAAACGATAGTCCAACAAGATACTGCCGCGTTGCGCTTGGTTGAAATCGAGCGGATTGATGAAACTCGGGAAGCGGCCGACATTCTGGCTTTCCACCACGCCAAACGAGGAATTCGGGTTGGAGCCGGTGCCGCGCGCATCTTGCAGCGTGAAGTTAAGGCGAGCCGAAAGCCGTTTGGTCCGGCGCAAATCAAAGGTAAATTCCAACCCTTTGACCGTGCCAAAATCTTCATTCAAAAAGGCCGTAAACAACGCATTGCCGTTGGCATCGGCAAATTTCCGGACTTGCAATTGATCGCGGGTGTCTTTATAGAAACCCGTAATCGTCAGGGCCGCATTATCGGTGATCGCCTGCCGGAAGCCCATTTCATATTGCGTTAAGCGTTCCGGTTTGGCGAGAAAGCCGACGGGGGTCAAGAACGCGTTACCGCCGGTTCTCGGGCTTAAGGTGCGGCTCAAGGTAATAAGGCCGACATAAACATTATTCAAGGACGGCATTTGCACATATTTGCCGTATTGCGCGTAAAACACGGTTCTGTCACTGACCGGGAAGGAGAAATTCAAGCGCGGCAACACGTAATCGTAACTCTCACCAGGGGTCAGAGTTTCTTCTTTAATAACGTCCAGATTCTGATCGAAATCAGTGGTCGCATAATTCTGCGCATCATTAAAGCCGAGACCGCGCGGGTCAAAATACTCATACCGCAAGCCAGCATTCACCACCAGATCGCGATACTCGAATTTGTTTTGCAGATACGTCGCGCCAAAAATAGGTTTTCTCGGTGCATCTTGGGCGGTAACATCACCGTCAACTTTATTGCCAAAAACATCATAACCGTAGTTGTTCACACCTGCCTGCCGGGCCCATTGAATGCGGCGCTCTTCTTCACTATTGAACGTGCCGGGCGTATTGCCGTTGGTGCCGTTCAACAATTCCAGACCAGCGGCAATATTTGCAATATTGTATTGGCGCATCGTCCAAGTTTCATAACGGCCGCCGAGTTTGAACTCCCAGTTTTTGGTCAACTGCGAGACAAAATCCAACGATCCTTGCAACTGCCGTTGTGAATTTTTGAAGTAGGAGTTAACCGGCGTGCCGGGCGCTTGGAAACCTGCAACTCCATTGAAGCCGTAGCCTACACTGTAGCCCACCGGCCCTCTGTAGCGCCGTGTCCACTGGCCAGTGTCACCGAAGGGTGCGTTGGCAAGACTATCCGGATATTTCATGAAATCACTGCCAAACCGCGGATCAAATTGCTCAAGATCCCGGTTGTAAACCGCCGCCGTGGCTTCAAAGAAAGTCGACGGATTAATCGGATAGGTTCCCTTTAAATTAAGAAAGTAGCTCTTGGTATCGGATTCGGGCAGACGCGACAAATTAAACAAACGCGTCAAATGATTCGGCCAACCCGCATTCGCGACGAAATTCTGCTGGTTGAAACTTCCCGACAACTTCAAGCTCAGCGGGTCAAACATCGTGGAAAGGATCGTGCCTTGTGCGGTATAATTTTTATTCCAGGCGCGGTTCAAGAAATTTTCCTTGATCGCGATCGGACCCGGCAGCGCCCGGCCTTCCTGGGTGTCAAAATTATCCGTGGTCACGCCTTCAAAGTTAAACGGCTCCAGAAACTGCGCCGGCGAACGCAAATAATTATACTGGCCGGCCAGAAAATACCGCAACTTCAAAGCTTCGATGGGGCCGCCGACATTGGCGACTAAGTTTTTAAAACCAAAGGAACTGGTGCCGAGGAATTTCTCGCCCGGTTTCGCAAAATCGTCGGTGCGATAGTCGAGGCCGAAGCTCATCTTGCCGCCGCCGGTGCGGACCGTCGTCATAACCGCGCCAGAGTTCGCGCCGCCAATATCCGCGGTAAAACCACCGGATTGCAACTGCAATTCTTCATAAGCTTCTTGAATAACCGCAACGCCTTCCCGGCGGTTGTCACTAAAGAGGCGATTGGTGACGGAGGCGCCATCAACGAAGTACGCCACATCACCTTCGCGACCGCCACGGATGAACAAACTTCCATCCTGACGCACCACGCCGGCGCTGAGCGCGAGAATGGCTTGCGTGCCGCGAATCGGCAAGGCCTGCACATCTTCACGCGTCGTTACCCGCACGGTGTTCGGGGTGTTGCGTTGAACAAGAGGACGCTCGGCGATGATGTTCACTTCGCCCACTTCGACCGAAGCCGGGGGCAATTTGAAATCAAGCGTCGTGGTCTGGCCGGCAGAAACTTTAATGTTAGAAATGGCCACCGGCGCATAACCAATGTAGGAAGCTTTCACTGTGTAAGTGCCGGGGGCGAGACGGAGAACAATATAGTCTCCATTGAGGTCCGCCGCTGCACCCAGCGTTGAACCTTCGATCGTTACCGTGGCACCAATCAACGCGTCGCCTGTTTCCTTGTCCGAGACCTTGCCGCGAAGTTTTCCGTCTTGCGCAAGGGCCAAACAGGGCAATAACAGTGCGACTAAAGCCAACACTAATAACCTGTGCCGCATTGCTTCACTCCTTCCATTTGGTTAGGGGGAATTAATTAATTGTTTACATGACCACACTGCCTGCCGCTGGCAGTTTTGGCAGATCTAAAGCGACTCCTGCTAATCGCAAACCATGTACCAGTAGTGAACAGAGTGTAATTTTCGACATTCAAGCCTAAGGTTAGTTATTGAAAATAAAAGTTTAGGCAACATAGAGGCGGGAAAACAAAAGAGGCGGGAAAAGCAAAATCATGCAAGAGGTTTCACCTTGTCTCGTGAAAAAAATTGCATAGTTGGTAAGTTTTTGCTACAAAAGCACTCCCATTTATCGTCTATAAAATGACGCTGGAGAAAGCTAAATTAATGTAAGTGATAGGAGCCAACGCGGACCTTTATTTTATGCATTACCCATAAACAAACAACAGCCGGAAGGCCATATTCCACCCATTTTACCCACACCGGTTCGCGCCAAAGGCCGGCTTGCAAATAATTCTCCAAAACCCAATAAGATAGAAAGACGGTCGCGCTAAGAATAAACAGGAAAGGAGTAACAAAACGGTTTATCCCTTTGTGAGATTCATTTGTCACCTCCAAAACTAACAGCGGTAAAAGCCAAAGCAAATACCACGGCTGCAAGGTCGGCGACAATAAAAAAAACGCCGCAAAAATAAGAATGAACAGGTTAACCCAATTTTGTCCCACGCTTTTTCTTGATTTGAACAATTGCCATAATAAACGCAAATAAATAAAAATAAAGATACCGCCGCCGATCGCTTTCACTATGAGCAACGCCAAATCAATCCGCCGCGTGGTCATCACCACCTCAGTGATTTCCCAACCGGCAGGAATCATTAACGCTTGCACCAGCGCTTCCGGCAGCAGCGCATGAATGGCGCTAAAAACCAGCGAGAAAAAACCGTCATTAAAACGCCACTTATCGGAATACACCAGCAAGCCCGACCACAGTTTTTCACCGGCGCTCAAAAACGGCGCGTAACTGGCAACGATGATCATTGCGAATAAAGCCGCAGCGCCTGCGGCTTTCGGCAGATTCGATTCCTGCCACACGGCGAGAAATAGAAACGGCAAAAAAAGTGCGGGAATAAATTTAACCAAAAACCCGAGCGCCAGAAAAAATACTGCCCAAAAGTATTTTCGCTGCTGCAAAAAAATCAGCGTCAGCACCAGCATCAACGCCCCGACGCCGTCGGTGTGGCCGCTGCCGGCGATCTCGACGATGGGTAGCGGATGCCAGGCGTAAAGCACGGCCCAGCGTGGGTCAAGTTTGAGTTGCGCCAGCCAATGAAAAAGCGCCCCAACGAGGGCGAGATCTATTAAGATGAAGATGAATTTCAAACCAACAACAGGCGGGAGAGAAAAAGCTTGGCTCGTTTGATGGCCGAGCCAAAAGAGTGTTTGCAAGAATGGCGGATAAACACTGTGCACATTCTTATGATCCATTCGCGGATAGAGGGTGGCGTCGCGAAACCGGCTCAACTCTTCCGCCGCCGGGGGCAACGCGTAAGGATTCACGCCTTGTCCCAGCAGTTGGCCATCCCAAAGATAGCGATAAATATCGTTCGACAGCCACGGCGTTTGCGGCAGCAACAGAAATCGAAAAAGCGCGGCGAAGCCAAGTATCATGAATGACGTGGCCCGCCTCGGAGGTTGGGTAGGCGCGAACTTCCGGATCACGCATGCGGTAACGAGCAATACCACAAACAAAAGCCCGAGCAACGCCATGAAATGACGCAACGTCTCGGTTATCCGCTCCGGCGTGCCGGCAATTTCCAACCGCGCCAGCAAAAAATAAAGGACGCTACAACAAAGCCCACTGCACAATAGAAACCAATTGGCATGACGCCCCCAGTTCTCAAGAAGTTTTGTC
Source organism: uncultured Cytophagia bacterium (assembly GCA_964477305.1). Lineage (GTDB taxonomy): Bacteria > Zhuqueibacterota > Zhuqueibacteria > Zhuqueibacterales > Zhuqueibacteraceae > Zhuqueibacter. The sequence goes on from CAYZFF010000194.1 coordinate 8,080, forward strand.
GCACGATCCTTCACAGTCACAGCCAACTTTATCAGCGTCATTAGGCGTTG
>CAYZFF010000195.1:0-8115 GCA_964477305.1 uncultured Cytophagia bacterium
AATCCGGCGTGGGTGAAACAGGCGCGGGTTTATGAAATTTTCGTCGACGCGTTTACGCCGCAGGGCACGTTGAAAGCCGCGACCGCGCAATTGAATTATATCAAAGCCATGGGCTTCAACGTAATCTGGCTCATGCCGATTTTCGACAATAATTTTCGCATTGACGGCGTCGGTGCGGGATATGACATCGTTGATTTTTACAATGTCGCGCCGGAGTTTGGCACAAATGCCGATTTTCGCGATTTCACCAATCGTGCGCATCAGCTCGGCATTCGCGTCGTGCTCGACGTGACGCCGAATCACACCAGCCAAGCGCATCCCTTTGCAGCGGATGTGCGGCAATATCGTGAAAATTCCCGGTATTGGAATTTTTACCAGCATAACCTGGTGAGCAACGGCAATTATCGGCCCAACCTGCCGGAGCGCCGCAGCAACAACGGATTGTTCGTTTATTACGACGGTTTCAGCGAGGAGATTATTAATTACAACTGGGCCGATCTCGATGCGCGGTTGTACATGATCGACGTGTATAAATTTTGGATCACTGAAATGGGCGCCGACGGTTTTCGCTTCGATGTGTATTGGGGCCCGGCGCGGCGCGCGAACAATGGCAATGGCGGCGAGAATGAAATGGGCATTCCCATGCGCGAGGCGCTCAAACATATTAAGCCGGATATTTGGCTGCTGGCGGAAGACAGCGGCGTGGGTTCTGGCACGGAGCGCATTTATGCCGACGGCGGCGGCGGCGTGGATTCGGGATATGATTGGCCTTTATACTTCGACGGCTTTCGCGTCGGCAACGCGTTGACGAGCAACGCGACCAACTTGCACAATAAAATTTTTAACAACAATTTTTATCCCGGCCCCAACAGCTCTTTTTTTCGTTTTTTGGAAAATCATGATGAATGGCGTTTGGCGCTTCTCGCCAGCAGTATTCAGCAGACGATTCCATTGGCGGCAACGTTGTTCACGATTCCGGGTATTCCGATGGTTTACGCCGGCCAGGAAGTCGGTTTTGGCAACGGGTTGAACGAATTTACCGGCAGACGCGGCAAGGTCAATTTTGATGATCCCGATAAAGCAATCGTGCAAAAGCTGTATCAAAAATTTGCCTATATTCGCGAAAAATTTGCGACGTTTTGGACCCAACGACTCGTTCGCTTCAATCAAGCGGACAACAGCGTGTATGCATTTTCACGGCCCTTTACGGATGAGAATGCTGTGGTCGCGGTTAATTTGGCGAATGCGCCGCGCAACATTACGCTCACGCTCAATGCGGCAACAGTCGAGTTTAGCGGTGGTTTGAAACCGAACATGAATTTGGTGGTGAGCGAATTGCTAACGGGAACAACCAACACCTTGGTCACGGACGCCACAGGCGCTGCTCAACTTGCCGTGACACTGCCGGCTTACGGCGCGGCCATTTACATGGTCGCGACCTCACCAAAATCGATCAGTGTGCCGGATATCCCGACCGGTGTTGCTGAATCCAGCAACACCGCGCTGCCGCAAACTTTTGCGTTGCACCAAAATTTCCCCAATCCATTTAATCCGGAAACCACGATTCGCTTTGAGTTGCCGCGATCATCAGAAATTAAATTACGCGTGTTCAATCTGCTCGGCGCGGAAGTAGCGGTTTTGCTCAATAAGCGCATGCCGGCCGGAACCTATACTTTCAAGTGGGACGGCAAAAATGCCAATCAACTTCAGGTTGTTAGCGGGATTTATTTGCTCAGATTGGAAGCGGGCAATGAAGTGATGGTGCGGAAGATGGTGGTGGTGAGGTAATTCAGGCTGTCATTTTGGTAAAGAATGCCAATTAAATAATTTACTTATATGATCGTCATGCCCGAACGCTTTAATCGGGCATCCACGCTTTTAAAAATTGGATTCCCGCCAAAAGCACGCGGGAATGACGAGTTTATGAAATGAACAAGTTATTTATTCGGTGATTCTAACTTGCCAATGTTACAGCGTTTTCTGTTTGAATAAAGAGATTGTCATTTGGAGCGCAGCGAGAAATCTTTTGCTATAAAGATTCCTCGTCGCTGCGCTCCTCGGAATGACATCTTCACTCATTTAGAAAAGGCTGCAGGTTAAAATAGAGCCGCAGAGATTACTGCGCATGAATGAAAAAATACCGTAAATCTCTAAGTGCTCGGTGGCTAACTTAACATTGTCAAGCTAAGTTGTAGGGCTTTGACTTGATTGGAATTAACACTGAACACTGACAAAACAAGGGAAAAATTCTGCGGCAACGGATAGCGTTTATCGAATCAATGGTGAACGAAATGTCACTTTTAAAGTTTAAACCTTTTTGCAAATCTGTGTTATTGGCTTAAAATAGAGAATCTGAGTTCATTATGTTGCAAATCTCTGTGTTCGGCGCATTATCATTGATTGTCAGAAGGCAAATTTTTTTAAAAATTTACGTATATTTTGAAAATTAATCTTGCAAATCGCATTTTGATAACTTATTTTATGGGCAGCAAGGCTGCAGTAAGATTGATTGTGATGACATTATAATTGATCAGCAACATTTCAACCCTGTGGAGGAAAAAATGGAAGGTTACGATTACATGCCCAACGCCGATGACGACTATGAGGATGAAGCGGACGACATGGAAGAGATGTCGTTCGATTCACCGGAGCCGATATCGGCAATGGACGAGGCTGGACCGGAACCGATGATGATGCCGGCGGCGGAACCCGCAGCGCCAATGGCCCCGGTAAATAACACCCCGGCCAAGAAGCCGGCGGTGAAAAAGCCGAAAGCGGCTGCTAAGAAAGCCCCGGCTAAAAAAGCCGCCGCGAAAAAGCCGAAAGCGGCTGCCAAAAGCAAAGCCAAACCAAAGGCGAAAGCTAAGCCGAAGGCCAAGGCCAAACCCAAAGCGAAAGCCAAGCCGGCCAAAAAGAGCGCCGCGAAAAAGGCCAAAGCCAAAGGGCGCCGTTAGAAGACCGTTAGCGCAGCGGCAATTTTAATGCATACGTCCGCTCGTGTGAGCCTCGGCGCAGCCTTGTGTCTATCGCATGACCCGGCCGCCTTTTGATTGCCGTCTCATCCCTCCGAACTGATCGCCTCGCGCGTCAAAATGCCGCGTTGTTGAATCTATTTTCCTGCGTGAGGCGTTGCGCTGTTTTCTGTTATCAAGAGAAAACGGCGGAATCGCGGAGGGATTTTTATTTTTCATAAAAACTCATTGCATAGGATATGGATCTCAACCTCAAGGAATCTTTGCGTTCCCGCCTCGAAGTGGCGCTGGAAGCCTGCTGGCGCGCCGGAAAAATTACCCTCGAATATTTTAACACCGGTGTGCAAGTCGAGATCAAAAGCGACGATTCCCCCGTAACGATTGCCGACCGCCGCGCGGAGGAAGAAATTCGCCGTTGGCTGAGGCGCTATTTTCCGGACGATGCCATTGTGGGCGAAGAGGGCGGCGGCGCCATGACAACGCAGGCGAATGGGGCGACGTGGTATATCGATCCGATTGACGGCACGAAGGCGTTTGTTTGTGGCGTTCCTTTTTATGGCACGTTGCTGGCTTGTGAAATGGGCGGCCGCGTAATGCTCGGCGTTGCCAGTTTCCCGGCGCTGGCCGAAACCGTTTGGGCGGCTCATCAGGCCGGTTGTTATTGGAATGGCCGCCGCGCGCGTGTTTCGGAGGTCAAAACATTGGAGGAGGCGGTTTTGCTCACCACCGATTTTCACCGCATGAACACGATGGGCCACAACGCTGCGCTCGAGCATTTGTGCCGGTCGACGAAATTACAACGCACGTGGGGTGACGCTTACGGCCATATTCTCGTCGCCACTGGCCGCGCTGAAATCATGATCGATCCGAAAATGGCGGTGTGGGATAACGGCCCACTGCTGCCGATTTTAGAAGAGGCCGGCGGCCGTTTCACCGATTGGCAAGGCAACGCCACTATTCACGGTGACAATGCGTTGGCGACGAACGGCCATTTGCACGAGGTGGTGAAAGAGATTTTGAATGGTAAGGTTGGAGATCGTGAAATGAGATAAAACGCCAATATGGCGATTTACGAGTGACGCCTTTTTCAGCGTTCCGCCAAATTTTTATTTTGCATAAAATCCCGGTACCGCATTTCAATTTTTCCCGCCTGCAAACGGCCGCTGCCAAATAATTCTTTTAAAAATACGCTGTACGACATGCGGTCGAGCTTCAAGCCGGCCTCGAGGTACGAGTAAATCACCGCGGCGAGAACATGCACGCCGCCTTCATGGCGTTCGAGATAGGCCCGCACGGCGTTGGGCGCATTGCCACCGTTGGCCCCCAGCAGTTGCGAAATCACCCGCCGCCGCTCCGACACCAACAAATCTGCCGCCAGCACCACTTCTTCGCGGCAGTAAACCATGAAATTACGATAACCCAGCGCCGGATCAGCCGAGGCCAATGTTTGTTGCAGAAACGGATCGGCGCGCAAGGCCTCAAACGGTTTGACAAAAACGGAATCCACCAACTGCTCACCCACGGGATGCAGCAGTTCATGATAGGCGCTTTTGACCGTGACGTGCATTGGATAATTGACGTCAGTCAAATAACACTCCGGCGTCAGCCGAATTGCATGCGGCTGCAGCAACCACGAGGCGATCACCATCAGCGTATCGCTCGCTTCGCCTTCCAGCAGAAAACGGTCAATATCGCCGGCGACATCGTACGATTGCAGCTCTTGTTGCAAACGCGGCAGGCGCGCGGCAAGTTTGGGATACAGATTTTTTGACCAATAAAGCTCAAATTCTTCCTTTTGCAAAAATTCCAGAACGGTGCGTAAATAAGGTTTGAGCTGTTGCCATTGTTGCCAATTTTTCTCGCTGGCAAAATCAGAGGTCATCAAACGGTGCCGGGCACTTTGATCATCATTGAGCGCGGCGAGTATCGTTTTTAAGCTGTCCTCGACAATCGTGGCGCCGAAGAGAACGCAAAGCCGCGGCCCCGGCGGCTGCTGCGGGCCGATGATCGTGTCGATTTGTTTGAGGGCTTGCACCACCGGCGGTGGCATTTTGCCGCGCCACTCGGCCTGCAAATCACCATAATACTTGTTGTACAATTCGCGGCCGGTCAGAATGCCGATAAAATTGCACAGCTCATATTTGAAAAAAACTTTAACCGTCCAATGCGTTTTAAAATGGGGTACTGCCGATTTATTTTTTTCGCCACAACCCAGCAACACTACCAGTAAGATACCGGAAAAAATTACTTTGGAAGTCCGCATGCGCCTTTCCTATTGGGTCCACTTCTGTTCCAAACGCGTATACGTGCCGGTCGCCAGCGCGATCTTGCGGCGGCGCGTGCCATACACGATCATTTCACATACGATCAAATTTTTGCCGTTGCGCACGACTTTGCCGATGCCGAGCAAATTCTCGGCGCGGGCGCCACTGAGCAGGTTGATTTTAAACTCTACCGTCGTGACGACGTTTTCGCTGACCGAAGCGGCGGCGAAAAATCCGCAGGTGTCGGCAATGGTGCCAATAATGCCGCCATGCACGACGCCATGGCTTTGCTGAAACTCGGTGCGATACGGCAGACGCACCGTCGCGCGCCCGGATTTGCACGAAATTAAGTTATGGCCGAGAAATTTGCTGATGGGCGCTTCGCGCAGGCGTTGTTTGAGAAGCTGTTCAAAATTTTTATTATTCATGGATTGCCAACACGCATTCTCTATTAGGAACAAGGCGATCATCTCACTCACGTGTCATCCCGCAGGGAACTTGTTTCATTGCAAGCACTGTGCTTGCAATGAAACAGGATGCTTCCAGCGTGACATGTTAATTGGAGACAAATCTTCGGTTGACCGACGAGGCCGTCTGTATTACGCCGCCTCGGCGCGCAACATCGGCACCGTATCGCGAAACTGGCGGCGCGCAAGAAAAGCATAATGTCCGGCACGGCGGAGCAATTCGTCGTGCCGCCCGATTTCCACCACCCGGCCGTTATGCAACACCACAATCTTGTCGGCTTCGACAACAGTAGAGAGGCGATGCGCGATGATGATCGTGGTTCGCCCGCGCATCAGCCGCGCCAGCGCTTCTTGAATCAAATGTTCGGATTCTGAATCCAGCGAGGAGGTAGCTTCGTCGAGAATGAGAATACGCGGATCTTTCAAAAACGCCCGCGCGATCGCGACGCGCTGGCGCTGCCCGCCAGAAAGCTTGATGCCGCGCTCGCCGATCACCGTGTCAAAACCGTCTGGCAAGGTTTTGATGAACTCGGTCGCATTCGCCGCTTCGGCGGCAATTTGCAATTCGGCGTCGGTGGCTTGCGGACGGCCGTAAAGCAAATTCTCGCGCAGCGTCGTGCTGAAGAGAATCGAATCCTGCAACACGATACCGATTTGCCGGCGCAGGGTTTTGAAGGTCGCGTCACGGACATCGTAACCGTCGATCAGCACGCGACCGGAAGTCACATCGTAAAAACGGGGAATGAGACTGACCAAGGTCGATTTACCCGAGCCGCTGGCGCCGACGAGCGCTACCATTTCGCCGAATTTGATATCAAAATCAATTCCCACCAGCGTCGGCATTTGCTGTTCATACGCAAAATTGACCTGCTCGAAACGCACATGCCCGCGCACGGCTGGCAATTTGATCGCGCCCGGTTTCTCGACGATTTGCGGCTCTATATCAAAGTATTCGAAGATGCGCTCGATGGCCGCCAGCGAGTTGCTCACAATCAACCCCAACTCGCTGAACCGCTGCAGCGGAAAATAAAGCGAGCCGAGAAAACTATAAAATGCGATCATCGTGCCGACCGACATCTCGACCCGTAAAATAAATAGCGCGGCAATCCAAATTACCACCAGCGGCGCCACCGTCGTGAGAAATCCACTGATCGCCTGATTCCACGAGCTGAGATGGACGTTGTAAATGAACATATCCGACAATTCGTGGTTGGCATGGAAAAAATGCCGGGCTTCGCGGCGCTCCTGATTGAAGGCTTTGACGACACTGATGCCGCCGATTTTTTCCTGCAGGTCCCCGCTGATTTCTTCTAATTTTTCCTGCGAGGCGCGGCTGGCCTTTTTAATGCGCGGGCTCATGTAGCGTATCAACGCCACGTAGCACGGAATCACGGCCAGCGCAATCCAGGCGAGACGCGCTTCCAAATAAAACAAAATATAAATAATGAAAACGAGGGAGGCGCTGTCCATCCACACGTTGGTGAGCGCGCTGCCGACGAAATTTTGCGCCAGCGCCACGTCGCTCATGAAGCGCGAGACAATGGAACCGGAGCGCTGCGTCGAGAAGAAATGATGCGACATGCGCTGGATGTGCAGATAAAAATCAAAGCGCAGGTCGAAGACGAGACGATGCCCGGCGCGGCCGGCGAGATCGCTGCGGTAAAAAGTCGTGATCGCGAGCAGAATATAAATCACCAGCATTGTGACCGCAACCGCATTCAACCGTCCGATTTTATCGTCGCCAAGCAACGGAAAAATTTTCGCTAAAAAATTCGTCCACCAGGCAAAAATGCGGCTGGTCGCATCGCGGTTGGCTTCTGTCTGCCCGACCAGAATATCGTCCGTGATAAATTTCAGCGCCAGCGGAAAAATGAGCGGGAGACAAAACTTGAAAATTCCCATGATCGACGCTCCGGCCACCAGCCAGCGATACGGTTTCACGTACGCCAGAAAGCGCCGTAGCGGCGAGCGCGTGTCCTTCAAAACGTAATCCGTCCTTTCCTTTCCAAAAAATAGCTCGTCGTAACGCAGTTCGTCGTAATGCTTTCAGGCGTCGGGCTTCCGACAAAAGGTGAACGCCTGAAGGCGTCACTACAAACAGGCGCGCGAAAAACAAATGGTCAAATCATAAAATAATCAAATGACTCAAAGAACCAAAGCTCCATGATTGTCACGAGCGCACAGCACGGAAGCGGTAGTCAAAGTCTATGCCGACCGGGATAGCAATACCGCTGAAAAAATTGACACACCACGCCCGCCCCGCGCTCTCAATATCTGCCGTCCAAGTCCACAATTGTTTGCGATCAAAAACCGGATTGAGATACCACCCATCATGCTTCTTCGACTCCATTAGCGATATCGCTTCTTCCAACGTCGGCAAGCGCCAATCCTTGTAGCCGCTGTAATTCTTCG
>CAYZFF010000196.1:0-8095 GCA_964477305.1 uncultured Cytophagia bacterium
TTTTTGAAATTGCCTGAAAAGTCTATTCAAAACTTTAGCAACATCCGCCGCGCCTTGCGTATTGTCAAGATACAGCCCCGGCGGGCATTTTTCAAGATATTTGTGACAAAAATTGGTTTTGCTAAAGTCGCCGGAAGTTTTATCTTGTTAGCAAAGTTCGCCCGGCGAGAGGAAGAGACAGCTTCACCGCAAAAACTTTTCATAAGAGAATTCGTTTTTAATTCTATAACTGGAGATTTCTAAATGCAAAAACGCTGCATTATCGTCACCGGCGCTTCCAGCGGTATTGGACGCGCTACCGTTTTGCGCTTTGCCGAAGCCAAAGAAAATATCGTTTTAGTCGGCAGAAATTTTGAAGCTCTCGAGGCGGTTGGCAATGAGCTGAAAGCGAAGGGCGCCGAAACTTGTGTCGTCGCCGTTGATCTTTATGAAGCGGACGCGGCTTCCAAAATCATCGCGACGGCCATGGGAAAATTTTCCCGAATTGATGTGCTGGTGAACGCCGCCGGGATTATTGCCAACGGCACCATTGAAAACACTACGCTCGCGAGTTGGGATCAGATGATGAACATCAATGTACGCGTCATCTTCCAGCTTATGCAGGCCGCGACCCCGGCGCTGTTGCAAACCAAGGGCAACATTGTCAACGTTTCCAGCGTGACGGGCACGCGCAGTTTTCCGAATGTGCTGGCGTATTGCGTCAGCAAGGCGGCGCTGGATCAGCTCACGCGTTGTGCGGCGCTGGACTTGGCGGCGAAAGGCGTGCGCGTCAATGCGGTGAATCCGGGCGTCGTGGTTACCAATCTGCATCGCCGCAGCGGCTTTGACGAGCAAAAATATGCAACGTTTCTCGAGCATTCCAAAACCACGCATCCGCTGGGCCGTGTCGGCACGCCGGAAGAAATCGCGGAGTTGATTTATTTTTTGGCGAGCGACAAAGCCGGCTGGATTACCGGCGAGACCATCAGTATCGACGGCGGCCGACAACTGACTTGTGCGCGATGATTTTTTTGCAGCAAGAAGAGAACGGTAGCGGGAAAAATTAAAAATTGAAACCGAGATTCACATAAACCCGTTGCCGGATATTTTCGTAGCGGCCATAAGAAATACTGAGCGGGCCTAACGGTGTCTCATAACCGAGATTAACGCCGAAGGCTTGGTTGAATTGGCGAAAACGCGTATCCGGTTTATCGAGCAGATCGTAACGCAGACTCAAATGTAAAGTCGGCAACGGCTTGTAATGGAATTGGTAACGATATTCCAAGCTGCCGATGGCGAAACGGCGGCGAATAAACTCCTGCTCGCGCAGGCCATAAACCTCATCCGGCCCGCCGAGGCGAAACTGTTCGCTAAAAAGCGCATTGAAGCTGGCCACGCCGAAACTGAGGCGCGGGTGGATCGTGTGCGGGCCGCGCGAGTGAAACGTTTCCATTTTTAGTGAAAAGCGCAGAAAAGATTCAAACGGCTCTTTTTCGACGAGATCGGCATTGAGGTTTTCAAACACGGCATTAAAATAACGGCCGCGCCGGGGAAACGGCAACCGATCGCGCGTATCGACAATCGAACGGAGCGTGAGCGTGTTCAGTGTCGAATTATTGGGCCCGAAGGCGTTTAAATTTCTCAACGTCACTTCTTCCACCCGCCATTCGAGCGAAACCACGCCGAAGCGCCGGATTTGCTGGCCCAGCGTCACATTGCCTCCCAACCGTTCTTCGCGGTATTCCCGCGTCGAGTCGCTCTGCAAAGCTAAATAGACAAAGTTGTCGCGCCATTGCCGATACAGGCTGCTGGAAAAACTGATATAGGTTTTCAATAAACGATCGTTGCGCAGCGACAGGCGCGTCACCAAATCACGGTTGCCGATTTCTTGATACGCAAAAATTTTACTGCCCGCCCCGAACGCATTTTCATCACCCAATTCGAGAAACGCGCGGGTTTTACGCTCCGTATCGTAGCGCCCGCCCAGCCGTAATACCGCCGAGGGTTTTTCCTGCACTTTAATTTTCACCACGGCGCCGTTAACCCCGCGTTGAATATTCAAGGTGACTTGATCAAATAAGCCCGTGCTGTGAATATTGTCGATGCCGCGGCCGCTGATCACTGCATTGAAAATATCACCGTCTCTTTGCGGAAATTCGCGCAGCACGACGATGGGTTTCGTGCGTTTGATGCCTTCGATTTCGAGCGCGCCGATGCGGCCTTCGTCAATCGCGATCTGCAAGTTCCCCGTGCTGGAATCGAATTGCACGCTACGGATTTCCGCCAGCGCATAGCCGTCACTGCGATACCGCTCGATAATTGCGAGCAGGCTGGCGGCACTGCGCGGATGATTGATTACCGCGCCGGCTGGATATTGCATGCACCGTCGCAAAGTGGAATCGGCATAAATGGTATTGCCCGTGAAGCGCACCTCTTGCAACCGGGGATTTTCGCGCACGATCAGCGTCAGTGAATCAGCCCGCAACTCGGCGCGAACGGCAGCAAATTGGCCGGTGCCGTAAACGCCATCCACCCAGCTTTGCAGCGCCGTAGCATTGAGCGCTATTCCCTCATGGTTATCGGGCGCAATGTATGTGCTCAAAGGCGGTAGCGGAAATGACATGGAGGTGAACGCGCGCTGGATGAAGTTGCCGCCGTTGGTTAAAGCCGCTGACGTGATTTTTTCTTTGCCATTATCGCAGACAACAAAATGGATAGAAAAAACAGCTTCTGGCGTGGGGGTGGTTGCGGTTAAGCGTTGGACCCAATTTTGAATCGTCGCCATTTGCGCCAGCGTTTTACGGTAACCGAGCGCAATCAATGAATCAATCTGCGTGTAATCCGAGGAGATCAAGCCGGGCGTATCCAGCTTGATGAGAATATCGGCATTGCGGCGTTGGGCCTCGTCTTCATCGCGTTGCATAATCGTTGTGAGCTGGTCGGCGATTTCCCACGGCGTATTGAGATGTTTACGGTCGCGCAGTTCGGAGGTCGCGTCGGCAGCGATAACAACATCAACATGTTGCCGCACGACACTGACGGGAATATTATTCAACAGGCCGCCATCGACCAGCAACATATCGCCTTGCGTGGCGGGCGCAAAAATCAACGGCACCGCCGTTGACGCACGCAACGCTTCCGCAAGATCACCATTGGCAATCACCACTTCCTTGCCACTGTGCAAATCAACCGCGAGCGCCCGAAACGGAATGCGCAGATGATCGAATCCCGCGCCAGCGCGATAATTGGCGCGCATCGTGAGGTCGGTAAGGACCGCCAGCATTTTTTGTCCGGCAGTGATCGCCGGCGGAATATACGGCCGCTGGCCGCGAAAGCGCACCTGCAAAAAAGCGCGTTCACGCTCTTGCCGCTGCGCCACAAATAAATTCGTCCGCGGCGGCGTGTCCACGGTAATGTCTTCCCAGGCAATGGTTTTTACAATTTCGCGCAGTTGTTTCGCGCTGTAGCCCGCGGCATACAAGCCGCCAACAATGCTGCCCATGCTCGTGCCGGCGATAAAGTCAATGGGCACGCCATGCTCTTCCAGCGCCAGCAACACCCCGATTTGAAACAACCCCCGGCTGCCGCCGCCGCTTAAAGCCAAGCCAACGCGCGGCCGCGCCAATTGATGATGCGGAAGAAAATATTGCGGCGGGCCGTTGCGGCCCGCTAAGTTTGGTAAAAAAACGCGCCCGCCGGGCGCCAAGGTCTCGTCCGGGCGTGTCATTGGCGACGGCGAGGCATTAACGGGCAACTGCGGCCGCATTGCAAAACTGGAAACCGCCGTCAAGGCAAAAATGACAACACCAAGTTTGCGCCAATCACGTGCAGTGACCTGAAAAAAAAAGTTTTTCCCTTCGGTGTCGGCAGCAGAAAAAACCTGATATAATTTTAAAGCGGCGGAACCCCAGCGGGGAAATGCGAAAACCACAAGCAAACCATCTTTAAATCAGGCCCGGAGTGTGCGCCTCGCTTCCGGGCGATTGGAAAAAATTAAATAGGCGCATTTCTAATTTATAGCAGTCACCGTCAAAATGCAAGTCTTGACTTTTAAGCGATTTTTCGTACCTTATTTTTGTGTATAAAAAGAGATCTCGAGCGCTTTAGTTGCATCGCAAACTCGGGGTTGTATTTTGACCGGCTGACATTTTAGGGTTGAGGTTTTGTCGACAAGCGGTTCAAAACGGCTCTTGATTTTAGCCGGACTTTTCACCGCCCTCACGATTCTCGGGGCACGGTTGAAAATTCCGCTTCCTGTGGTCTCGTTTACGATGCAAGATTTTTTTGTGTTGTTATCGGGGCCGATGCTTGGCCCGCTTTACGGCGCCGGAAGCCAACTGGCTTATTTATTTTTAGGGCTAATCGGATTGCCGGTTTTTTCCGAGGGGGGTGGGCTTGCTTACATTTTCAAGCCGACCTTCGGCTATTTGTTCGGCTTTCCGCTCGCCAGTTTTGCCGCAGGGATGATCGTGCATCGCGGCCTGAAAGCGCCGATCAGCTTGCCAGCCGCCGGCGTGCCGCAGTTGATTTTAGCCAATGCCACAGCCCTGCTGGCAATTTTTATCCCGGGCGTTTTGTATTTATGGTGGAATTTAAATTTTGTGCTTGGGCAACAGCTCGCTTTCACGCGTGCGGCGCAAATCGGTTTTCTCGTTTTTCTTCCTGGCGAGGTGATTAAAATTACCGGCGTGATTTTGCTGTATCGGGCCCTGCAGCCGCGACTGGCAGTCGTGTTCACCGGCTCAAGGCCAACAGGATCGTAACGAATTTTTCATTTTATAACCCAAAATCCTTCCATGAAATTTCCCGTCCGCACCGGCGTCAGCTATTTCGGCAATCGCAATCCCCGCCATTTTCTCGCCGATCTCGAGGAAATGAAAAACCATCATTGCAATTTCATCGTACATACCTTTTCCGAAAATGATCAGTTGTTTTATAAATACAGCCTCGCCGAGTTGATCAAACTCTCGAAAGCCGCGGGGCTGGAAGTCTATGTCGATCCGTGGGGCGTCTTGCGAATTTTTGGCGGTGAGGCTACCAGCGACTTTGCCTTTAAAAATCGCGACATTTGCCAGATTCTGCACAACGGTGAAACCGCGCCCGGTGCGTGTTTGAATCATCCGCAGTCGGGAGAGTTCATGTGCAAATGGATTGACGACGCCGTTGAAATCGGCGCGGAAGTTTTGTTTTGGGATGAGCCGCATTTTTTTATCGATTGGGCCAACAAAGATTCGGCGCAGGAACGCTGGTCCTGTTGGTGTTCGCGCTGCCAGGAAAAATTCAAGAACTCGCGCGGCGTTGCTCTTCCAACTTTTGCGCAGTTGACGCAGGCTCCCGAACTTTGGGATGAATTCGTGCGCTTCCGCGAAGAAACGATTGTCGAATTTCTCGCGGCGCTGTGCGATTATGCCCATGGCAAAGGTGTACGCAACGCCGTCTGTTTGTTGCCGCACAAAGAGCGGCGGTACGGCGTGGTCGATTGGTCAAAAGTCGCCGCGATTCCGAGCCTCGATATTTTCGGCACCGATCCGTACTGGATTTGGTTCAACAAACCCGTTGCCGAATTTGTCGGCGATTTTTCGCGCGAGGTGATGCAAATGGCGCAGCAATTCCACAAAGAACCGCAAATCTGGATTCAAAATTTTAAAATTCCCGCGGGCTGCGAAAATGAAATTCGCGAAGCGGTGGCGGTGGCCCATGCGGCCGGCGTGCGTAATTTCGCCGCGTGGAGTTTTTACGGCACGGCTTACATGTCGTACATCAAGCCCGATGATCCGCAGAAAGTTTGGGATACGCTGGGCGAAGTTTACGGGCAATTGGTTCGAGGGGAGTGGCGATAAAACTCGTACTCCTACTCTTACTTTTACTCGTACTCAAATATTTTTAAAGCGAGTAAGAGTAAGAGAATGAGTAAAAGTAAGAGCACACATTTAAACGGAAAATTGTGATCCCAAAATATTTCATCGGCTTCGACGGCGGCGGTACGCATTTGCGTGGCTGTTTGATTGATGCAAACGGCCTCGTGCTCGCAGTGGCTTCGCATCCGCCGGCGAGCTTTCCTAAACTCAAAGAAAAGATTGGTGGGCCGGTTTCCGCCCTGGCTAATGAGCTACAAACACGCGCAGGCTTATCGAGCCCAACAATTTCCGCCGCCGGGTTTTGTTCGACGGGCGTCGGCCGGCCGGCTGATCGCGAGATTGTTGAGTATGCATTGCAGGAAAAGGGAATTGCACAAAAAATCGTTGCCGAAAGCGATGCGCTGGCAGCGCTCACCGGCGCGTTCGGCGGCGGCGCCGGGATTATTGTTATCGCCGGCACCGGTGTTATCTGTTTCGGTCGCGCGCCCAACGGTGAAATCATTCGTGTCGGCGGCTGGGGCTATCTGCTCGGCGATGAGGGCAGTGGTTTCTCCGTGGCGCAAGCCGCGTTGATCGCCGCGCTGAAAGATTGGGATGGGCGTGGCGCCCCGACGGCGTTGCGAGAAATTTTTGCAAAGCATTTCAACGTCGCGAGTATCGAGTTGATCATCTCGCAAATTTACAGCCCGGATTTTGACCGCGGCAAATTTGCCGAATTAGCGCCGCTCGTTTTTGCCGCCGCCGATCAAGGCGATGCGACTGCGCAACAAATTATTAAAAACGCCGGTCGCGGCCACGGGCATTTGATTCGCGCTGCCCTCGAACGCGGTTCGTGGGCAACACCGGTTCCACTTGCGTTCATCGGCAATCTTTTTCGCCGCCGCGACGTGCTGCTTCCCGGTTTGTGGGAAATTGTGCCAGAAAAAGATGTTACTTTATTTGCGCCGCGCTTCGAGCCGGTGGTCGGTGCGGCGCTGCTGGCGATGATGGCGGCGGGCATTTCCCTGACTGAAGATTTTCTGAAAAAGCTGGAACGCGCGTGGCAGGAAAAATTAGTGCGCTGAATTTCGCTCAAGCATAAGGAACATGTCATTCTGGAAGAATCCTTTTTGCTTCCAGCAATCATCTTGAATTGAAAAAAGATTCCTGCGGAATGACATTAAAACTGTCGTATTGAGAACATGTCCAGTTACCAAAAGCCCACCACCATTTCACTTGGCCCACCGATGCAGCGCTTCATTGCCATCGCACAAAAATGCGAAAAGCGCATCGTCGGCTTGATCTCCGGCACCTCGGCGGATGGTATCGATGCCGCGCTGGTTCGCATTCGCGGCCATGCCGGTGATGGACACACAGCGCATGAACGCTTGCAACTCGAAGCTTTTGCTACTTTTCCTTATCCGCAGGAGTTACGCGAGCAACTGCTCGCGGCCTCGCTACCTGGCGCGGGAACGGTCGATCTCATCTGCCGCCTCAACATCGCGGTCGGCGAATGTTTTGCACAAGCCGCTTTAAAAATCATTGCGCAAGCCGGCGCGCAACCAGAGCATGTTGATCTCATTGGTTCGCACGGACAAACGATTCACCATTTGCCGTATGCCGAGCCGCTGGCTGGCATTCCCACCTCCGGCACGTTGCAAATTGGCGAGCCGAGTTTAATTGCCAAACGCACCGGTATCATCACCATTGCCGACTTTCGCGCCGCGGACATGGCGCTCGGCGGACAGGGTGCGCCACTCGTGCCGTTTCTCGACTTCATGGTTTTTCGCTCGACGGAATTGACCCGGGGCGTTTTGAATATTGGCGGCATTTCGAATCTCACCGTATTAAAGAAAAACGGCTTGCTAAACGACGTCGTTGCTTTTGATAACGGCCCCGGCAATATGGTGATGGATGCGCTGGCGCAAAAATTTTTCAACAAAACTTTTGACGAAAGCGGCGAATTAGCGAGCCGCGGCAAAGTCTCGCCGGATTTGTTGAACGAGTTATTGCAGCATCCGTATTTTGCCAAACCGATTCCCAAATCCACCGGGCGTGAAGAGTTTGGCGCGGCCTATTGCAACACGCTGGTTCAACGGGCAACGGCATTGCAACTCACCCCGCAAGATATGCTCGCCACGGCGACGGCCTTGACCGCCGAAACGATTAGCCGCGACGCGCAACTTCTCGAAAAACGTTTTGGTAAAATCGACGAATTGATCGTCAGCGGCGGCGGCATGCACAACCGCACGCTGATGGCAATGTTGCAAAAACGTTTC
>CAYZFF010000197.1:0-8063 GCA_964477305.1 uncultured Cytophagia bacterium
ACCATCACCAAAGCTATTTCCATTTCCGGGGTCGGTTTGCACACGGGCAATCAAACCAATTTAACGTTTCATCCGGCGCCGCCCAACACGGGAATGATTTTCCGGCGCACGGATTTGCCGGATAGCCCGCAAGTGAAAGCCGATATCGACAACGTGATCGACATTTCGCGCGGCACCACGATTGCGAAGGGCGAAGCCGTGGTGCACACCGTCGAACACGTTTTGGCGGCTATTGCCGGTTTGATGATTGACAACGTTATTATCGATCTCGATGCGAACGAGCCGCCCGTGCTCGACGGCAGCGCCCTGCCTTTCGTGCACGCGTTGAAGGCGTCCGGCATTACGGAACAAGATTCGCCGCGGGATTATCTGGTTATCGATAAAACGATTGTGTACGCCGAAGAAAAGCGCGGCGTTGACATTGTGGTGTTTCCCTCCGATGAATTTCGCATCACCTTTTTGATTGATTACCACAATCCCGCGCTGGCCACGCAATATACGGCCATCTACTCGCTGCAGGGCGAATTTGAAACCGAGTTTGCGCCGGCGCGCACTTTTTGCTTTCTCTCGGAAATCGAGCCGTTGTTGCAACAAGGCCTGATTAAAGGCGGCAATTTGGACAACGCCATTGTTTTTATCGACCGCAAAATTGAAGAGAATGAGATCGGCCGCCTCAAGCAGCTTTTCAAAGTCACCGATGATCATGTGCAACTGGGTCGAAACGGCATTTTGAACGACAAAGAACTGCGTTTTAAAAACGAGCCGGTGCGCCACAAAGCGCTGGATTTGCTGGGCGATCTCGCATTGCTGGGAATGCCGCTCAAAGCTCACGTGCAAGCGGCGCGTTCCGGCCACGCCGCCAACGTCGAGTTGGTGCGCCGCATTCGCAAAGAGTACAAAAAAATTCAGCTCACCTCGAAATATCAGGGTAATCGCAAAGGCGATTTTGTGCTGGATACGCAATCGATTCTGAAGATTCTCCCGCATCGCTATCCGTTCGTGTTGGTGGATCGCATTCTTGACCTCGTGCCGCAAGAGCGCGTGGTCGGCTTAAAAAATGTCACGATCAACGAACCGTTTTTTCAGGGCCACTTTCCGGGCCACCCGATCATGCCCGGGGTGTTGATTTTGGAAGCGATGGCGCAAGTCGGCGGCGTCCTGTTGTTGAACACCCAATCCGATCCGGAAAGCAAATTAGTTTACTTCACCGGCCTGGACCGCGTCAAATTCCGCAAGCCGGTGCGCCCCGGTGATCAAATTCGTTTTGAGGTGGAAATGGTGAAATTTCGGCAGTCGTTGTGCAAAATGGCCGGCAAAGCCTTTGTCGCCAATGATCTCGTCTGCGAAGCCGAATTGTCGGCGGCGGTGGTAGATCGGAATTGAAATTTACCTCAACTTGGAATCGGCAACATGGATGCAAACGCGATTAAAATTCATCCCACCGCGATTGTCGACACGAAAGCGGAACTTGAAACCGGCGTCACGATCGGCCCGTATAGTGTCGTCGAAGCCAATGTGCGGATCGGCAAAAATTGCTGGATCGGGCCGCAGGTGCACATTGCTGCCGGCGCGCGTATCGGCGCTGACTGCCGTATTTTCACTGGCGCCGCGCTCGCCAACCCGCCGCAAGATTTAAAATTCGGCGGCGAAGAGACCACGCTCGAAATTGGCGAACGCACGACGATTCGGGAATTTGTCACGCTCAATCGCGGCACGAAAGAGCATTGGAAAACCGTTATCGGCAGCGATTGTTTACTGATGGCGTATTCGCATGTCGCGCATGATTGTTTCGTCGGCAATCATTGCATTCTGGCCAATTCGGTGAATCTGGCCGGCCACGTGGTGATCGAGGACTGGGCGAGTCTCGGCGGCATGGTGCCAGTGCATCAATTCGTGCGCATTGGACAGCATTGTTTTATCGGCGGCGCCTATCGCGTGGTGAAAGACGTGCCGCCGTATATTCTCGCCGTCGGCGAACCGATGACATTTGCCGGTTTGAATTCCGTGGGACTGAGCCGCCGCGGTTTTTCCGACGAGGCGCTTTTGCTGCTCAAACGCGTTTACAAGCTTTTGTTTAAATCAAAACTGAACGTCAGCCAGGCCGTTAAGCGCATTCGGGAAGAATGCGAACTGACGCCGGAAGTACAAAACGTGTTGGCGTTTATTGAGAAGAGTGAGAGAGGAATTATTGGGTGAAGCTATGCAACAGGCCATGACGACAACCGCATTCACGCTCGACGGGTTTCGCATCACCAAAACGTTTGGCGTTGTACGCGGCATTACCGTGCGGTCGCGCTCAATTTTCGGCACGATTGGCGGCGCGCTGCAAACTCTGGTCGGCGGCAATATTACCATGTTCACCGAATTGTGCGAGAAAACCCGTTCCGAGTCTTTTGATATGATGGTCGCGCACGCCGCCCAACTGGGCGGCAACGCGGTAATCGGTATCCGTTATGACGCCAACGAAGTGATGGATGGCGTGACGGAAGTACTGTGTTACGGCACCGCGGTTTTGGTGGAGCCGCTGTAAACGTGTCATCCTTCATTGAGAGATGCTGCCCGGATGCTTCGGAAAATACGTTTGTCCGTTAAAACGCCCGGGCAGTCAGTTATTTCGCGATTTTTTTGTTGTAGTAAATTTAAATTATTTTGGTTAAATTCGAGGCGTTGGCATATACGAGCCTGATCATACCGGTAAAATCTGCCGGCGCCGATGATCCGAATGATTTCTGTGGCTGATTTGTAAAGCCCACAATAAATTGATGAGTTCGAGCCCGATGCACTGGCGCTTCCTCAATACCGGAGCACAGGCCGGTGATTACAACATGGCACTGGATGCGGCGCTGACGCAGAGCGGCACGTGTAACGAGCCAATGCTTCGCGTCTTCAAATGGCAACCGGATTGCATTTCGCTCGGCTATCATCAAAAAGTTGACGAAGTTGATTTGGAAAAATGCCGGCTGGCTGGTATCGACGTGGCGCGACGTCCGACTGGTGGACGAGCAATTTTGCATGCGCAAGAATTGACGTACAGCGTCGTCATTCCCGCAACGCACGCGTGGTTTGAAATTTTGCCGCTCGATATTTATCGCCGTCTAAGCGAAGCGATCGCCGCCGGTTTGCGCCATCTCGGCGCCGCCGTAAAT
Source organism: uncultured Cytophagia bacterium (assembly GCA_964477305.1). Lineage (GTDB taxonomy): Bacteria > Zhuqueibacterota > Zhuqueibacteria > Zhuqueibacterales > Zhuqueibacteraceae > Zhuqueibacter. The sequence continues at coordinate 3,147 of CAYZFF010000197.1, forward strand.
TTCGCGCCCGGCGAAAAATTGCATGTCGATGGCCGGCCGTTGCGCATGGCATGTTTTGCCAGCGCGGCGCGCAATGAATTATTGGCCGCAGGTAAAAAAATTGTCGGGAGCGCGCAGAGGCGTTTTCGCCAGGGTATTTTACAGCACGGCTCCATTCTGCTGGATCAGGCCCATGACCAACTGCCGGAATTTTTAACCGGCACGGAATCCGAGCGCGAAATCGAACGGCGCCGGCTGGAAGATCATACCACAACTTTACGGCAGGTTTGTGCGCGCGCAGTCAGTTTTGCTGAAACGATGTCGGCGTTGCGTCGCGGCTTTGCGGAGACCTGGCAAATCGATTTTATTGACAGCCCGCTAACCGAGGCGGAAACAAAGCTGGCGGAAAAGTGGCGTGAACGATTTCAAATTCTTAAAACCAAATAAAGGAGACAGAAGATGCGCAAGCCAATAATCGTGGTTTTGATGCTACTGATGGGAAGTTTTTCCTTTACAAAATTAGAAGCACAGGATTTTTCGAAGCCAACCATTCAAACCAACTATCAAGTTTTGGTGCAACAGCGGAACCGGCAGGATGATTTTGATAAACAAATTGAATCCATTGTCAAATTGTTCAGTTCGTTGGTGGGCAGTGGTTTTGTGAACACCGCGGCGCTGCATAATATCGGCGGCCTGGATGTTGGCGTGCGCGCAGTGATTACCGCGATTCCGGATGAGTTTAAAGACATCGTTCCGGACAATGTGCCAAATGTGAAGGATCCGTTGAGCGGCACCGACACGGTTCCTTTTCCGTTTTTGCACGCCAGCCTGGGCCTGCCTGGAAACTTGGAAGTCACTGGAAAATTTTTTACCGTCTCCGTCGCGGATAAGCCAAACAGTAATGTGACTTTGCTGGGCGGCGCGCTGAAATATGGTTTGTTGCGCGGCAATGCCGGCCTTCCGGCGATTACGCTGCTGGGCGGTTACCAAACGGTGCTCGTGCCGGATGATTATGCATTTGGCAACGTTTCCACTTTCAGCCTCAAAGGGTATATCAGCAAAGGTTTTGTTATCGCGACCCTTTATGGCGGCGGCGGGATTGACCGCACGCACCTGAAGCTGGATATTCCTGGTTTTCCCGACCTCAATAAAGATTATGAAGTCACCTATCCCACTTTTACGGTGGGCGCGACGATTACGCCGTTTCCATTCGTGAAAGTCAATGCCGATTATAATCATGGCGAATTGAAAAATATTACCGTCGGCGCCGCGATCAGCATTCGTTAAACACTCATGAAACGTTTGACCATACTCGGCTCCACCGGTTCCATCGGGGTGAATTGTTTGAAGGTGGTGGAGACGCATCCATCTGCATTCGAAGTGGTTTATCTCGCGGCGCACCGCAATATTGAGTTGCTTTATCAACAAGCGCAACGTTTTCATCCCCGCGCTGTCGTTGCCGTGCAACCGCCGATGGAAGGAGAGTGGCGCGAGCGTTTCAGTAAACTGGGCGTCGAATTTCTCACTGGCGCCGCCGCGCTTGTGGAAATCGCCGCGGCGACGGAGGCCGAGGTCATCGTCAATGCCATTGTCGGCGCGGCGGGTTTGCCGGCAACGTTGCGAGCCTTGCAACAAGGGCGCACCGTGGCGCTGGCGAATAAAGAAACGCTGGTGATCGCGGGCGAATTGGTTACTGCCGAAGCTCGAAAAAACGGCGGCCAACTTATTCCGATTGACAGCGAGCACAGCGCATTGTGGCAATGTTTGGTCGGCGAATCGCCGCAACGTATTGAGCGGCTCATTCTCACCGCCTCGGGAGGCCCGTTTCGGCAGCGCGCGAAAGATGATTTCGCCCGTATCACGCTGGCGGAAGCGCTCAATCATCCCAACTGGACGATGGGCCAAAAAATTACCATCGACTCGGCCACGTTGATGAACAAGGGCCTCGAAGTGATCGAGGCACATTGGCTCTTTGACGTGCCGGTGGAGCGCATTCACGTGCTCGTGCACCCGCAATCGATCATTCACTCGATGGTGGAATTTGTCGACGGCTCCATCAAAGCCCAACTCGGCGTGCCAGATATGCGCCTGCCGATTCAATATGCGTTGACGTATCCGGATCGATTGCCGAATCGTTTTCCCCGGCTGGATTTCTCGCTGTGGCGCCAGCTTGACTTTCACGAACCGGATTTTGAAAAGTTTGTCTGCTTGAAATTGGCCTACGCAGCGTTGCGCGAGGGCGGCACCGCGCCGGCCGTGCTAAATGCGGCGAATGAAGAAGCCGTGCAGGCTTTTTTGCAGGAGATGATTCGGTTCGAGCAGATTTCCCATTTCGTCGATGGCGCTTTACAAAAACATCAGAATCATCGCCGCGTCGATTTTGACGGCGTCCTGGCGGCGGATCGGTGGGCGCGTGATTTTGTCAAACAACAAATAGGATGAAATTGTCATGGAATTAGTGTATAAAATCCTTGTTTTCATTCCGGTGCTGGGTGTGCTCATTTTTGTGCATGAACTGGGCCATTTTCTCGCCGCCAAATGGGCCGGAATTCGCGTCGAACGTTTCTCGCTCGGCTTTCCGCCGCGCATGTTCGGCAAGAAAGTCGGCGACACCGACTATTGCATTTCGTGGATCCCGCTCGGTGGCTATGTGAAAATGGCCGGTATGGTCGACGAAAGTATGGACACGCAGATCGAAGGCCATCCGTGGGAATTCATGTCGAAGCCCGTCTGGAAGCGTTTCATCGTCATCGCCGCCGGGCCGTTTATGAATATTTTACTGACCATTATTTTTTTTACTGTCTTGAACTATTTTTACGGCGTGCCGCAAGCCGCCAAAGGCACGATCATCGGCGAGGTGATTGCGAATTCCCCCGCGGATAGTTTGGGGCTAAAAGCGAATGATCGCATTTTGTCGGTGAATGGTGAAAATGTTGGAACCTGGGAGGAGTTGACCCAGCGCATTCACGCGAATCCGCGGAAAACGATTCTACTCAAGTGGGAACGCAACGGTGAAACGTTAGAGCGTGAAGTCATTCCACGGCTGGATGCTCAGGATCAAAAGGGTAAAATCGGCATTGGCCTGAAAGTTGAGATGCGCTCGGCGGGTTTGGGTGAATCGGTGATGCTCGCCGGCAGCAGCACCTGGTTTTTAACGCGCGAAATCGGAAAATTTATTGGCCGCCTTTTCGCCCGCCAGGAATCGGTGCGGGAGAATCTCGCGGGCCCGGTGAAAATGATGGACATGGCTTTTCAATTTGCGCAAATGGGGTTTGATAAATTGATGAACTTCGTCGCCCTCATCAGCCTGCAACTCGCGCTCGTCAATCTGCTGCCGATTCCGGCGCTGGACGGCGGGCATTTATTATTTCTCGGTATTGAAGGCATTTTACGCCGGCCGCTCTCCGTGCGCGTGCGCGTCGTTCTGCAACAAGTCGGCATGGCGCTGTTGCTCTTGTTGATGGTGTTTGTGGTCTTTAATGATTTTCAAAAGTAACCCGCGGTATTTTTTATGAAATCCGAGCCGGCATTGATTTAAAATTGATGCCGGCTTTTTTATTTTCTCGGCTTGACTTCGCGGGCTGATTTTGTTATTTTGTCATGTCGCCACCGGCGTTTCGCCAGCGTGCTTCATCTTCCAATTCAGTTCATCAAAGGAGCAATCATGAAATTTGCAAAGCGCATGGACGTTCTGGGTACCGAAACGGCGTTCGAGGTTTTGAGCCGTGCGAAGGCGTTGGAGGCACAGGGCAAAAAAATCATCCATCTGGAAATCGGCGAACCCGATTTTGACACGCCGTTGTTTATTCGCGAAGCCGCTCGCGCGGCGCTTGCCAACGGGCGCACGCATTACACGCCCGCCGCCGGCATTCCCGAATTGCGGCGAGCGATTTGTGACGACGTGCAGCGGCGCCGCGGCGTCACGGTCCGCCCGGAAAATGTCGTCGTCACCCCCGGCGCCAAACCGATTATTTATTTTCCCATCACGGCGCTCATCGAAGCCGGCGACGAAGTGATTTACCCCAACCCCGGTTTCCCGATTTATGAATCTGTGATTGATTTTGTCGGCGGCAAAGCCGTGCCGCTGCATTTAAAAGAAGAAAAAGAATTTCGTTTTGATTTAAACGAGCTGGAAGCGTTGATCACGCCGGCCACGCGCTTGCTTATTATCAACTCGCCGCAAAACCCCACCGGCGGTATTCTAACGCGCGACGACGTGCGCGCCATCGCCAAGATCGTGCGCGCGCATAAAAATCTTTTGGTGCTCGCCGACGAAGTTTATAAAAATATTATTTACGAGCATGAACACGCGAGCCTGCTTTCCGAGCCGGATATGCTGGACCGAACAATTTTGCTCGACGGTTTTTCAAAAACCTACGCGATGACGGGCTGGCGGCTCGGTTTTGGGGTGATGCCGGTGGAACTGGCGCAAAAAGTTGAGAAGCTCATGATCAACAGCAACAGTTGCACCGCGACGTTTGTTCAAGATGCCGGCATCGCCGCCCTGCGGGGGCCGCATGAGGAAGTTGATGGGTTTGTCCGCGAATTTCGGAAACGGCGCGACTTTATGGTGGAGGGATTGAATCAAATCAAAGGTGTGCGTTGCTTGAAACCCGGCGGCGCGTTTTATTGTTTTCCGAACATCAGCAAAGTTCCAATGAGCAGCAAGCAGCTCGCCGACCGTCTGCTGAATGAGGCCGGCGTGGCGGTGCTCTCCGGCACGGCGTTTGGAAAATTTGGCGAGGGGTATTTGCGCCTAAGTTACGCCAACTCGATTGAAAATATTCAAGCCGCTTTACAAAAAATGCAACAAGTGATTGAAGCGCTGTAGTTCGTAGCCCAGACGGCCCGTCTGGAGTTTGTTGATCTTAAAATTTAAGGAAACCATTAATGGCTGCAGCAACCGGCAACACTTCGAATATCAAAAAAACTGCGTTC
>CAYZFF010000198.1:0-3812 GCA_964477305.1 uncultured Cytophagia bacterium
TTCACCAGTCGCGTGATCATCAAGCCCAGCGCGGTTTCGAGGCCGGTAATGCCGAAGGGCGCCGCGGCAAATTCGGTGTCTTTCTCTTCAATCGAATGCGGCGCGTGATCGGTGGCAATCACGTCAATGGTGCCATCCTGCAAGCCCGCGAGCATCGCTTCCACGTCATGTGGCGAGCGCAGCGGCGGGTTCATTTTCGTATTCGTGTCATAATTTGAACGCGCCACCGCCTCGTCCGTCAATGTGAAATGATGCGGTGTCACTTCACAAGTCACCGGAATGCCGCGTTGCTTCGCCCAGCGGATCAACTCCACCGAACGCGCCGAAGAGAGATGCGCGATATGCACGCGCGCGCCGGTGTACTCCGCCAATAAAATATCGCGGGCCACAATGATGTCTTCCGCCACCGTCGGCATGCCGGGCAAGCCGAGCCGCGTCGAGAACATGCTTTCATTCATCGCGCCGCGTTCATCCAAACTCGCTTCTTCCGCGTGTTCGATAATCGGCACGCCGAGCATGTGCGCATATTCCATCGCGCGTCGGGTGATCTCCGCGGTGGCAATGGCGCAGCCGTCGTCGGAAAAAGCCACGGCGCCGGCCTCGACCAGCTCGGCCATTTCCGATAGTTCTTTGCCTTCGCGGCCTTTCGTTGCAGCGGCAATCGGATAAACGTCAACCATCGTCTCGCGGGATTTTTGAATCACCGACTCGATGATCTCCCGCTTATCCATCGCCGGCGAGGTGTTGGGCATCGGGCAGGCGGCAGCGAACCCTCCGGCGGTCGCCGCCGCGCAACCCGTTGCAATCGTTTCTTTGTCCTCGCGTCCCGGCTCGCGAAAATGCACATGCATATCACACCAACCGGGCGTCACGACGAGATCGCGGCCGTCAATCATTTCAAAACTCTGCGGCGCCGCGAGATTGTTGCCGAGGCGCGCGATGGCGCCGTTTTCGATCACAAGGTCGCCGTGTTGATCAAGTGATAGCGCGGGATCGATCATTCGCACATTACGGATAAGGAGATTTTTGATTGGTTTGGTTTCAAGCTTGCGAGGCATAAAGCGCCCTTCTCTTTAAAAATCCATGTAAATCCGCGTCATCCGCGTTCAAAATTTTTTATTCCCACAAGCCCAGAATGGCAGCCGGGGTTATGCATTGCCATTCATCACTTCCTGTTCGCCGCCGCTTTTCAGGAACAGCACGGCCATGCGCACGGCGACACCGTTGGTCACTTGATCGAGAATTACTGAGAATTCACTATCGGCAAGATCGCTTTCCAACTCGACGCCGCGATTGATCGGACCGGGATGCATGATGACAACGTCTCGCTTCGCTGCCTCAAGGCGCTGCCGCGTGACGCCGAAATGCAGCGAATATTCTCGCACCGAAGGCAAAAGGCCGGTCTTTTGCCGCTCGAGTTGTAAACGCAAAACGTTCACTGCATCAGCCCAGCGCAGTGCCTCATCAACTTTTTTGAACACAATCAAATCCCGGCCAAACGCCGCCGGCAGATCGCGCGGCAAAAGCGTCGCCGGGCCGCATATCGCCACCTCTGCACCCATTGCCATCAACCCGTGGATATTACTGCGCGCGACCCGGCTATGCGTAATGTCTCCGACAATCGCAACTTTCAACCCCTGCAACCGTCCAAATTTCTCCTGCAGCGTCATCATATCAAGCAAACCTTGCGTCGGATGCTCGTGCTGCCCGTCGCCCGCGTTGATCACACCGGCCTCGAGGCATTGCGTCAGAAAATAGGCCGCGCCGGACGCCTGATGCCGGATCACCACCATATCGATTTTCATCGCTTCGATGTTGCGCACGGTGTCTTTCAGCGTTTCGCCTTTGGCCACGGAGGAGCCGGAAGTGGTGAAATTGAGGCTGTCGGCGGAGAGGCGTTTTTCGGCAAGCTCAAAAGAAAGGCGGGTGCGGGTGGAAGCTTCAAAAAAAAGATTGACAATGGTTTTGCCGCGCAACGTCGGAACCTTGGGAATGGGACGGGTCAGAACTTCTTTAAACGATTGGGCCGTTTTGAGAATCAGGGCAATCTCTTCGCGGCGAACACCTTCGAGGCCCAACAGGTGTTTAGAGATAATCATGGCGACCTCAGCAATTTGTAAGTCGCAAAGGCAGCGCCCGTGGGGGCAAAAACCAAGAGGTCATGCGCTGGGGTCAACGCCCTTGTCAACTTTGGTGAATGACTCAACCAAATCTTTTGATTTTTTTTCATCAGTTGGCTCGACTAAGTAAACGCCGTCTTCGCCGTCAATATTTTTTAGTTGCACGCGGACTTCCTGCCCGGCAGTGGTTTGCACTTCCTGCCCAATGAAATCCGCTTTGATCGGCAATTCGCGGTGGCCGCGGTCGATCAGCACCGCGAGTTGAATTCGCGCCGGGCGGCCGAAATCCATTAGCGCATCCAACGCCGCACGAATGGTCCGGCCGGTGTACAGCACGTCATCCACCAACATCACCACCTTGCCGTCGATGTCGAATGGGAGATTCGTGGCTTGCACGCGGGGCTTTTTCAGCGAGCGCAGCATGTCGTCGCGATAAAACGTGATGTCGAGCATGCCCAGCGGCAAATGGCGGCCTTCGAGCGGCTCGATTTTTTCAATGAGCCGTTCGGCGATCTGCACGCCGCGCGTAAGGATGCCGACGAACACGAGATCTTCCGCACCGCGATTGGATTCGATGATTTGATGCGCGAGACGCGACAACGTGCGATGCAGCGACCGTTCATCCATGAGCACCGCTTTGATTTTGTAGTCGCTTGCAAACATTTTTGCCTTCACAGAAAAATTTGTTAAAGCCGGCCGCGTTTAAGCATAAAAAAAGGCCTACCCTAAAAACTTCTGGTAGACCTTTAACAAAACGGCGGCGAAATTTTTTGCATAAAAAAAGCTGGCCAACGTAGGGCGCAGCTTGGTACTTTTTTCTTAACGTGCATGGTTTTCCTTTCCATATTTTCCCCGAACCGCCTTTTACGACCAGTTCCTGGTCGACCACTCTTCAGTTGAGTCTTTTTACAATACAAAATTTTCCAATCAGAGTCAAGCACTGTTTACAGATTTTTAAAATTTGTTGCCGTGTAGAAAAATTTGTTGCCGTTTCTACAACTTGACTTTGAAGTTGAATTTTTGTACTATGCCGTAGAACTTATGCCTCATTTACTGAAGAAAATGCCGCCGCTCATTTTATTTTTATTTGGGGCCGATCTGGCCTTCGGGCTGCTTTATCTCGTGAATGCGGGGTTACATTGGCCGCTTCCGGAAATTGTGCCCATGCTCAATCTTGACGGCGAAGCCAATTTACCGACGTGGTATTCGTCTATGCAACTCCTGATCGTGGCCGGTTTGCTGGCCATTTTTGCGCTTAACCGGATTAACAAAGAAGATCGGCAATCGTGGAGTTTGCTCCTCTGGCCGCTCATTTTTGTTTTCTTGTCAATGGATGAAATCGTGGGCCTACACGAATGGCTGGGTATGGCCAGCGATGCGTTATTGCCCGGCGGCTCACGCCGCAACACATTTTTAGCGTATACCGGCGTTTGGATGTTTCTGCTTGGCATTCCGTTCCTTTTGCTAATATTCACATTGCTGGCGAGTTTAAAAAAATATTTGCGTGATCAACCGGCAGTGAGCAAAAAACTATTTTGGGGGTTGGTCGTTTTTATCGGCGCCGCATGCGGCATTGAGATTTTTTCCAACTTTGTGTCCCACACGAGCAAGCTTTATGTTCTCGAAGTCTTCTCCGAAGAACTGGGAGAAATGCTGGGGGAAACACTGTTGGTTTGGGCCGCTTATGAGTTA
>CAYZFF010000198.1:3912-8061 GCA_964477305.1 uncultured Cytophagia bacterium
TAAGTTGGATTTTTAGTCACGCTGGAAACTAAAACACCCCCGGTCTGCTTCATGTGAAATTGCGGCGTGAATCGACAAAAATTTTCCCCGGATTTAAACCAACGATCTGGTTTTATTTTCAACGCTTTTCCAGCGCTTCGCCAAACAGAAAAGCCCAATCGTCATAATTCGTCAAAATATCGCGTAGCGCCGTTGCAGCGTCTTCGCCAAAAAGACGCGTGACGGCTTCCCACCGCTCTTGAAATGCCACCGCATTTTGTACGTGGAGAAATTGCGCAAATTCTTCAAAAGCATATTTGTTGGAAGCCGGCTTGAAACGAAATTCGCGTTCCAGAAAATCCGGTTGCCGTTGTTGCAGCAGTTTAAACTCGCCGGCGGCAACGCGTTGCGCTTCCCGTAAGGCGTTTTTGCGGGAAACCCAGACCGGCGATTGTGCCACAAGGTTGAGCAATTCTTTTTGGCTCTTGGTTAAAACCCGCGTCGCCAAAACCCCGGAATTGATTTCGTTCAACAGCTTGCCCACCAACCCAGCCTCCGCAAGGAGATTAGCCAACTCGGCGTAATTCATTTCGGCATCGGCTGGCGGCGGTTGCAAATCCGGCAGCCGCAACCCAATGGCGTTCGGCGCTTGGGTTGAATCATCCAATTGGGATGTCAACCGCAGGCCCGGGCCGCTTGGCGGCGGTGGCAAATTGCGCGTTGGGGGTTGAATTTCCGGCCGGTCATTACGTTGGAGCCGCGGCGAGGGTGTTTCCTCGGTGGGTTGAACGAGTCCGCGCATTTTGAGGTATTCATTCAATGTCAACGTTCGCGCATCGCCCAGCCGCACGGCCGCGACTTTTTCGACTTCGATAAAGTCACCGTATTTGTAGGTCAGGCTTTTGGTGGCGGCTTCAAAATAAACATAGCCGTGTGAGATGCTTTTAATTTTGCAGGCAATTTCTTCACCACTTTGCAACAGCAGCGTGGTTTTTTCAGTTTGCGCTTGTCCAAGCGTCGCGCCGCCAAACCAACAAAGCATGGCGAGAAAAAATTTCAGGCTAAATAAAGTTTTGCGCTTCATCGTGGTTTTTTTTCTAATCATAATACAACTCACAAAGTAAAAACGCCCACCGGATTAAACATTTACAAACTCTTGGGTGGGCAAAATTTTTATGCTACCACAAAGTGAAACCCCGGCTCTGCGGTGAGGGTACAAACAAGCCACAGAAGAGTCGGGGTTTTTAATTTCCACTCAAAACAAAATTTTAGAAACGAAACGCCAACGCCGCAAAAAGTTTGTTATACGTGATTTTTTCCGTAATCGGCAAATCGTCGTCGGTGTCGTTCACAAAATCGGTGAGGGGATCTTTGTAATCATTCCACTGGCCGGTAATGACGCCCACATCGAGACGCACCTGCTTATCGAGAAAAACGCCGACGCCGGCGGTGAAAAACTCCCGGTTGGCATCTTTCGGAACTGCAGCGCCGCGAATGGAATTGGAGGCGTTCGCAAAATAATCTGGCCCGAGCGGCGTGGGGTCATAAAAATAACCGCCGCGCACCTGCAAATCAATAAGCGGAAACGTAAATTCCGCGCCGAGATGATAACGCGTGGTGTTGCGATATTTGCGCGTCAATTCCTCGTTCGCTTCAATTTTGGTCACGCCGGCAAACGGAGGATCGGAAATGTAACGCGCTTGCGTCCAATCGGTATTTTCCACGCTGGCGGCCAGCAGCAGATTGGCCACATTCAAGGAGGCCCCGGCGCCGAACGTGAACGGCGACTGAATTTTATATTCAATGGTGCCGCGATCCGTCACTTCATCAACACTGCGATCATCAAACGTCGTGCGCTCACTTTCACGCCATTCATCTTTCACGGTGTAAGTCACCGGCGTGGCGATGGTAAATCCGAGCCGGAAATTCGAGATCGGGCGATACATGCCGCCGAATTTAAGATTGTAACCGGTAAACGAGGAGGTCACCGTGTTGTCGATGCGAAATTTATTGGCGGTGTACAAATCAAACAGATCATCTTTTTCTTCAAAACTGAAAAGATAATCGTCATCGCCGGTCCACACATTGAAAGCCGCGCCGAGGGAAAGATTCGGGGCCACTTCCACGGCGCCGGCAAAGGCCCAATTGTTCAAACTGCCTTTTTCCAATTCGCTCCAACTCTGCGACACCGAATCATCCGGCGTGGTGTTGGCCCAGCTAAACAGCAAATTCGAATCAAACGGCTTGACGCGATGGTAGCCGAGTGAAAGCACCAAACTGCCTTGATACGTCGGAATCGGATACGCGAGGCCGATACTGTTGACATTCGTCGTGGTTACTTCGTCCAAGGTGTTCAAGCCGAGAGCCTCCAGCGAAGCGTCGTTTTTGCGCTGCGTATAAGAAAGCGTGCCGAAACCTTCGAGCCGGCGAATCTGCGCGAGGCCGGCCGGGTTCCAGAAACTGGCGCTGTAATCATCGGCAATGCCGATATAGGCGCCGCCCATGCCAAGCGCGCGCGAGCCGATGCCGAGATCGACGCCGCGTTGAAACACTTCTTCCTGCGCCGTCGCCATAGAAAACCCGCCGAGCAGGCCGAACAACATTCCACAAACCATAAATTTGTGTTTCATAATCCATCGTCTCCTGAAATCAATGAATCCATCTCATCAAAAATCATTCGTGGGGTCAAATTTGTGCTGCCGCTGATTTCACACTTCTTTAATTTCGGCGCCGGCGCTCGGAAGAACCACTTTTACCCGAAGAACCGCCGGTACTCGGCGGCGAGCTTTTCCCGGACGAGCCGGAGGGTCGAGAGACACTACCGCCGGAGGATCCACGGCGTTCATTGCCGCCGCTCGAGGGCGATTCTTTGCGGCCGCGCCGCTCAACATTGCCTTTGTCGCGGGAGGAGTTTCCGTCGCTGCTCGGACGGCGTACGACGGCTTTCTCACTGCCGTCACCAGTAGTGCGCCGTACCGTGCGGCGGCCGCTATCATTCGAATTGCCGTTGTCGCGATCAATCACATTCGGTGCTTCCGTGGTTGAGCCTGGGGTGGTTCCGGTGGCGTCGGTGCGCCGCACGCGCCGGTAACTGCCGTCATTCCCGCGCGTGTATGTTCCTGAAACCGGACGCGCCAAACTGCCGCGATTCCCGCCGGTTGCATACGTTCCCGCCGCTCCGGAATTGTCATCAGCCGGCGTTGAGCCGCGTCGTGTGATGGTGCGTTTTCTTTGATCGACGGCGCGATCACGGGTCACATGTCGGGGGTAATAGAACGGATCATTATAAGGCCGCCAATGGGAATATGGGCCCCAGTAACCGTTGTAATAATCATCCCACGGGTCGCACCAGTTCCACGTGGTGCCGCACCAACTTCCCGGATAATAAGGATCATAATAACCGCCGTAGCCAATCGACACATAAAAACGCGAACGCGGGTAACGATAACCATACCACGGCGAGTACGACCAATACGGCTGGCGCCAACCCCAGCGAAAATCGTCGTACACATAAACATTGGTGACGTGCCGCTCATCCGTGTAGCGTTCATCATCTTCGCGGTCGCTTGGCGCCTCGACGGATTCTTCATCCGTCGCTTCGGGTTCTTGCGCGACCTGCGTATCTTCTTCTCGGTCCGGGCGGGCTATTTGCGTGTAGCATCCATTCCACACCAAACCGCTCAATGCCAGACCTGTGAGCAAAAAAACATTTTGGGTTTTCATCGATCAGGTCTCCTGTTCGTTACAAATGAAAATATATCATCTCCACAATATTTTACGATCACATCGACTTGCGCTGCTGATCAAACGCTACTTCTTAAATGGCTGAAAAAGAAGATTGTTCCCCATTTTTTAATGCAATTGCGATGCCAGCTACTGCGGAGAAAATGTACGCATTTTCCGAGGAGAAAAGCAACTGCTATTTTGTTGATGTACTGAAGTTTACCCGCCGGCGGAAATTCCACGTAATCAGAACCAGTTACGCTTTTCCTTTTAACAACCGTGTCACCCGACCACGGAAATGTATAGCGCGTAAACACAACGACGGCTGGTTAAGATAAAAAATTTCCCCTTGCATCTTCTTCCCCTTTTCAATATCTTACTTCCTCAACTTGTAAGGATCGACATTTAAATAACTTTCCCATTTCACGTGACTGTCATTCCCGCATG
>CAYZFF010000199.1:0-8029 GCA_964477305.1 uncultured Cytophagia bacterium
TTATTTCGTCACGATCACCTTGCGCAAATCCGAATAGCCGCCCGGCTGTGAAATCAGGCGCGCCCCGAGGGCAAACTCGCCTTCGAGTAATTCGCCTTTGTTGTTGCGGCCATCCCATTCCGCCGAATACGCGCGGCTGTCGCCGGGTTCCAAAGTTTCATCGCTTAAAACCGCGATAAAAGCCTTGTCATAAGCCCAGTTCCATAATTGCGCTTGGAGCGCAACGCGATTGTTCAACGCCGCGCTGGCCGGGGCTGACACGAAGAAATCAAATTTCTGGCCGCTGGAAAACGCCAAGGTCAGCGGTGCCGTATTGCGATTCGTCACGGTCAGAGTCAGCGTGAGCTTTTCGCCCTGCTTCAACTGTTCGGCGCTTGTTTTAAATTCGAGTGACAGGCCGCCGAGCGGTTTCGTCAAATTGAGCAACTGATCGACGATCGCGCGCAGCTCCGCGGGGGCGCCGAAATAATCGGTGTCGACCTGCTTGTTGGCGCCGCTGTACCGATAGATGACGCGATAATTGAACGCATCGGCAACGTTGGGATCGATGTATTGCGGCTGCAGATGCACGAAATCTTTCTCCACAAAAACTTTGAGCAAGCGATTCAGCTCTTCAGCGGTGAGCACGGTTTCAATCTGGCCGCTGGGGAAACGCCAATCATTGAACTGCACAAAACGGTTGGCGTCGATGAGCAACTGTTGATTCACGCCGGCCAGGCCGCCGGTAATTTGCATTTCAATAATCGTCTGGCCGGAAGGGCCATCGAGACGCTGTTGTATTTTCTCGTCGTTATTCGGAGAAAACAAATTGGTATTGTTGCAACTGCAGAAAAAGGCGGCAATCAAAAGAATGAAGGAATATCTTTTCATAGCTCCTGCGAATTTTAAGTTTACCTGGTTGATTGTTTTTATGCATTGAAGCCTTGCGCTTAACAAAGCTTCGTTACGAGAATTAAAACCTTAGTGCACCGCCCACCACGGCTTTGGTCTGTGGGTCGATATAGATGATAATCGGCCCCAACAAAGCATCGTCATGCGTGTTAAACCTCACGGATACGACGTTTTTTCCCTGCCATTGGGCAGTTCTGACTTTGGCGGCCGTTAGATCACCGATCACAGTAGCGCGTTCACGGTCGCCGAGATAATTCCATGCAATCGTGCGATAAAGCATTTCGTCGTTGGCGGTAACGCTCAAATCATGGTCACAACCAACGAGGCTGCTGAGCGCGATCGTTAACATCGCATTGAGTATTGCGAAGTTTTTAGCCGTACGGTGTTTTGCGATCGAACTCATTTTCTGCTCCAAAAGTCGGCGTTACAAGCGCACTTCCAAACCGGCAAAGTACAGGATTTTGCGATAAAACACACCGGGCACGGTCGATTCATTATCATAAATCGCGGCGCGCGCCATCACGGCAATTTCCGCGGAGAGATCGCGGCTTAAATCCACCACGAAAAAATTGCTTTGCTCACGCTCCGTATCGAGGTCGCGCAGATTGAGCTGCGCCAGATCATCGCGATAGGTTTTGCTTTGCAGCAGACCTGCGGCGCGCAGCATCCAACCCGCGTGCGGACGAAAACCCAACAAACCGCTCACCCGCAGCCGGTTGAAATCATAGCCAAAACTGTTGGAACGATTGCGCTGCGCCTCGACGGCAAATTGCGCCACCACTCTCCGGCCATACGTTAGTGCCACTCGCATGGTAGTGAGCGCATCCCGTTGTTTGTCCGGACCGACAATCAGGCCAGATAGCGCGTCATAATACAACCTTTGCCGTTCGTAGTGCAACGTCCGGCGATTGAGCGATAACGCCACGGCGCCGGTAGCCGCTATGGGTCGGCGCAGTGTCAGTTCCACGCCGGTGAAGGTGAAATCATACAAATCGGTTTCGGCATAATCAAGCTGACCGGTTTCACCGCTTACCTCGGCGGCGAAACGCGCTGGCAGAAAAAAACTCGCCGTGGTATTGCCGGAAGTGGTGCCGTAGTCCGCCGCATTTTCCAGATAAAATTTGAGCGTGCCATTAGCCTGCGCCGTGAGTTGCAACCACGGCCGCAAACGCGCACCGAGGGCTGCCGCGGCCTCATGGCTCAACTTATTTTCATTGCGATAACCGTTGTACGCTTGCAGCGCGGTGGAATAATGATATTGCATTTGCCAGCGCGGCGAACGCCGCTCGCCGCGCGTGTTCAAGATGAACCGCGCCGAACCACTCGCCGCGCGGCGCGAGCTGGATTCGAAGATATTGCTGTCATATTCCCAGCCGCCTTGCAAACGATGCGATAACTTCCATTTGGTGCGTGTGTTAGATGACGCCTCGCCCTCCGGATTTGGCGCCTGACCATAAAGGCTGCCGGTCGCGAACCCGAAAACCGCAAGATAGCTCACCAGCCATGTTTTCATTTACGGGCGTTTTCCCTTTACCGGTGAATTGATCTGCTTTTCAATTTCCGCGGCGCGTTTCATCAAACTATCGGCTTGGGCTTGCCGCTGCTTTTTCTGTTTTTCCAACTGTCCGCGCCAACGTTCCAAATCTTCAAATGACAACGCCTCCAATTGCGCCGGCCAGTTTTGATAAAACGGTAATGGCGCTGTTGCCGAAGTTGATAACCCCGCCGTCGCTTCTTTGGTATCACGTTGCGGCGTCAAACCGCTCGCGCCGAGCTCTGCACTCGCCGGAGAACTCACCACCCCGTCGCGATTGGGATCGAGCAACGCCAAATCGGCGGCCAGGTCATCCATGCGTTGGCGCACTTGCGTTTCGTCGCGAATCGCTGCAACTTTGGTTTCGAGCCGTTTCACTTCGCGGCGCACGCGATCCGATTGGTCACGCAGAAAATCTGCTTTGCGGCGCAAAGTTTCCGGCGTGTCTTCGGGTTGCGTCTCGACTTGATAAATGATAATCGCCGGCGGCGGCTGTTCTAACCAGTTCTGGCAGCGTTGCCGCCATTCGCGGCATTGCAGAAGCTCGCGCCCCAGCGACTCGCGCTCCGGGGTTTGGCCGCGTTTCTTGAGCGCCTCATTTTCTTTAACCAATCGGGTGATATCGCCATTCAAAATTTTGAGCAAGGCTTCAGCTTTTTGACGCAGCACCGCATCGACTTTTTGCTCACGCGTCTGCAGTGCTTGCAGGCTGTCCGCCAGGGTTTGCGAAACGCGCAGAAGCCCGTCCAGCGAGCGCTCTTGCAACAACGACTGTGCTTGTTGCTTGCGCCGTTGAATTAACTGCGCCAGGCTATCTGCTTGCAAAGAAAGAATTTGCTGCTGTTGGCGCACGCGTTGTAAAGTGGTGGACAAATCATCCAATTCGTTCTGCAACTTGTTACGTTCCGGCGCTTGAGCCATTAAAGGTAAATGGCTGAGCAACAAAATCAGCGCAATTTTGTAGGCGTTAGACATGCGTTGGGGGCTTTCGTTAAACATGGCATTTGGTTTTTGATCATTACTTTTACAAATCCCGTTCCACATTTTTTCAACGAAGTTGTAATCCCAGTGACAATTCTGTAATTGCGCAAAACTGCGTTAGGTTGTTATCATGCGAGTTAACGCTTGGTCTCCTTCTTGCAAAACTTTGGACATCCGAACAAAAGCAGTTTAGCAGCAACCGAGGCAGCAATCACCTTCAAAGCACTGGGACAGTCAATGCTTAAAAACTATCTGTTCAGATGGCGCGGCAGCCCCTGGCTGCGTACCGTGCTGCTCTTAGCTTTACCGTTTCTCGATCTCGCCTTCAATACAGACGAACCCTCGCAACCCAACTCCCCGCCAAAATCAAAAATCACTTTTGCTTCCAGAACCCTGGCCAACCTTGTCCTCATCTCTTTGAAAACTGAAATCAAAAAACTGCGGGTCACGCAAGAAACGATGCAGGCCAACTCCGGCGCTTCCATCATGCATGTTAATCACCGTTTGGAACTGCTGGATCGCATGCTCAGTTTGTTGGAGCGTCAACAAACGCTGCCATTTGACATGGACACGTCGCCGCCAGTTCGGGAGATTTTATTAAAGAAAATTGTTACAGAGTCGGATAATATCAAAATACCATCGACGTAGAAAATTATTCGGCTGTCGCCGTTTTTAGATAAGGCTGGAGGGGAAAGCGGGCGAAATCGAGCGGCTGCGGCAGCGTAAACGGCGCGTACCACGGCTTGGTGTGGGCCAGTGAAGCGTAAATGAAACCGTTCTTTATTTCAAAAGTCAGTTGTTTGACATTCCAACGCGTCTTCATCAACAGCCGCATATTTTGAATGCCTTTATCCGTGCCGTTGGGATCGAGCATTTGCAAGAGGCTGGACGCCACTTTGTTTTCAATTTTAGTGATGTTCAATTTTCCGCTTAAATGATTCACCAACGCTTCCATTTTTTCCGGCGCGGCTCCGGCGCCACTCAACGTAAAATTAGCGGAGAGTCGTGATTGCTTGCCGCCCAGTTGGGCGTTCAGCCGGCGAAAGCTTGAAATATCAATCGACGCCAGTTGCATATCCGTTGCATAACTGACGGAGTCAAGATTGCCGTTGCCGAGACCGCAGAGAAAATTTCCTCCTAAATTGCCATCCAACAAATTGACGCTGAATTTCGGAATATCAAAACGGCTGTTGCCGAGCCGCAGATCCGCCGCTAAATTCGACAAGCGATAACCCGCCAATTCCATTTCCTCGATTGCAAGCCACGAACGTTCGTCGCCATTTTCACGCCCCGAATCGCGAAAAAGATCGTACATCAACAACGCCTCGTCCGCGCTGGCAAAATTGACGCCGGCGGCCTCCGGCGACGTTTTTAAAATGAGCACTGGTTGCAAGGCTCCTTCCGGCTCCAGGGCCATGCCGAATGTGAGTGGCGGATGATCGTCAAGCGGCAAGTTGAGCAAATCAAAATCCTGCTTGAAACGGCAATCGGCACGCAGATTTTTGATCGCCACGGTGGTGTCCATTTTAAGATCGAGGCCGTCAATTTTCAGCCAGCCATCGAGCCGCGAGGGCTGCGGCGCCATCAACGCATCAGGAATATATTGATCGATAACAAACTGTGCCGTCAAATCGCCGCGTAATTGGGTTTCGCGCGAGACGTTGATTGGTTGCGGCGCATGCATTCCCAAATCAACCGTCGTTTTCACTTGCAGACCCGCCGGCCGAAACTCGCCGTCAACGCGATAGTTGCCCACTGTATTCCAATCTGCAATTTCGAACTTGCCGTCATCAATCGTAAACGTCGTTTCCTCAACCGTGAGTTTGCCACCAGCCTTCGTGGGCGGTAACGGCTGGCGCAAGTAATCGGGCAAGCGCGGCGTCGAGCACGCGACGGCATACGTGCCGGTGGTTTTCGCCGAGGTCACTGTCCACGCGCTGTTGATTTGCAACGAGTCCGTATAAATGCCAAGCACGCTATCCGCGTATGCCGTGTCGGTCGAGCGCGCCGCAAAAATGCCTTTATAATCGAGGCTATCCGGTTCGAGAAATTTCCCTGTTAGCCAGCCGTTTCCCCAAACGCTTCCCTGCACTTTCGCATAATTCATGCTCGCTAAAATCGTATCCGGCAACGCGCGCGTGACCTGCGCTAAATCAATAACAAGATTCGGCAAATTAAAACGAAACGTATCCGCTTTCATGTCGTAAGTCGCATTGAAATTTGCTTGCGCCGGCTCGACGTTCAGTTTTCCGTTCGGCAGTGAAAATTTTGTCAAAGCGGAATTCATGAGCAACCGGGCTGCGGCCGTTAAATGATAATCCGGCAACTTGCCTTTATAATCCGGCGTTTCGTAATGAATATTTTTATTTTGCAGAGTCAAATTCAACGTCGTTTCATCCAGCCGCTTTCCCGCCAGCGTAATGGCGCCGTTAATTTTTCCGGAAGCCGTCGATGCCGTGAAAGGAGAAATTTCAAAATCTTCCACTTTGATCTCTGCCTTGCCCTGTAGACGCGCCGGCCACGAGTTGCTCTGCGCTGAAGTATTTGCCGGCGCAATCGCCGCTTGTGCAAAAATATTTCCTGCTGAAAAATTTTGCCACCATAAATTTAGGTTGCCCGTTTGCAATGAAAAATCTTTCCCAAGGGCGAGCGTGAGATCGAGATTGAGCGGGCCGGTTTTTAAAACCTGCGTTGTGTCGATGGGAATGGCAAAACTCGCCAGACTAAATTTTCCGGTGGTCGCGGCTGAAGAATCGGCATCGGTTTTCCAACTCGCCTCAAGATTCCCCCCGATAAATTTTAATCCGGAAACCTTCTCAGCATAAGCTAAGTTGCGGCCCTGTAGCGTAATTTGATACTCTGTTCCTTTTTCGTCGCTGTTGTACTCACTGCTGGAAAATTCCAATTCACCGGCGCAATCCAGCGTTTGCAAAAATTCGCGCCATTCGCCGCTGGTGTGCTCGCGAGCGAGACGCAACAGTTGTCCGAGATCAATCACGCCACGGTCGACATGCAGCGTCAGCGCTGACAAGTCATTCTGTTGATTCATCGCAAAACGCGCCGCCAATTGCTCTTTGTCATCGATTAATAATCGAATTTCCGGCACCTGCAACTGTGATGAAGCAACATTGTAACGCAGGTTCGCCGTTGTGCCAATTCGCGGGAGAGAAAAATGATTGGCATGACCCAGATTGATTTGCGTGTTATTGAAAGTCAGTTCTCCCTGCAGCTTGATCGAATCGCCGCTAACCAGACTCGTTATATTCGACTGCAAATTTGCAGCGAGTGCCAGCGTATCCCGTTGTCCCGATGTTGTCTTGAAATAATGAGCTGCCGCGGATTCCGCCCGCAGTTGCAGTTTGCCGCTAAAATGCGCCTGCCGATCCACCGCAATTTCATTGACGGCAAAATGCAGCGGTCCGAGCGCAACGGCTTGCGAATCAACCGCCGACACCAGCGCCGCGTTGAATTGAAAATTTTCCAGCGCGAATTTTTTGAGATGAATTGAAACCGGCAGGCCCGCCGCCGAAGTATCGCCCGGCGTCGTGGCCGAATCGGCGAACGCGGCGATGATGCCATCGAGATTAGAAGAGCTATCGGGATTTAAACGATAAAAAAAAGACGGGCGCTCAATCGTGATTTCATCAATATCAAGTTGACGAGACCACAACGAGCGCCAACGATAGGCAAAAATTATTTTTTTAACCGTCAACGGCGGCGTTTGATCATCCGTCGAACCCAGCAGTGCCAAGTCGTGCACTGCAAAACCGGAGAACAAATTAAACTCCAGGTGCGCAAGGGTAATGCGCAGCTTGTATTCTTCCGCCAGATAAGTAATCAGCAGTTGCCGTAATCGTTCTGCGGGATATTTGACTTTGATATAAATCGTCAAACCGATACCGGCGACCACCAAAACCATCAGAATGGTGAGAAAAATTTTGGCAAGTTTTTTCACTGCGCCCGGTCACGCTGCTGATTCCACTTGACCCATTCGTCACTCTCATCGCGGTCGGTTTTTTTGAACGAACTGACGGATTTGATCTGGCCTTTGGCGCCGATGGTAATTTGCTGATACGAGCGCACGAGATACACCCATTGTTCCAGCGTGATCTGCGTCGGCCCCGGAACCTGCGTCGGGCCTTGAATGCGCTGCGGCTTCAGCGTTTTGGGCGGCAGCGAATCAATGTTGGCCAGCGCGTTGCTGATTTTCACCTCGCCGGTGTAAACCTTCAATTGCGTTTCCTGTTTCGCCGAATCCTGATGAATGCGAAAGACCGTGCCGGTAATCGCCGCGCCGGCAAAATCCGACGACACTTCGAAGGTCGATTTGGCATCGACGGATTTCACTTTGCCCCAGATGTCGCCTTCCTTGACTTTGATTTGCGTGGCAATCTTTTTTTCTTTGGTTTCTTCGTAAAGCTTGACAATGTCAATTGTCGTCTGCGGCGCCAGACGAATAACATCCAACTGCGACAACTTCATCTCCGCGCGTGATTGCAGCAGCGTGCGCACGCGGTCGCCGCCGAGCACATTCGACTGCACCTGCGCGCGAATCCATTCCGGATCCTGCACTTGTTTTTTCTTGACGCTGCCTTCGACGACCGTAAACAGCCCTTTTTTCGC
>CAYZFF010000200.1:0-3655 GCA_964477305.1 uncultured Cytophagia bacterium
GCGCTTTTTCCGGCGTGCGATTGCAAACGGCGACGATCTGAAATTTGTCGGGCATCTGGCGCAGCGCGGGCCAATGCAAATTCTTGGTTGCCAGCCCGCAGCCAATCACACCGAGGCGAATAGGAAGCATAAACAGGTCCTTTTAGTCGAGCGTCCGAAGTCCGAGGTCAATTGGATCAGTTAGAAAAGAAAAACCACTTTGATTCATTCCACAAGGTTACGGCAAAACTGAATCAACAATCGCACGCCGTAGCCGCTGCCGCCCTTCGGCACCAACGGTTTGTCTTCGCGCGGATGCGCCATCGCGGCAATGTCAAGATGCGCCCATTTACAGCCCTCGACGAAAGTCGCGAGAAACGCCGCGCCTTTACTCGCTCCGCCGCCACTCGGTTTCGAAGCGATGTTGCGAATATCAGCGACCTCGCTTTTCATGTATTCAAAAAATTCCGGAAACAGCGGCAACTCCCACACCCGCTCGCTGGTGCGCTCCGCCGCATTTTTAAGGCGCGCGGTTAAATCGGCGTCATTGCTAAACAAGCCGGCCGCGGTTTCGCCGAGAACGGTGTAAATCGCGCCAGTGAGCGTCGCGAGATCAATAATCGCTCGCGGCTTGAAACGTTGCGCATACGCCAGCGCGTCCGCGAGAATCAACCGGCCTTCGGCATCGGTATCAGCCACCTCAATCGTTTTGCCGTTGCAAGTGCGCACGATATCGCCGGGGCGCTGTGCCGAACCACTCGGCATATTTTCCGCCATCGGCAGCAGTCCGATCACATGCAAAGGCGCCTGCAATTGCGCCAATGCACTAATCGTAGCCAACACCACCGCGGCGCCGGACATGTCGTGTTTCATCAAATCCATATTGTCCGCGGACTTGATCGAGATGCCGCCGGTATCGAACGTAATGCCTTTGCCGACAAGCACCAACGGCGAGCTTGCGGCGCGCGCATGATTCTGCGGTTTGTATTCGAGCACGACGAAACGCGGCGGATTCACGCTGCCCTGCCCGACGCCCAGTAACGCGCCCATGCCCAACTCACGAATGCTCTTTTCGTCATGAACCGTACAAGTGAGGTTCAACGCTGCGGCTTGCTCGGCCGCAATCGTCGCGAACCGGGCCGGCGGCAAATCATTAGACGGCGTGTTCTGCAGATCGCGCGCGAAACAACTCCATTTTCCGATAATTTCTCCGACCTGCCCGCCTTCTCGAGCTTCGGCAATGTGCCGTTCATCGTCGATCAATAATACAATTTTCTGCAACAGCTTTTCTTTGTCGGGAATCGTCGATTTGTATTTTTGAAACCGATAATTCGCCAGCCACAAGGCCTCGGCGGCATACTGCGCCGCGAGTCGATAACCAAACTTTTCAACGACACGTTCATCGAGTGCGAGTTGCAATTCAGCGCTTGCCAACTTGCGGGCGGCTTGCACGGCGTGGCCAATCGCGTTTTGAAAATTTTGCCGCGCTTCGTTTTCTTTAATTTGGTTATTCCACTCACCCAGCCCGACGAGCAACAACCGCTCGGCGCCTTCGGGAGGGTAAAGCCAAATGGTCTCTTCTAACTTTCCCGAAAAATCCTTTTGGCGGTAGACCCGTGTAATAACCGAAGAAAAAGGTAACTGTAAAGTTGAAGACGTTGTTTCTTGTGGCAGAAATAACGCCAATGCCGAACTTTTCGCTGTCGCCAATTGCGCAGCGCGAATTTGAATTTCCATCGTTGCCTCGCACGTTGTGGGTTCAAAGGTGTCAATGCTTTTGCCGATCCTCGTTAAATTGTGTAGCAGCCCCGATTCTCAATAAAATTGTAATAGCTGGCTGATCGCCTCCGAATTAAATTTTCCAATACCGGTGGTTTTCTAAAAGCTACTGCGGGGACTGCCTACATTTGCCTTCCTGACGTGCTAACCCATCCTCCTCAAAAACATACAAAATCTAAAATTCATTGCCAATAAAAAAATTTTGCCGTACTAAACGATCCCCCCAAATGGGCCGGCAGAGAAACTGCGCGCATTCCAGCGGGAAAACTCAACTTGACTTTTAGGCTGATTTTTCATATACTTTTGATCACGTGTGCGCATCAATTTTAAGCCGGATGGTCAAAAACTGCCATTTCACTCGAACCTTAATTTCTAATTTATACGCTTTAGATTTTACGTTTGAATATGCCCCGCGAGTTCAAAAATTATATTGACGGTCAATGGTGCGACGCGAAGAGCGGCAAGCGTTTTGAGAATCGCAACCCGGCCCATTGGGAAGAACTCATCGGCACGTTTCCGGATTCCAACGCCGAAGATGTTGACCGGGCCGTGCAATCGGCAGCGGCAGCTTATGACGCTTGGCGCCTCACCCCGGCGCCGAAACGCGGCGACCTCATCAAACGCGCGGGTGATTTGCTCGTCAAACACAAAGAAGACATCGCCCGTGAAATGACACGCGAGATGGGCAAGGTTCTGCTCGAGACGCGCGGCGATGTGCAGGAAGGCATCGACACGGCCTACTACGCCGCAACTGAAGGCCGTCGATTGTTTGGCCACACCGCGCCCTCGGAGTTGCCGGATAAATTCAACATGTCGATCCGCCAGCCGCTGGGCGTCGCCGGCGTCATCTCGCCGTGGAATTTTCCGCTGGCGATTCCAACGTGGAAAATTTTTCCAGCGCTGGTTTGCGGCAACACCGTGGTTTTTAAACCGGCAGAGGACACGCCTGCTACCGCGGCGCGTTTCGTCGAAATTTTGCTCGAAGCGGGTTTGCCGGAGAAAGTGATTCAACTCGTCAACGGCTTTGGCCCGTCCGCAGGCATGCCGCTGGTCGAGCATCCGCAGGTGAAACTGATTTCATTCACCGGCTCGACGCAAGTCGGCAAATTGATTTCCGCCGCAGCTTCGCAAGATTTAAAGCGCGTTTCGCTCGAACTTGGCGGTAAAAATGCGCAGATCGTCATGCGCGACGCGGATTTGGATTTGGCGCTCGAAGGCGTCTTGTGGGGCGCGTTTGGCACTGCGGGACAACGCTGCACCGCCACGAGCCGTTTGATTTTGCACGAAGCAATTCACGATCAATTTCTCGCGATGCTGATCAAACGCGCGGAAAAACTTCGTCTCGGCAACGGCCTCGAACCGACTTCAGACGTCGGTCCGGTCATTAACCAAAAACAGCTCGACCGAATTTTAAACTACATTCAAATCGGCAAAAGTGAAGGCGCAAAATTGGAAACCGGCGGTGAGCGTTATTCCGCTGGCGCGTGCAAAAACGGCTTTTTTATTCGCCCAACGATCTTTTCGCAGGTCACGCCCGAAATGCGAGTTGCCCGCGAAGAAATTTTCGGCCCGGTACTCGCAGTGATCAAAATCAAATCATTCGACGAAGCCATTCGCGTGCTCAACAATACGAAATACGGCTTGAGTTCATCATTATATACGCGCGACATCAATGCCGCTTTCAAAGCGATGCGCGATATCGAAGCGGGTATCACGTATATCAACGGCCCGACCATCGGTGCGGAAGCCCACATGCCCTTCGGCGGCGTCAAAGAAACCGGTAACGGCCATCGCGAAGGCGGCTGGCCGGTGTTCGAATTTTTTACGGAGATCAAAACCGTTTTTGTCGATTATTCGGGCAAACTGCAGCGGGCGCAAATTGATAATCAGTAGAAAG
>CAYZFF010000200.1:3755-8023 GCA_964477305.1 uncultured Cytophagia bacterium
CTTTGGCCGGTAAACTTTATTTGGTGGCGACACCGATTGGCAACTTGCAGGACATCACGTTTCGCGCGGTGGAAACGCTGCGGAACGTCGATTTGATCGCGGCGGAAGACACGCGCCATGCGGCGATTCTGCTGCGGCATTATGACATTCATCAACCGGTGACGAGCTATCACGATTTCAACGAGCGCAAAGCCGCGCCGCAACTCGTGGCGCAAATGCTGGAGGGCAAGAACGTCGCGCTCATCACCGATGCAGGTTCGCCCGGCATTTCCGATCCCGGATTTTTTCTCGTGCGCGCGGCGGTGGCAGAAAATATTATCGTCGAGGCGATTCCCGGGGCATCAGCAGTGGTGGCGGCCGTGACGATTTCAGGATTGCCGTGCGACCGTTTTGTGTTCGAGGGGTTTCCGCCGGCAAAAAAAGGACGGCAAACTTTTTTTCAAAATTTGGCGGACGAGCCGCGCACGATGGTGTTGTATGAAGCGCCGCAACGGACGCCGAGAACATTACAGGATATTTTAACCTACTGGGGTGATCGGCGCGTGGCGCTGGCGCGCGAGCTGACGAAAATTCACGAGGAAGTGCGCCGCGGCAAGGTTTCGGAGATCCTCGCCGGTTTGCAGGAGCAGACGTTACGGGGCGAATGTGTGTTGGTCGTGGAAGGACGGCCCAAATCCAAAGCAACCGCTGAGTCTACCTCAAGCGCATAAATCTGGCGAGTTACTTTTTACGAATGAGGTCTTACGGGTTATTCAATTATGGAACGAACCTTGTCTCTCAAAGTCAACATTCTACCGGACGGCGTAAAGAATTGGTATCTCAACCTCATTACGCCGGTTGTCAATTTTTTTATCACCCGCGCGGTCAATCCCAATCTCTTCACGACATTGGGATTTTTAGTGAGTATGATCAGCGCCGCGCTGTTTGTGATGGGTTATCCGCGCTGGGGTGGCGCGCTGGTGCTGCTCTCCGGCACGTTTGATATTATGGACGGCAAAGTCGCGCGCGCCACCAACCAGGTCACCAAATTCGGCGCGCTGTATGACTCGACCCTTGATCGCTACGCCGAAGTCGTGGTGTTTTTCGGGCTGGCCTATTTTTTTGATCGCGGGCACATCGATTTTCTTAAAGAGTTGGATTCGCGCTGGCGCATGGTCGCGGTCATCGCCGTCTCGGTGGCGCTGGGCGGCTCGATGATGGTGAGCTACGTGCGCGCGCGCGCTGAGGGCTTGGGCTTGCAATGCAAAGTTGGCATCATGCAACGCCCTGAGCGCATCGTGCTGCTCGGCCTTGGCGCGTTGATTCACGAAATCGTGTTGCTGATCGCCGTTGGGCTTATTGCCGTGCTGTCAAATTTTACGGCGTTTCAACGTTTGGTGCACGTGCGCAATGAAGAGCGGCGCTTGCTCAGCACGCCATAGTTTTAAAGGCAAAGCAATTTTGGGCAAACCGATTTAAAAGTTATTAAGAATTGTTTTGCCGACAATCGTTTTGCCACATGCTCTTATAAATTTTTGAAAAAAATAAAACACTAACTTTATAACACTCTGTAGAGGGAGATGACAGTGACTAAAGCACCTATTGAAATCAAAGCCCCACAAGGGAAGCTTGGCATTCTTATTCCCGGCATGGGCGCGGTAACGAGTACGTTTATCGCCGGCGTCGAGGCCGTCAAGCGCGGCATCTCGCAGCCCATCGGCTCGCTCACGCAAATGGGCCGGATTCGTTTGGGCAAGCGCACCGACAAACGCTCGCCGCTCATCAAAGATTTTGTGCCGCTCGCGACTTTAAATGATCTCGTGTTCGGCGGTTGGGACATTTTTGAAGACGACTGCTACGCCGCGGCGATGAAAGCCGGCGTGTTGGAGCCGCGCCTGCTGGAGCAGGTGAAAGAGCCGATGCAAGCGATCAAACCGTGGAAAGCGGTGTTCGATCAAAACTACGTGAAGCGCCTCAATGGGCCGAACGTGAAAAGCGGCAAAACGAAAATGGATCTCGCGCAGATGGTGCGCGAGGACATGCAGAATTTCAAGCAGAAGAATAATCTTTCCCGCATGGTAATGATCTGGTGCGGCAGCACGGAAATTTTCATGCCGCCGAACGATCCCGCCTACAACACCGTCGAGTCGTTTGAAAAAGCTCTGCGCGAAAACAATCCGGCGATTGCGCCGAGCATGATTTACGCCTACGCCGCGCTCCAGGAAGGCATTCCGTTCGCCAATGGCGCGCCCAATCTCACCACGGATATTCCGGCGATGCTCGAACTCGCCAAACGGAACGGCTCGCCGCTCACCGGCAAAGATTACAAAACCGGCCAAACGTGGATGAAAACCGTGGTGGCGCCCGGCCTCAAAGCGCGCATGCTTGGCCTGGCGGGATGGTATTCCACCAATATTCTCGGCAACCGCGACGGTGAAGTGTTGGACGATCCCGAATCCTTCCGCACCAAAGAAGAGAGCAAGCTTTCCGTGCTCGATTACATTTTGCAGCCGGAATTGTATCCGGAGTTGTATAAAGAATATTATCACAAAGTGCGCATCAATTACTACCCACCGCGCGGTGATAATAAAGAAGGCTGGGATAACATCGACATCTTCGGTTGGCTCGGCTATCCGATGCAGATTAAGATAGATTTTCTCTGCCGGGACAGCATTCTCGCCGCGCCCATCGTGCTGGACGTGGTGCTACTGCTCGATCTCGCGCAACGCAGCGGGATGAAGGGCATTCAGGAATGGCTCTCGTTTTATTTCAAAAGCCCGATGACGGCGGCAGAGCTGTATCCCGAACACGATCTGTTCATTCAACTAATGAAATTGAAAAACACCTTGCGCCATCTCCGTGGAGAGGAACTCATCACTCACTTAGGCCTCGAATATTACGACTGAACCTCGACGAGCGCCGGCCTTGTTAGCCGGCGCTCAACCCGGAGAACTTACCTTGTCTCAGACTGGCCCGGAAGCGGATTCGTCCGCGGCGGCGATGCCAGTATCGCCGCCGGCCTCGCCACTCAAAACCCTGCTGCGCACCGCGTTACCAGCAGTGATTGATCTGGCGTCGCAGACGATCATGTGGACGGTCGAAGCAATTCTCATTGGCAAGATCAGCGCCGCCGCTTTTGGCGGCGTCGGAATGGCGTTGCAAATCGTCATTGTCTGCATCACCGTTCTCCTCACGTTCATTGTTGGCAGCACGCTCATCGTCACGCGCCATCTCGGCGCGGGCGAAAAGCAGGAAGCCAATCATATTCTCAGCCAGGCTATGATTCTCGGCGCCGGGATGGCCTGTCTGTTGGCGGTTTTTTGGTATTTTGGCGCGACCAATATCTTTAAGCTGATCAAGGAAGAGGGCAGTTCTGCGGCGGAACAGGCCGGGGTAACGTATTTGCGAACCCTGGCCATCTTTGCGCCGTTTATGATTAGCAATTTCATTGCGGTCGGCATCGTACGGGGCGCTGGCGACACCAAATATTCGATGCTGATCAACCTCAGCATCAACGGTTTGAATTTGATTTTGGCGCCGTTATTTATTTTCGGCGGCTTCGGTGTGCCGGAATTGGGCGTGCGCGGCGCAGCGCTGGCGGCAGGCATTTGCCATACCTTTGGCTTTTTCGGTACGCTGTATTTGTTGCGCAGTCATAAGTCCGTTCTCTTCTTATCGTTTCGCGAAATGGCGCAGCCCAATTTCCAAACGTTCAGACGGCTATTCTATACCGGCGTACCGACGACTGTTGAACAACTGGTGTGGGCCTTCAGCCAGCTTGTCGTCACTGGCTACGTTGCCCAGCTTGGCGTCGAAATGTTGGCGTCGCATCAGGTATTTCTACGCATTCAAGCGATTCTCTCCATGCTGTACATGGGCTTCGGCATGGGCGCGATGACGTTGATGGGAAAAAATCTCGGCGCGGCCAATCGCCATCTGGCGCAACACACCGCCGAAATCTCCAGTACGGTGATGTTTGGCACCGTGGTCGTGATCGGCTTGATTCTCTGGGGCTTTTCGCGACCGCTCATGGGTCTATTCTCGAATGATCCGGAAGTTATTCACTTTGGCAGTTTTGCCATGCTGATGTTTGCGTTGGCGCAAGTCCCGAAAGCCGTCAATAATGTTGTCGTCGGCAATCTGCGCGGCGCCGGTGATTTACGCTGGTTGATGTGGATGACCATCGGTGCTGCGTTCATCATCGAGATCGGTTTGAACTGGGCCATCATCTTTGGCTTCCTGCGCGGCGCTCTGCGTGCCAATTTGGGTCTGCTCTGTGTTTGGGCCGT
>CAYZFF010000201.1:0-7994 GCA_964477305.1 uncultured Cytophagia bacterium
CCGCGAAATATGCCGAGACCACGATCAAATATCAATTGCCGAAAGCGAGCTTTGTAACGCTGAAAGTTTTTGACATACTTGGCCGCGAGATGATTGCGCTGGTGAATGCGTCACAAGCGCCGGGGTATTATCAGGTGTCGTGGAACGGCAAAAATGCGGCCGGCCAATTCGTACCGGGCGGGATTTATCTCTGCCGCTTGCAGGCGGGGAGTTTTGAAAAAGTAACGAAGATGATGGTGGTGCGATAAGCCTCAGCCCGCAAATCTTTAATATGGTTGTATTATATAAACAAGTCATCGAAACTTCGGTTATGATACAGCATTCGGTGATTTGAACTTTGTAACATTTTGTTAATTTCTGCCGATGATTGGTAAATAAATGGCGGTTATCAGCGGGAGCACCTGGATCATCTATCTCGAGGAGAGCACGATGAAGAAGTTTGTTTTATTATTGTTTTGCGCCATTAGCCTGCCCGCAACGATGGCGCAGACACAGGAATTACACAACACGGTCGGCCTCGGCGTTCGCGGCGGCGCGACGTTTTATCGCAGCGATGATTTTGTCCAAGCGACAGAGCTGCCTTACTCCAACGCTTTTTTCGTGCATCATTTGAACGATCATTTTGCCTACGAACTGAGCGTCAACTATGGCCAGCTTTCCGGCAATTTGCAAAAGAAAGAAGCGTTCTGGACCGACTTTGCCGGCGTTGGTGTACTGGGCCAGATTTCGCTTTTCGGCGGCAAGACGATTCGGCCCTACATTGCCGGCGGCGCGGAATACTTCAGCACCAATCCGCGGCGGTTTAATCGGAAAATCAGTTACGAGAAAAATAATTTTTCCACTCCCCTCGGCGGCGGTTTGGGTTTCTTGCTCGGCGAGAAACTGGCATTCGATCTGCGCGGGCTTTATCATTTCGTCAGCAATGACCGGCTCGACAACAGCCAGAAGAAACGCGCCAATGACGGATTTGTTTCGGCCACTGCCGGTTTAACGTTGTTGTTTCGCGGCAACCCGGATATGGATCGGGACGGATTGGTCAATCGCGACGAAAAAATGCGCGGCACCAATCCGAAACTCGCAGATACGGACCAAGACGGCA
The DNA here is from genome assembly GCA_964477305.1 of uncultured Cytophagia bacterium. Classification (GTDB taxonomy): domain Bacteria; phylum Zhuqueibacterota; class Zhuqueibacteria; order Zhuqueibacterales; family Zhuqueibacteraceae; genus Zhuqueibacter. The sequence goes on from CAYZFF010000201.1 coordinate 1,100, forward strand.
TTAAAGATGGGGCCGAAGTTTTGACTTTTCGCACCAACCCGCTGGTGATTGATTCCGATAGCGACGGCTTGAGCGATTTGGATGAAATCAAAAAATATAAATCCGACCCGGCGCAGGCGGACACGGATCAAGACGGTCTGCCGGATGGCGACGAAGTCTCGACGCATCAAACGAATCCGCTGAAAGGCGACAGCGACAATGACGATCTGAGCGATGCCGAAGAGCTGCAAGTCCATAAAACCAACCCCACTTTAGCCGATAGTGATGACGACGGTTTAAAAGACGGTGAAGAAATCGGGCGTTATCAAACCCAGCCGCTGGAAATCGATTCGGATGCTGATGGTTTGTTGGATGGCGATGAGGTGAAGAAATACCAAACCGATCCTTTGAAAAAGGATACCGACGGCGGTTCCGTCGCGGACGCCACCGAGGTAAATCGCGGCACCAATCCGCTGGTTGCCGATGACGACGTGCCGCGCGAAATTTTGAAGATTGAAAATAACGCGCCGATTGTTCTCGACGGTATCGTGTTTGAAACCGGCCGCGCCGTGTTGTCGGTGGAGTCCGAAGCCATCCTGACCAAGGCCTTGAACACGCTGCAATATTATCCGGAGATGAAAGTCGCGATTCACGGCCACACGGACAACACTGGCGGCGTCAAAACTAACATGCGGCTGTCGCAGGCGCGCGCGGAGGCCGTCAAAGCGTATCTCATGAGCCGCGGTATTGCGGGTGAGCGCATCGAGACCAAAGGCTTTGGGCCTTATCAACCGATTGCGCCCAACGACACGCCCGAGGGCCGGCGCCAGAATCGCCGCATTGAATTCTCGCGCATTAATTAGCCGCAAGCTTTCAGCGTGTTCCCTCTCACAGCCAAACTGGCGGCCGCGATTCGCCTATAAAGCGAGTCACGCGGCCGCCGGTATTCTGTTCGATATCCTTCCCGCAAATAACAGACTCTGTGTGTATGTTACTCGCAAACACGAGTCGATGAATTCTGCTGTTAAAACAAAAACTGCTGTATTTCTGTGACATCCGTGTGGTTGTTAGCAAGTTATTATTTTGTTTTTATCAGTTGGTGATTGCTTCTTAACCGAGAGCTGTCTCAAGATAAAACAAGGCGATCTTTTTCGATGTGGAAGATGTACGTGCAGAGGTGGAGCCGCATCTGCATGCGGGCGCAAGTTTGAGAATTGCGCGAGCTGGTTGATTCCATGAGAATAAGCCCGTTGCGATTTTGTTATATCGCCAGCGGATGATGCGTAGAGTATTTGGGCTGAGCACGTTGGTCTGTGAATTGCAAAAACCGACGCGATAATTACCCCGATTTTGCGTTGTAAAACTAAAACGACCAATCCATGAGTTTTCATAACTCAAGGAAATTGGGGATTGGGCTTTTAAATTTGCAAAATTAAGGTAAGATTTTTCTCAACCAATGGAGTTTGATTCTATGCGTAACCGATTTTTTTGCCCCCTCGCGCTGCTGTTGTCGCTCACCTGCTGCATTATTGGCAACACCTTCGCCGCGGTTAAACTCTCTGCCAAATACACTTTGGCCGTCCTGCCTTTGGAGCCTTCCGGTCGCATCACAGTTAATGAAGCGGAAACATTAACAATGCGCTTGTCCGCCGAATTGGAGCGAACGGGAATTTTTATGGTTACGCCGCCCAGCACCGTCGCGCAGACGCTGTCGAACGGCGGAAACGGTTGCAGCACCGTAGCGTGCGGCGCGGAAGCCGGCAAACAGCTTGGCGTGAAATTGATTGTGAATGGCAGCGTGCGTAAAGTCGGCCAGCTTTATTTTGTCGAAACGCAAATGATTCACGCCGGCAGCGGCCAGGTGGTTGAACGCGCCAATGAAGATTTTGACGGCGACCTGGAAGGGCTGCAAAACTTAATGGCCGCGGTGGCTCGCAAACTCGTCGGCAAATCGGCGTTACTCAATGGCAGCACGACTTCCACAAAAACGGAAGCGCCGGCGCAGGAATTGAAACCTACTGAATATGGCAGCGCCGGAACATCAGACCCGGGCAGCGGAACGGAAAACACGGCCCAATACAGCAGCAGCGGCAGCAATAAGATTTTGGTTTATGGCCTCGTGGCAGTCGGCGCGGTCGGTGCCGCCATCGGCATTTCCCAGCTTACCAAGGGTTCCGATAAGGATAATAAACCACCGACGACGGGAACTAATTTGCCAAACCCTCCAAGCTTTCCGTGAGTTGATCTTACCTTTGTGATCGGGAGCCCCTTTTTGACGTAGGCCTGGCCCTCGTGGGCCGCAATAAAAAAAACGAAATCTCTAATTTTGAGAATTGCTCGCATGCGGGCAAGACTACGAATGACGACGCCATAAATTTTTTCTTTGAGGTACAACTAATGAAGCGACTGTTATTTCTCCTGGCCCTGCTCGTGCATGGCGGCTGGAGTGCGACGGCCTGGGCGCAAACGCCGAAATTAACTGAAATGACTTTTAGCGTCGGCCCAACCGTGACCTGCACCGCCGGCGAAGTCCGTGTTGCCATAACGATGGTTTTTAATACGGCGATGCGTGACTCGATTCCGGTTATCACCTTCGGCTTAAATGCGCCATATCCTTTGCGGCTGCCACTGATTACTAAAACGTGGGTGAGTGGCAACAGATTCGTCGCTAGTTTCGATATCAACAACAGTTTGTTGCCTCCGACGGCGGATGGGTTGTATAAATTTTTCATTCGTAAAGCTTACGCTGCCGGCGGTGATACGCTAATACCGGTGTTAAGCGACACGGTAAAAAACGGCTCAAATCAACCTTCGACGCTATACATTTCACGCACCGGCAAATTAACTTCGGCCGCGACCAAGGTTGAGTTTGGTTCGATCAAAGCCGGCGCGTCGTTCGATAAAACTTTGGTGGTGAGAAATGCCACTTGCGCCGATGTTTTCCTCACGCGCTTCACGTTGAGCGATCCGTTCGCGATGGTCAATCCACCGGTGGGCGTGCGAGTGGCGCCCGACGCGAATTTGACGCTCAATCTCCGCTTCAGTTCCGTAGCGCGCAAAGCTTATGCGGGGGTGATTAAAATTAATTACACCAGTAATTCGCAACCAGACTCACTCATCGTGCAGCTTACCGGCACGACGCGCGGGCCGGAAATGGTTTTTGTGCCGACCCCGGCGTTGAATTTCGGCGCGCTGGTGATTGGCGATTCGGCAACGAAATCGTTTCGCGTGACCAATCGCAAAGCCACGGACGAGGCGCTGACAGACACCTTGAAAATTTTCAGCACCGTGTTGAATCCGTTGGCGGGCTACAATCTCGTACCTTTACCGGCGGCTATTGCGCCCGGTGATACGAAGAGCGTCACGGTGACGTTCAAACCGCTTGAAGGCCGGATTTATAGCAGCAGCTTGAATTTTACCACCAATGATTTGATTAAGCCGCTCGGAAAAATTTCTTTTCCAGTCCTCGGCAGCGGACAAATTCTCCAGCCGCCGCCGCGTCTCGATACTTTGCTCGTCAACTGGCCGGGCGGACGCGCCGGATACACGTATGTCGATTCTTTGACGATCTACTTGAATTTGACGGTGACCAGCATTGCCGAAGTTTTGGATGCGCGCTGGAAATTTAGCTTTCTGCCCATTGCGCCCACGTCGCCAAGCGACACCACCGGCACGGCGCGAATTTTTATTGTGAATAATCGCCCGTGTTTTAGAATTCCTTTGCGCAATGTGCTGAGCGCCGGCCGCTGGAATTGTTATGTGTGGTTGCAGGGCCGCAACGGCGTCTCCGGCTACCTCTCGCCGAATTATTCGCAGCTTTATTACGACGTCACCGCGCCGGCCTTTACCACGCTGCCGTCGGTGACCTCGCGTTGGACCGGCGGTTATGTCGGCTACACGAATGGCGATAGCTTGACGATTTGCTGGGAAGCGAATGATCCCAGCGGGATTGGGGAAGTTCGCTGGATATTTTTGAACTCGACCAAACCGAGCAACGAGCCGGGACAATTTGCGCGCCGCAGCATTAGCGACGGCAGAACGTGTTTAACGCTGCCGTTGCGCAATAATATTGCTGCGGAGCAATGGTGGTATTTGTATCTTTGGCTGGTTGACGGCAGCGGCAATTCCGGCTATGCCAATGCCAGAGCGGTGCAGTTTAAATATGATTTGACCGCGCCGCTGGCGCCGAACCAACCGACCGCCCGCAATATTGGGCCGAACGATTGGTTCACCACCCGCCATAATCCGCTCCGGTTAACGTTCGGTTTGTTTGACGGCATTCGCGATGCCGCGCGGGTGCGTTGGAAATTTCAGACGAAGCCGGGCGCGAATACTTTGCCCGATGGCGAAAGCGCGTTGACCCGCAACGAGAATAATGTGAATTTCTCCGTAGCATTCAATTCCACCAGCCTCTGCGGTTATGATAGCTTGTTTTATTGGTTGGTGGATTCGGCGGGAAATGTGAATGCGTCGGCCAACGCGTTTGCCGAATACAGTTTCGATATGTGCCCACCGGTGATTACGCGCTATCGCTCCGGCGAGGCCCTGGCCGTCAAGCGCACCGCCTTTACCGATACGGTGAGAATTTTCGATCATACGAAAATCGTGCGGGACTCATTGATGTATCGTTTCGGCGGAGCGCGCGCTACTGAGCCGCCACGACGGGTGCGGCGCCTGGGCAATTCGCGCGAGTTGTTTGCAGTGGATATTCCTGCGGATGGTGTGACCACGCGCGGTCTCGAATATCAAGTTTTTGCGAAAGACTCGTTGAACAATCCGTATGGGGTCGGGCCGTCCGGCAACCAAACACATGGAGTTTGTGATGACGAGGGGTATCATTGGCAAGCGGTGCGCGTTCGCACCGGCGCTGATGGCGAAGTTCGCATCGACAAAGACGGCAATCCGGTGGCGCTACCTTCCGGCAGCGCGCAAACCAACTACGTGCTTTTGTCGGTGCCGTTCGAGTTGGATAAAAATACGCCGAAAGACGTGTTGGAAGATGATCTCGGTAAGTATGATCCGAAGAAATGGAAATTTTTTGAATATCGTCCGGAAATTACGCCGAACGGCTGGGTGGAATACAACAGCGCTGCGCCGACCATTTCACCTTTCTTTCCAGGCCGCGCATTTTTCATGCTCGTGGCCGAGGCCAATAAGATCATCGATAGCGGCGTGGGTAAAACGGTTTCGACCGGTAAACCATTTGTTATTGAATTGAAAAAAGGCTGGAATCTGATCGGTAACCCTTTCAACTTTCCGGTCAGCCGCGAGTCTTTGACGCTGGTGAACTCGAAAATTCCGCAGGACTCGACGCTGGGCGCCTCACTGCGCTCGTACGAACGCGGCTGGAATATCGACAATGCGATGGAGCCGTGGAAAGGCTATGCGATTTACGTGGAGCCGAGACGCGCGAATGAAAAAATAAATCTGCTGATTTGCCCGCTGGCGACGACCCCGCGCGTCGGCAAAAATTCTATGTTGGCCACCGCGGCGAGAAATGAATGGACGATTCAAATCGCGGCCAAAGCCGGCACGGCGTTGGACACGATCAACTATGTTGGCGCCCGCAACGCGGCGGCGATGGAGTATGATGATTTTGATCTCCTCGAGCCGCCGGTGATCGGCGAATATGTTGCCGTGAGCGTGCCGAATTTGGGTTGGTCGCAACAGGCGATGCAATATACCGCGGATTTTCGCCCGGTCGGTCAGGACGTTTATGAATGGCCATTGCAGGTGAAATCAAATTCCACTTTCGACGAAGTGATTTTAGAATTTAAAAATCTCGCGAACCTGCCAAACGGCTACGAAGCGTATCTCATCGATGCGGCGTATGGCATGGCGCGCAATCTGAAAAGCAATCCTTCGTACCGCGTCGTCACGACGGCGAACGGCATTGAGAAATCGCTGCAGCTTCTCGTGGGCAAACCCGAAGCGCTGAAAAAACGCACCGGCGGCCTTGCACTGGTGCCAAGCGCGTTCGAGCTGGCGCAAAATTTCCCCAATCCGTTTGCGACGCAACAAGCGCAGGCACTCACGGCGATTCGTTACGCGCTGCCGAAGCCCGCGACGGTGACGGTGGAAGTGTATAACATGCTCGGCCAAAAAGTGCGGATCCTCGTCAATCGCCAATTTCAGTCCGCTGATTATTACATGGCCACCTGGAACGGTCGCGACGAAGTTGGCAAAGAAGTTTCCAGCGGCGTGTACGTGTATCGCATCCTTGCCGAATCCGGCGCCGAAAAATTTACAGCGACGAAGAAACTCATGTTGGTGAAGTAACGGCAGTGGGCAGTATTCGGTTTTCAGTATGTCACTGGTAACTGAATACTGACAGTAGGTTGTTGAATTTTAAAAAGGGTTTTGGTGAATTCACCAAAACCCTTTTTTGTTTTTAAACGATCGCGTGTAATGCCTCACTTACTGGTGGACTGACCGGACACTAAATGATAATTTCGAAGTGCTTTAAGCGACCATCAGTTTTCTCCATTGCCAACTGAGGCCCGTTGTGCAAAGATTTTATTTGACAAAGGTTCGGTGTTTTGATAAAATAGGGTTCTTGAGTTGGGATTAACCGATTACACCAGTTTTCTGATAAGCCGAAGCTGCAGCCCTTCGGTCAACAGTGAACCCGACTAATTTTTAAACCACCACAAAGATACACAAAAACACCAAGACACCAAGAAAAGCTTTATGATAGGGCCTTTGGGTTTTTTCGTGCCTTCGTGTCTTAGTGGTTAAAAAAATGCTTGTCGGTCAAAGAATTTTTAGACTGCGTCCGTAGGAATTTTATTCTGAGGTTGAATGGCTTATGACTTAATTAATGCTACTCATAAAACCGCATACGGAGTACGAAACTTAAGTTTTGCAATGTTTTATTCACTCTCCTTTCCGTCCTCGAGTTTTCTTCGCCAACCCT
>CAYZFF010000202.1:0-7972 GCA_964477305.1 uncultured Cytophagia bacterium
TGATAGCCGCCGTCGCGATTGGAGGTGAAGAAAATTTCATTGCCGTCCGGCGAAAACACCGGAAACGCCTCGACCGAAGCGGCGACGGTCAAGCGTTGCGTGCGGTTGCTCTCGCGGGTAAATAAAAAGAGATCGAGATTTTGATCGCGTTTTTCAAAATACACCATGGATTTGCCGTCTGGAGAAATCTGCGGGCCGCCTTTTGAGCCATTTTTGGAAATAAGATTTGTGGTTCGACCATCGCCGAGCGTTTGTTCAAAAATATCAAAAACGCCATTCACATTGTTCACATAAACCAGCCCGGCGCCATCCGGCGTAAAACACGGCGCGGATTTATTGCCAAACCCCTGTGAGAATTTTTTGACGCTCGAATCCGCCAGCGAGAAAAGAAAAATATCGCTCTGGCGTTCCGGCGCGCCGGTGGCCGGCGCCTGCTCGCGGTCCGAAACGAACGCGAGATAATCGCCTTTAGGCGAGAAAACCGGGTTCCAATCATCGGCAACGTGCCGCGAAATGCAAATCTCCGTTTCAAGCGCCGGAATATCCAACAGATAAATGTCCCGGGCATTTTTGCTTTGCGTCCGCACAAAGGCGACCGTGTGTCCATCCGGCGAAAAGCTTGGCGTCTCATCAACGGCAGGGTTGTCGGTCAATCGGAAGGGCTGCGAGCCGTCCGGTAGCGCGCGATAAATTTCCCAATTGCCATCGCGGTTGGATTGAAATACGATGAAGCGGCCATCCGCAGAAAACCGCGCCATCATATTCTCACCGGAGGAGAAGGTAATCGGCCGAATGGCATACGGAGCGCCGAGGCGCTCGCCAATCGCCGCGGTGAATTGATCGGCCTCCGGCAAATTGAGCACGGCAAGATATTCTTGAAGACTCGCTTGCAGTTTGCCGGTTAGAAAATTGGCTTCCGCCCGGCCAAATTTTGCCGCCGGCATCTCCGGCTGCAATGTGAGCGCCGAGTCAAAATGCGCCAGCGCCGCAGCATATTGCTCCGCACGCAGCAAGTACATGCCGAATTGCACGCGCAGGCGGGCATCCGCCGGGTTTTTGCGAACCTTGTTCTGCAAAGCGGTGGATTCTTTCGAGACGCGCGCCATGTCGTCTGTGGTTTTAAGCTTTTGGGGAGGGTGGCCGCAACCGATCACATCAAGCAACACACCGAGCGCCGCAGCGCTTAATAACATTTTCCTCATCCTGAAGTCCTTATCATTTTTCGTAAAATAAGATCCGACGCTTAAGGTGAAATGCCCGAGGGCATTGGCTTTGCATGGAAGTAGAAAACCCGCATCATCAACGCTGTGATGAGCGGGTTTAAAATTTGTACTCTTGTCTCGAGGATTATCCTCAGCAGATTTTACAGCGGGGGTTCGGAATCTTCGCTGCTTTGGCCGTCTTCTTGTTTCTGGCGCTCGGCTTCGCCTTCCAAAATGCGGCGCAGACGATCCAACTCACGCTCGGCCTTGCGGCGTTCATCTTTGATGCGCTCCAATTCTTCTTCGGCGGATTCTGTTTCGCGCTGCTCTTTGATGATTTGCTCGAAAAGCTCACGGCGGCTTTCAGCTTTTTTCATCAAAATGTCGCGCTCACTAACGGCATACAGGGAAGTAGGCAGAATATTCAGCTTGGTGCCGAGGGTAATGCGCCAGTCCGCATAATTCGGCAAGTCCGCAATTTTGTTGACCCCCGGTTTGCTATAATCGGTTTCGTCGGCGGCATTGGTCACGCGAATGTCGGCATTCAGCAACATCGTCATCCAGCGATAAGGCTTGTATGTTACGCCCGGGCTAATGTATAGCACGTCTTCACGGCTGAAGGCGGTGACCGGCGGTTTCTGCAGAAATTTGTGGCCATGAATTTCAAAACGAAAATCAAATTTGTCGAATGGAAAAAGCATGGCGGCGCCGTAATTCAACTCCTGCGTCATCGTCAAGACGCGCACGGTGTCGCGTGTAACATCCGTCGGGGTCAAGCGCGCACCGACATCATTGTGATTCCAGTAGCCAATATTAAAATGCGCGCTCATTCCATCTTCGGGGTACAGTGGATCGCGCGCGTAGGAGACCATCGCGTTCGCCCCGAAACTGGTTTTGCCGGCGGAGTAAGGCTCGAAAATCACGTTATGTTCTTTGCCGGTTGGAAAACGCATGCCGAGGTCGAAGCCGTATTTTAATGAGCCGCCTTTGCTGCCCAGCGAACCGACTTTGACGAATAAGAACAAATCGTCGAGAAGATTGTAACCTTTGCCGGTGCGCTTGTTCGTGTCTTGATAAATGACGGGAACGAACGCGGCTTCAATGTTTTTGCTCAGGCCGTAATTTAGTGACATGCCCCCTTGCACATCCCAGATGGTGACGGCGTTCGTGCCGTTTTTCCCAACTTGTTGCGTAACTTTACCGAAAAAGCGCGTGTGGGTAAGCAGGGTGAGATGGCCCGGTTCGAGTGTCCACGCGGAGCGGACAATCAGCGGACCGCGGCTGGCATTGATTTGCGCGAGCGCTTGCGGGGTTGGGCCAAACAGGCCAAGTCCAAGTGCCAGCCACAAAAAGCGTCGATAATTTTTTTTCACACGGCTAAACAGGTTCAAGCTGGGTGAAAACGAGTGAAACACATTTTCCATAAGATGCAGCCTCCAGAGTGGTGTAACGTCCATGTCGTTCAGGTGTTGTCTCAGGCCCAAGTTAACAAGCAGTAATTTGCGGCCTTATTAAAAAGCCTGACTCTCTCTCGCCGCGCTTCCTGGGCGGTAAGACCAAGCAGAGCTTTCGATTTTACAAACCGGATTGCCCGGGGCAATCTTTGATTTGGATGAATAAAAGAGCAATATGCGAATGGGAAACTTGACCTTGATGATTTACGCAGCCGGTTTGGCTGCCGGGGCAGAATGGAGCGGGTGGCGAAAAGGCTTGCGATGGAATTCATTCGGCCACGCACGACATCCCGGTCATCTTGTCAATCAATCCCTAATTTACCGCAAAAATACCAGCAGAGCGGGGAAGATGCAGAAAGAAAATGATGAACTTGTGAGGTAAAATAATAAATGGGGCGGGGAAATTTACGGTAAGGACTTTTTAGTTTTTTTTTTGTAACACTCGCGCGGTTTAAAAGGCCCGCGCGAGTGGTTTATCGCTCTGAACGAAGTCGAAAGGTCAGTTTTTTAACTCCTGCAAGCGCGAGCGCGCCAAGCCGGCTTCATTGGATTGCGGAAAGCGTTTGAGCAGGCGCTCCAGATTCTCTTTGGCGATTGCGGTTTTGCCCAAAGCCAGTTGTGCGTACGACATTTTCAAAAGCGCGCCCGGGGCTTTTTCGCCGTCCGGATATTGCGTGACCACGATTTGAAAAATTTGAATGGCTTCTTCGTATTTTTTCTGCGAATAATTGCACTCGCCGATCCAATACTGCGCGTTGTCGGCCAGATCGCTTTCGGGAAAGGTTTGCACGTATTGCGAGAACCCCTGCTGCGCCAGCGCGTATTGGCCTTTCACATAATCGCGATAGGCCGAATCATATAGACGCTGCGCTTCTTCCAATTTGCGGCGCGCCGCGGCATTGACCTGCGCCGTATCAACGCGGCTCGTTTTGTTGGCGCTATCCGGGCTGGAGACGATTACCGGCGTCGTCATCCGCAGCTTGGACGGCAAGCTGGAGATGCGCCGGCCGGTTTCTTCAAGGCGATCATTGAGAATCTGCGATTGCTCGGCGAGTTGTGTGAGCTGCACTTGAATATCCGCGCGCAAGCGATTATTGGCTTCCGTGCTTTGTTCCGTCAAATTGGTGACCCGGATGATGGCCGCGCGCAAACGCCGCTGCTCGGCGCGCAACGAATCGATTTGCGAACGAATATAGAAAGAATCGTTTTTGAGATTGACGACTTCTTTACGCGTCGCGCAACCGCAGGCCACCAGTAGCGTTACTGCGATCAATACACCCGGCAGGTTTTTCATATGTAAAGAAATTCAATTATAGTTTTAAAAATTTGCGCCACAAAAAAAAGAACTGCAACGAAATGGGTGATATCAGCAAAGCGATCCAGCCGCGTGCAGCCGGAACCAGCCGCTCATCTTCTCGCAAATTCCGCGCGGCGGTTTTTCGCCCACGCATTTTCCGTCTCACTGGGATCGAGCGGGCGTTCTTTGCCGTAGCTGATGGTGAGAATTTGTGCCGCATTAACACCAAGCGAAATCATATAGTCGCGGGCGGCTTTGGCGCGTTTATCGCCCAGCGCCAGGTTGTATTCGACGGTGCCGCGCTCATCGCAATGGCCTTCAACCACCACGCGCGCTTCCGGATGCGCTTTCAGCACCCGCGCATTATCGGCCAGCGTTTGCAGGGCTTCCGAAGTGAGGTCATAGCGATCAAATTCGAAATAAACATTTTGCAAAACGAACGGAACAGCCGAAGCATTTTCGGTTGCGGTTCGCGTTTCTTCGACCGGGGGTTTGTAAACCGGCGCTTCCGGTTCTGCTTCACGCGTCACTACCGGCTCAACCGGATCGCTGGCCGGTGTTTGCAGCGCTTTTTTTGAGCTGGGACAACCGGTGAAAAACAGTGAAAGTGAAAAAAGCGCGACTACGACGGTTTTAGAAAACGGCGCCGCAGCGCGTGATTGTTGCCCTGAAAAAGCAAACATGTTGATCTCCTTGATTAATCTTTACACAAAAAATCTTCTGCCGGCCGGACATTTAACGACCACGCCGGGCTGGTGCACGTTCCTTTAAAAGTCAAACGCCGCACATCGGTTCCATCCCACATCATCGAATAAATATCGCTGCGACCGTCGCGCGTTGAACTAAACGCGAGACGATAGCCGTCCGGCGACCAGGAAGGATCTTCATTGGTGCGGGCATTGTTGGTCAGCGCCGTGACGCTTTGCGTGATGATGTCATACACAAAAATATCAAAACCGCCGGGCGCGCGCGAGACAAACGCGATCTTATCGCCGCGCGGCGACCACGCCGGCGAATCGTTGTAGCTCATTTCCACCGGCAAGCGGCGCAGATTGGTGCCTTCGGCGTCCATCACAAAAAGCTGCGGATTGCCGAGCCGGTCCGAGGTAAACACAATTTCGCGGCCGGTGGGTGACCAACTCGGCGAAGCATCAATGGCCGGATGTTGCGTTAAGCGTTGCAACGCTTTGGTAAAAACATCAATGACATAAATTTCAGCATTGCCATCTTTGGTGGAAGTAAACGCGATCTTTTTCCCATCCGGCGACCAGGCCGGCGCCGAATGCAGGCCGTGGTCTTTGATCAAATAACTGATGCTGCCGCGAATTAAATCGAGCACGAACAGATCGGGATTGCGGCGTTGATAAGAGGTGAAAACAATTTCACCGCCATCATTGGACCAGGCGGGCGTGAGGTTGAGCGATTTCAGCGTCGTGGCCTGTTGCAAATTGGAGCCGTCATATTCCATAAAAAAAATTTCTTTGCTATCGCCCGTCGCCGCGGTAAAGGCGATGCGGCTGCGGGCAATGCCTTTTTCTCCGCTGAGGCTGTTCACGATATCATCGGCGAGCGCATGCACCAGCAGACGCAAATTCTCCGGGCAACCGCGATAAATTTTTTGCTCCAAAGTTTTGTTCGTATTTGTGTCAAAAAGCAGGCCTTCTAACGTCAGTTTTTTTTGCAGCAGCGAAATTCTGGTTTGCACCGCCAAACGAATCGGCCCGGTGGGACGGCTCAAAGCCTGTTCCAAACGCTGCGCCTCGCCATTGGTGCGGCGCGCTTCGGTTTGATAAGCGGCGATCACGCTTGAGGTCCACAAGTCATTTTCGAGAATATCGACGGCGCGCTGCCCAAGTTCTTTGGTGGCCTGTTCACGCAATTGGCAGGGCTTTAACTCAACGGGCATGCGAGCAAAGGTTTTCGTTTCCGAGCGCAACCGTAATTCGGTTTGCCCAAGCACGCTGCGGGCACAAAAAAGAATGAAGAGAAAAAAACTAAAAATTATTCGCAACAAACTCATATCGAATCACTAATGTTGGTTCGCGATAATCCACGGGCAGCGGCGGCAACGGATTGGCATACGTCACCGCACTAATAGCGGCGCGGTCAAAATCGAAACTGCCACTGGCCTGTTCGAGCTTGAGGTCTTTAATTTCGCCGTTACGCGCAATTTTAAAATGGACAACGGCAACAAGCCGTTCCGGCCCTTGCGGGGCTTGCCAATTGCTTTCAATACGGTTTTGAATGGCGTCGGAATAATATTCGTATGGAAAGGCCGCTGCATCAATACGCATGGAGTTGCCGCCACCGCTTGCAGCGGCCGCACCCGGGGTTTGGGAAGAGCCTTTGCCTGCCGGTGTTGTTGATTTGGTTGGCGCCGTTTTCGAGGCCGCCGGTGTTTTGGGTAGATCTGATTTGGAGGCAGCCTTCACCGGTTCTTTTTTCTTTGCATCCGGCTTTTTTTCCGCCGGTTTAAATTTGGGCGCTTCCGGTACGTTCACTTTTGGTTCTGGCATCGCCGGCGCGGCGGCTGACGGACCAGCCACAGCCGCGGCTGGCGCCATAACGGATTTTGCAACTAATGTCGCGGTCATCAAGCGCGGGTAAGCGCGGGCCACGGGCCGTGAAAAGGCGGCGCCGATTTGCCACAGCAGCAACAGCAGGATGAGATGCGCGGCTGCCGAAATCATGAAGGCGCGACTCATCATGGCTTGCCGTTCGTGGTTTCGGGTTCGAGCACCAGGCCGACGTTTTCAATGCCGGCGCGCCGCACGGCGTCCATAACTTTGATCACTTGGCCATACGCCACCCCTGCATCACCTTCCAACAAGATCGGCAACTCCGGCGAGCTTTTGTGCAGTTGCGTCACGCGTGCCGCGAGATTTTCCATGGTGACTTTTTCTTCATTCACGGCGAGCTGGCTCATACGATCCACGGCAATAATGATCGCTCGCTGCGGCTGCGCGGCGCGCGCGCCGGCTTTGGGTAAATCCACTTTCACGCCGGCACGCATAAACGGCGCGGAGATCATAAAAATAATTAGCAGCACCATCATCACATCAACGAGCGAAGTCACGTTGATATCCGGCGCGATTTTCACCCTTCGATTTCTCACGATGCCACCAGTTGATAAAATAAATTTTTAATTCCGTCGATAAGCGAATGAAACCGTCTTCAATTTTGCGCAACCGCGTGGAGAGCCAATTATGGCACAACACCGCCGGAATCGCCACCGCAAGTCCGGCCACGGTTGCAATCAACGCTTCGGCAATTCCGGGGGCGACGACGGAGAGATCGGCATTGCCGCCACTGCTGCTGATGCCGATGAACGAATTCATAATGCCCCACACCGTGCCGAGCAGCCCGATAAACGGGCTGACCGTGGTGATCGTTGCCAACGATGACAGACCCGCTTCAAGTTGCGATAATTCGATATCAGTCGCGGTTTCAAGCCGCATTTTCAAATCGTGTTCGATGCTGGCTGTTGATTGTTGGCTGTTGGTTGTTGGTTCACCGGCGCGAGTTCGATGACTGTCAACGGCGGCAGCAAGCGTCACTTGCCCTTCTTCAAAAACCCGGCTCACCGGTCCGGGATGATTTTTAACCGCCTTGGCATAAACCATTGCCAGATCGGCGTTGGGTCGCAGCAGATTGATCAAACGATAATAATCGCGGTGAAAAGAGCGAAACTGCCAGTATTTGTTCAGCGTAATCGACCATGACAAAATGGACAGCGCCAGCAGCGCCAGCAAAATGAATTTGCTAAACAGATCGGATTGTAAGACGAGATCGATTACCCCGTTTCCGGGCAGGGCCAAACTTACGGCGGGTAAAGCCAACGTGGTTAAACTGAGTAGCGCAAAAAACATCCGTATAGATTTCATCCTTATTTGACTCGGCAATCTCCTCATGGGCAACGGCAACCTGATTCCTGTAAATATGGACGTTTTTTCGAAGAAAAAGGTTGTAGGTCACCGCAAAAATATCTTATGGCATTAAAATAAGTATAACGTTTTTTT
>CAYZFF010000203.1:0-7936 GCA_964477305.1 uncultured Cytophagia bacterium
CTGGCGGTTTTGGGAATTGAATGGCTGGTGCGAAAACGGCAGGGGATGTTGTAAGCAGTAGCGTGGATGATTTGTCAGGGCACTTGCACCTTTTTACTTTAGCCACCCTCAGCGCAGTCGAAGGGTGCTTTTCATCGTTAGGCTTTTGATCAACAGGACTTGCGAAAAGTTCAACCTACAGCGTTTTCTAAATGAGTGAAGATGTCATTCCGAGGAGCGCCGCGACGAGGAATCTTTATAGCAAAAGATTTCTCGCTGCGCTCGAAACGACAATCTCTCCTTTCAAACAGAAAACGCTGTAAATGAAAAAAGCAATGCTCAAGCATTGCTTTTCAGCTTACTCGCTGGCGCCGAATTCCCCCAACAGCCGATCCGATTATCCCGCCGATTAATATCGGTACCCCAGAATCGGACCGGCTGTCCAGATTTAATCGTGTTACCCAGCATCCCCCTAACCATCCCCCCCACCCCAGATTTAGACCCTCCAGAGCACCAGATAAATGGGACAACTTAACCCCCGGATAACCCCACAGCTTGTTTGAGCAAAAACGTATGGCAAGGTTTTAGAATAGCGCAAACGTGATCATCATCATATAAAACCGGGAAGGCAGTGAACCTGTCTTCCCCCCGGAGTCAGGGCCAATACCCTCCCGGGGTTTAATGCTTACTTTGCAGAACGCAATTATTGCTGGTCGCTTAAGCCAGCACGGTTCCGTGTAAAAAATCATACGCCGATTCCAACGAACCACCAAATTTCCAGCCTGCGTCCATGCAAAGCTGGCGATCACGTCGAACCGAACTTTCCTGCCACGAATGAAATTGGCCGTTGGTGTCAATGCGGCCTCGAATCGACAGCGGATACCGTAACGTCACACCTCGTTCAATAAAGCGTTGCTCAATCGACATTAATCCCGGCGTTTCGCCAAGCATAAAAACGGTTCTTAAATATTGAATTACGCGGCGGTCTTGGGTTTGTACGGCAATGCAGTACGTCTCTTCTTGGGCTGTGTTGGTTGCCTGAATTTCTCCTGCATAGATTGTGCTCCCCGCCAATTGCTCTGGATGGCATGTCGTCATGAAAATTTGCCATGCCTGACGTTGATAATCTGCTTCGCTCAGATTATCCGTTTTGAATAACACACCTAATTCGTAAAACATATTACCCTCCCACGAATTTTGGGTTTTGCCCAAAATAATGCAAGAGCAATGCCATCCTGCAGAATAAAAAATGACAATACCCTAAAATGCAACGTGCTGTTTTTTATAAAGTGAAAAGAGCCCCAAAATGATTTTACCAGTGCGAGAGCGAGTCTTGCCGCGAACAAGATTTTGCGGCGGAAAGGATTGAAAGGTTAATCCAGTATTTTCAGCAAGAAAAGCCTGCGATCAACGTTCGCGGTCTCAAAGGCGAACATTGTTCGCAGTTTACTGGCCGCTATCATCGACCTGACGGCCATGCCGTTTTAAAATTTTCTGCAGGCCGCGCCGTGTCAGCCCCAATCTCGCCGCGGCCTGGGTAATATTGTTGTGGGTGAACTGCAGCGCCTCTTCAATCATATCTTTTTCCAAAAGCATGCGCGCTTGCCGCAGCGTGCAGGCCCCGGGCTCATGCTGCCGCGTTTTTTGAGAAGCCAGGCCCACGGCTTGCAGAATGTCGGTCGAGAGCATGTCGCGCGTAATCCGTTCCACGTCGGGTTCGGCCAGCGCCAACATCCGCTCAAACTCATGGCGCAGCTCGCGCACATTTCCCGGCCAGCGATAGGCCAGTAACACTCGCATCGCTGCGTCATCAATTTCCTCAATGGGCAAACGGTTTTTGCTGCTGATGCGGCGGCAAAAATATTTGGCAAGCTCGATAATATCCTCCGGCCGCTCACGTAACGGCGGCAATTGGATCGTAACCACATTTAAACGATAAAACAAATCGGCGCGAAATTTTCCCGTCTGCACCGCTGCCGGTAAATCGGTTTTAGCCGCCGCCACCAAGCGTGCCCGCAAACGTAGCGGCGAGTTGCCGCCGACGCGCTCGAAAACACGCGACTCCAAAACCCGCAAAAGCTTGGTTTGCAAATTCATCGGCATGCAGTCAATTTCATCCAGAAAAAGCGTTCCGTATTCTGCAACTTCCAGCTTTCCCGGCTGCCGCTGATGCGCGCTGGTAAAAGCGCCGCGTTCATGGCCGAACAGGGTACTTTCCGCTAGCTCGCCCGGAATGGCGGCGCAATTGATGGCGATGAAAGGCTGGCGATTTTTGTGGCGTTCGCTCATCTCATGCAAACGCCGGGCAAGAAGTTCCTTGCCGGTGCCGGCCTCGCCGAGAAGCAACACTGGTTCATCGCGATTGGCCACACGATCGATTTGTTTCACAATTTTAGCCATCGGCGGCGAGTCGGCGAGCAAAATATCGGGCTGGGCCTCGCCGTGATGTTTCTCCACAAAACGTTCGCGCTGCAACCGAACATTTTTGAGCGCATTTCGCACTTTCAGCAACAATTCAGCGTCGCTGCAATTTTTTGAGAGATACCCATCGGCGCCGCGTTGCACCGCTTCAACGACGGTGGAAATATTTTCTTCCACAGTGCACATAATCACGCCCACGGGTCGGATGATTTCCTGGCGAATCCAGGTAAGAATTTCGAAACCGGCATAATCCTGCACCCGCGTTTGCAAATGCAAATCAAGCAAGACCACGTCCACTTCGCCGTCTTCCATCTGCGCTTTGGCCTCGGCAACCGTTCCCGCCTCCCGCACGTGATACGTTGCGCGCAATGCGGCTGCAAAGCCTTCGCGCAGGCTGAGGTTGTCATCGACAATTAAAATGGTGGATTGCATGGCTCATACTCCTGTAGTGGATTCTGGCCTCTACACCGGCAGCAAAATGGTAAACGTCGTTCCAAATCCTTCTTTGCTTTCAACCGTAATCGTGCCCTGATGTTCCTGGATGATTTTGTGGGACAGCGCCAGGCCAAGGCCGTTGCCGTCTTTTTTGGTCGTGACAAAAGGCAAAAACAATTGTTCCAGCAACGCTTTGGGAATACCGCAACCGGTGTCGCGAAAGGTAATCATAATCGCTTGTTGCGCCGGCGGCAGTTTGCTCAACAAGATGCGCTGGGTACGGGTGGCGGGTCCGACCAGTATTAAATTTTTGAGCCTTTGCAGAAAGCTAAATGACCGTCGCTCGGGCGCTTCGTCCGGGGCCGTGCGACCCCAGGGCTGGCTTTTATACTGTGGCAGCATCTCCTGCGGATTCTGCAATAATTTGGTTTCGAGATTCAGCTCACCCTGCTCCGGCATGGCTTGAATCGCATTGATGATAATATTGCTAAAAACGCTTTGCAGGAGATTTTTATCCGCCGCAATTAACGGCAAAGGTTGAAAATCCGGAAGGACTTTAATGTTCTTCTGCTGCAGCGGCTCGGAGAGCAAAACTAACGCTTGTTTTAAAAGTTCATTGATGTCGGCGCGGCCAAGAGCCAATTTATTTTTTTGGGAAAACTGGAGTAACTGCTTCACCAGATCATTTAATTGGTTGATTTCGCCCAGGAGCCGGTTTCCCGCTTCCGGCGCGGCCGATTGGCTGATCAATTCGTGGATATGGCGCGTAATGCTGATCAGCGGCGTGCGAATTTCATGCGCCAGGCTCGCGGTGGTGGCGCCCAGCGCCGATAAGCGTGATTGCAAGCGAATGTCTTCAATCATATTTTTCAAGGCCTGCTGCAAGTGGCCGATCTCGTCCTGCGCCGTCACTTCGATTTGAATGTCGCGCTCGCCGCGGCTGATTTGCAGCGCTTGCTGATCCAGCCGTTGCAGCGGTTGCGTGACCACTCGCGAAAAGACGGCCGCCAGAATGCAGGCAACGCCAAAGCCGGCGAAGCCAAGAAATAGAATCGGCCATACCAGTGCGTTAATGGCTTCATCCGCTTCCGCCACGGACACCACCGCCCGCGCATAACCAACTTTCTGCTTGGCGCCCAAAAAAATCGGTGTCGCAACGTCTAAAACCCTTTCATTACCGTGTGAATAAATCGGTAGTGCGAGAGAACTGTTGGACATTAATATACGCTGCGTTAACGCGTCAGAATAAACCTTGTCACATTCACTCACGTTGTTATGCGCCAAAACTTTACCGGCGCGATCCAGAATCATCACCTGTCGCAAATCCGGCCGATTTTTGATCCCATCGATGGCATTTTGCAGGGCTACATAATGATGGGCCGTCACCTCCGGTGCGCTGACATACGCCAACATCGCGGTAAGATCGATAGCCCGCCTTTGCAGTTCCGCCATGATCGTTTGCTTTTCCCGTACAAAAATGATGTAAAGCATACCCCCAATAATGCCGAAAATCAACACCAGCATGCTGAGGAAAAATTTTATACGCAGGCGGAGACTTGGGAAAAAATTGACCATTGGCATTACCGGGGAAATTTCGGCTTGGCAGCTCGTAGTGGTTTTTCTAAATAGACTGCCGTTAACTGCGGTATACCCAGGGGCGTTATGTGAAAGTTTTTGACGCGCGCGCAGGTCGCAGTGACGATTTTCGGATGGCTGATGAAAACCGCCGGCACTTCCTGCAAAACGATTTTCTGCACTCGGCGGTAAAGCCGTTGCTGGGTGGCGGCGTCGCTTGTGCGGCGTGCCTGCAGCAACAGCCTATCGACTTCGGTGTTGCGGTAATCAAAATAATTCTGCGGCGATTGCGAATGAAACAGTGAAAAGAGAAGATCATCCGGGTGCCGGGTGCAATTCATTTGGCCCCAAAAAAATAAGTCGGCGCTGTCGCCTTTTAGCACCGCCGTTTCGTAGTTTTGCCAGTTAGTATAAGCCCGAATTTTTGTGGACATGCCGATGTTCTCTAGCTCATAAACAAGTTCTTGCAACAACGGAGCTCTCCGCAAGCTGTCGGTATCACAGAAGTATCCGATTTGCACAACTTGCTGCGGATGATAACTGCCTTGCAATAAGCTCCGGGCTTGCGCGGTATCATAGGGAAGCGCCATCAAAGTCGAATCATAATATGCCAACAGCGGTGAGAGTACGCCCATCGCAGGAAGGGCTAAACTACGGCTGAGGGTCGTTACTATGTATTCGCGGTTGATCGCATGGGCCAAGGCTTGCCGGGTTTTAAGAGTATTGAAAGGCGGTTTCTGGTTTTTCATTCCTAAAATCACTGTCGCAAGCGAGGGTTCGGCAAACAGTGTGATGCAGGTGTCTTCAGCAAAAGCGGAGACACTGGCGGCGCTTAAATTACTGATCACCTCCGCTTGATCTTGCTGCAGCGCGTTGATTCTCGCTTCCAGGATCGGAACGACTTGAAAAACCACGCTATCCAGTCGCGCCGCTTCTCGCCAATAGTGGGTATTTTTTTTAATCACGATCTTCTGGGCCGCCGAGTCCCACCGCATAAACGCAAACGGCCCGGTGCCAATGGGATGGCGACCAAAATCTTGGCCATAGGTTGCTAAGGCTTGCGGGCTGACAATTGTGGCATAATAGGGTGAAGCTAAATTATCCAAAAATGCGGCGTAGGGATATTTCAGATGGAATTGTACCGTGGAATCATTCGGCGTGAGAATTTCCTGCACCATGTCAAACGCCGCCGTGCGGTATCGATCCGTCAATTTCGGATGATAATATGGGCTGCCGGGAAGAAACTGCCGTTCCAAAGAGGCCTTGACCGCGGCGGCATTTAACCGCGACCCGTCATGAAAAAACACGTCACGGCGTAGAACAAAAGTCCAACGCCGGTGCAACGCATCCGGCTGCCAACTCGTGGCCAGCATAGGTTCGAGAGCGCCGGTTTGCCAATTAACCGCAATCAGCGTCTCTAATATATTGAACGCAATGTGATAACTACTCTGATCATTCGCGGCAGCCGGA
The DNA here is from genome assembly GCA_964477305.1 of uncultured Cytophagia bacterium. GTDB lineage: Bacteria > Zhuqueibacterota > Zhuqueibacteria > Zhuqueibacterales > Zhuqueibacteraceae > Zhuqueibacter. The sequence continues at coordinate 5,881 of CAYZFF010000203.1, forward strand.
TCCAGCGAAGCCGGTGTAGCGATAATCAAGTAGGTTAAATAATTTATGGCGGCATCGGGTGGTTTTCGTTCCGAACAACCGAACAAAAACCGGATCAGCATGGCTAAAACGATTTTTTTTTGCATAATTTAAAGCGGCGAATCTGTACACTTGAGAAAATATTTAAAATATAGCAGAAATTCCGTCAGATGCCATGCTTTTTTAAAATAAAAGCCCAGTTCGAGTTTATACCCCCGTAACTGGGCTGTCCGAGCTTCCCCAACGATTTGATTTATTGGACTAAACCGTTATCGTCGGTACGTCTAGCACGCGGCTCCACAGCGGCAACATGCGGCAAACCCGCGTGATCAACCACAGCGTCTTCATGCTTTTCACCCCCTTTCGGTAAAGAGTTCAGCGGCAATTTATGGGATTTGAATTTGTCGCGGAAATACAAGCGCAAATCGCGCCAATAAAACAGTGCGCGGCTGAAAATTTTAAACAAAAAACTGTCGAAAACGTTTTCCATGAAAAAGCGAAACCGCCGTACCTCTTTGTCGGCAATTTGATAATAGAAGCCGTTGACAAAATCGCCGAACAGGCGGCGTTCTTTCACCAGCCGGTCGTAAATCGGCGTGCCGCCGTAGGCCATCAGCGAGCTGGTCACCGAAAGATAGGAGCCGCGTTTTTTGATCAACGCCTTTTGCTGCGCGAGGTAAAGCAGGTTTTGCTTCAGTTCTTCATATGTCGTGTATGGGTCGATGAGGATGAAGCCGACGTCATACTGCAAATCCATGGCGCGCAATGTCGCCAGCGCTTGATTGTTCATCTCAACGGTGGTTTCCTTGTCAAACGTATCCAGCCCGCGCTGGTGGCCGGACTCGACGCCGACAAAAACTTTCTCGAGGCCGAGCATTTTTAGTTTTCCAAATAACTCCGGTTCGATATTGTTCGCCCGGCAGGCGATGGAAAATTTTATTTTCAGATTGCGCCGGTCCAGCTCGCACCCAAAAGTGTCCGCAAAGGCGTGACCTTCCTTTTGAGTGAGGATAAATTGATCGTCGATAAATTTGAAGCGGTTGGCATGAAAACGCCGCACCAAAGATTCGACCTCATCAGCGAGACTCTCGGCGCTGCGGCGCCGCCACACCTTGCCGTTGCCCATCCGAAAAAATTTCGCAATGGAGCAAAATGTACAATTGGCGTAACAGCCGCGCGAGGTGGACACGTGAATGAAACTGCCCGCGCGCAAAACGTGCGGCGTAAAATCGCGCGCCGGGAACGGCAATTCATCCAGCGTTTTGGTAAATGGCCGTTGTGCATTGTCTTTCACCTCCGCGCCATCGCGATACGACAATCCGAGCACGCCGCTCAAATCACGGTCCGGCAATTTCTCGACGAGGTCGAGCAGCGTCATCTCGCCTTCATTGCGCACGATGGAATCAATGGCCGGAAAGCCGCGCATTAACTCGGAAGCATGAAAAGTCGGATAATAACCGCCGAGTGTAATATGGCCTTGATAACCGTGCTCGCGCAATTCATGCACGAGCTTGATCGTTCGCTTCGCATTCGCGCCAAGCACGGTAATGCCGATCAGCTCCGGGTTGAATTTGAAAACTTCGCGCAAAGTTTGGCGCAACGACAGGTTTTCATGGCTGGTGCTGATCAAACGCACTTGATGGCCATGATGGCGCAACGTGCCGGTCAAATACGCCAAACCGAGATTTTCGTAAGGTTCAATGGTAACAAAACGAGTGGCTGGATCAATTAGCGCTACGCGCATGTTTGCCTCCCCAGGCTAAATGAAGATGTGGTTCCCGTTTATTTTAAAGACTAAGTGACATGAACAGTCAAAATCTGGAATGCGTGAAAAATATATTTGCGCATGTCATTTTAGGCCTTTATTAGCATAGACACCGATTTATATGCCATTCACCCGAAATTTTTTGAAGGAAAAGATCGATGAAGATGGAAAGAAAATGCCGTGCAAGATAATTATAGCTGGGGCACTTTTAAATTCTACTTAGTTGCTAACGCGTTCAAACTCAGAATAAAATTCTGAAAGTTTTCTTAGTCA
>CAYZFF010000204.1:0-5072 GCA_964477305.1 uncultured Cytophagia bacterium
TTCGGGGAAAGTCAACAACAGCTTTGCCAAATCGCGCCAATCCATGTCGCCTTTGGGTTTATCGCGGCGATGGTGAAACGCCATCACTTTGCTGGCAATCAATTCTGCCGGTTCCATAAATAAGACTTGCGTGAGACGTTGGGCGGGCGGCAATTGCGGCACCGGCCGAATGTCGATCAACGCATGATTGCCCTCACGGCTGGCTTGGTAAATGCGGCGGCCCTCGCTTCGGTTGAGGCGGCGAATGAGCAGAAAAATCCGCAAACGCCGATTCAAATGATCACGCAGTTCGGTCGCTAATTTTGCGGTGCGCGTCGAGAGCAAGTCCAGTTCCTGCGTCGCCCGTTTTTCCTTCACATACGCATTTACCGCATGCGCGCCGAAGACGACGGCATCTTCGCGCCCGCGCAAAAATTCCATGGCCGCGTTTTGTATCGTTGCCAATGGAATTTTTTCTTGCAGCTTCAGATCGGGTGGTGGATAAGCGCCGGCTTTTTTGTACATTTTAAAACTGCCGCAAAAATCTCACATCATTATCAAAAAACATCCGTATGTCTTCGACGCCGAGCTTCAGCATGGCAACGCGATCGATGCCCATGCCCCACGCGTAGCCGGTGTAGCGTTCGCTGTCGTAATTCACAAAACCAAACACCGCAGGGTGAACCATGCCGGCGCCGGAGATTTCGATCCAGCCGGTGTTTTTGCAAACCCGGCAGCCTTTGCCGCGGCAGAGAAAACAGGTGAAATCGTACTCCGCGCTCGGCTCGGTAAAAGGGAAAAAGCCCGGACGAAACCGGATTTTCATATCCGGCCCGAAAAGTTTTTGCGCAAAGGTTTGGAGCGTGCCTTTTAAATCGGCGAAAGAAATCCCTTCGTCGACACAGAGGCCTTCGCATTGATGAAAAATCGGGGAGTGCGTGGCGTCCGGCGTGTCGCGGCGAAAAACGCGGCCCGGCGCGATGATGCGAATCGGCGGCTGGCGCTTTTCCATCGTGCGAATTTGCACCGGCGAGGTGTGCGTGCGCAGCAAATATTTCTTCGACTCCGTTTCCGATCCGAGATCGAGATAAAACGTGTCCTGCATGTCGCGGCTGGGATGATCCGGCGGGAGATTGAGCGCTTCGAAATTATAATAATCGGACTCGGCTTCGGGGCCGCTCTCAATGGTGAAGCCCATGCTTACGAAGATGCTCTTGATCTCGTCAAGCACTTGCAAAAGAGGATGGCGCGCGCCGAGACGGCGGCGAATGCCCGGCAGGGTGAGGTCGACGAAATCCGCCTCGTCCGGTGGTTTAGCCAGCGCCGCGCTTTTTTCGGCAAACGCGGCTTCGAAGGAATTTTTCAACTGATTCAAACGCTCGCCGGCACGTGGACGCTCGGAAGCCTCCAAGTCGCCGAGGCGCTTGAAATAATTCGCCAACTCGCCTTTGCGCACCAAAAAGACAAGACGCACTTGCTCCAGCGCCTCTGTGTCGGTCGCGCTGCGCAGTGCGTCGTCAAACCGCGCTTGCAATTGATTCAATTCGGCGAGAAGAGCGTCGATCTTGGAAGCACCGCTTCCCTCCTGCTGGTGAGATTCCGCTCCGTTCATGTTGGTCTCACCGCTTATTGTTGTGCAAGCTGAACGAGGCTGCTGAAAGCCTGCGGATCACGCGCCGCTAACTCGGCCAACATTTTGCGATCCAATTCGACTTGCTTTTTCTTCAAGGCATTCATGAACGTCGAATACGTCATTCCTGCCATGCGCACAGCGGCGTTAATGCGGGTAATCCATAACGCGCGGAAATCACGCTTGCGGCGGCGGCGATCGCTGTACGCGTAGGTCAAGCCCTTTTCATACGTCTCACGCGCGGGGCGCAGCAAATTTCCTTTGCCGCCCCAGCGGCCTTTCGTTTTGTTCAATAATTTGCGACGACGACGATGCGAAGGAACTGTTCCTTGTGCACGAGGCATTGCTTTATACCTTTCCTAAGTCTAAGTTCGTAATAATGCCTTTAGGCATCACATTTTGCAGATACCCAAAGGTTTCAAATTCAACTATGCGTAATTTCAGAAAACAAAAACTCTCGTAAGTACCAAACACCTGCATCACTCGCAAGTGTGGCTCCTGAAGGAGTTACTACGAGCGAATCAAACATCAATCAATCTGGTCATGCGCTTGGCATCGGCCGGATGCACTTGCGAATCGCCCAGATGACGTTTGCGCTTGCGGGATTTGGAGGTCAATAGATGACGCTTGCCCGCGCGCTGGCGTTTCAATTTGCCTGTCGCGGTCATTTTAAACCGCTTCTTTGCCGAGCGGTGGCTTTTCATTTTTGGCATTGTTTTTCCTCTCTTTGGGGAACAGAGCGCATGGCAAAATTTTATTACGCCGTGCGCCATGCCCTTTGCTCTATGCGTAGTTATTTTTTCACAAAGTATACCGTCAGGTTGCGGCCTTCCATGTGCGGCGACCGCTCCGGCTTGGCAATATCGGCGAGCCGCTCGATCATGCGATTGAGCACCGCCTTGCCGAATTCCTGATGCACCATTTCACGCCCACGAAACATCACCGTGACTTTGACCTTATCACCGTCCTGAATAAACTCGCGCGCGTGCTTCGTTTTAAATTCGAAATCGTGTTCTTCGATTTTCGGGCGAAAACGAATTTCTTTGACTTGAATAACAGTAGCTTTTTTGCGGCTGTCTTTTTCCTTTTTCGCCAACTCATATTTGTATTTGCCGAAGTCCATGACGCGGCAAACCGGCGGTTCGGCGGTGGGAGCGATCTCAACAAGATCAAGCCCCGCGGCATCGGCGCGCTGCATCGCTTCCTGAATCGAGACAATACCGACCTGCTCGCCATCCGCGGCAATGAGGCGAACTTTCGGAACGCGGATTTGGTAATTAATCCGGATTGATTTGGGCTTTGACGTAGAGCAATTTCTCCGAGTTAGTTTCGCATGGCACAGAGCGCATGGCGCAATTGGCGCTGGTTAACGCTATGCGCTTTGCAGTCTGCTATTCCAATTGTTTAAGTTGAATTTCTTCCACGATCTTATTCACCACCGTCTCAACCGGCATGCTGCCAAGATCGCCGGCGCGGCGCTTGCGAACGGCAACGGCGTTGTTCTCCGCTTCCTTGGCGCCGACCACGAGCATGTACGGAATTTTTTGCAGCTCGGCCTCACGAATTTTGTGGCCGATCTTTTCGTTGCGCTCATCCAGCACACAACGTACATCTTTCGCCGCGAGCAACGCTTTCACTTTGTTGGCGTAATCGAGCTGTGCGTCGGTGATCGGCAGAATCGCGGCCTGCACCGGCGCGAGCCACGTTGGAAACGCGCCCGCAAAATGCTCGATCAAAATCGCGATGAACCTCTCCAACGAACCGAACGGCGCGCGATGAATCACCACCGGACGATGCTTTTGATTATCGCTGCCGGTGTATTCTAACGCAAAACGTTCCGGCATCACGTAATCCACTTGCACGGTGCCGAGTTGCCACGTGCGGCCCAGCACATCGCGAATCATGAAATCGATCTTCGGCCCGTAAAACGCCGCTTCGCCGATGCCGATAAAGTATTGCAGCTTGCACGCATCCGCGGCTTCTTTGATATCACGCTCCGCCTGTTCCCATTGCTCGTCATTGCCGCCGAACTTCTCTTTATTCTTCGCATCGCGAAACGAGAGCCGTGTGGTGAAATCGCTGAAGCCGAGCGTGCGAAACACGACTTGGATCAAATCGATGACGTTGCACAACTCGTCTTTGAGCTGATCTTGCCGCACGAACATGTGGGCATCGTCCTGCGTGAACCCGCGTACGCGCGTCAGGCCGGTTAGCTCGCCGGATTGCTCGTAGCGATACACCGTGCCGAACTCCGCTAAGCGAATTGGCAAATCGCGATAGCTGTGCGGTTTCGCCAAATAAATCTGAAAATGATGCGGGCAATTCATCGGCTTCAGCATGTATTCTTCATCCTCGACTTTGATCGTCGAGAAGCCACTGTCTTTGTAATGCTGATAATGCCCGCTGGTTTTGTACAAATTCAAATTGCCGATATGCGGCGTCACCACCGGCAAATAACCGCGCTTGCGCTGCTCCTCGCGCATGAATTTTTCCAACGTTTCGCGCACGATCGTGCCCTTTGGCAGCCACATTGGCAAACCGCCGCCCACTTTCGGCGTGATCAGAAACAACTCCAATTCCTGCCCGAGCCGGCGATGATCGCGCTTCTTCGCTTCCTCCAAGCGCTTCAGATGCTCATCCAGCATTTCTTTTTTCGGAAACGAAATGCCGTAAATGCGCTGCAGCATCTTGTTCTTTTCGCTGCCGCGCCAATACGCGCTCGCGACACTGAGCAGTTTGATATTTTTCACGCGCCCTGTTGACGGCAAATGCGGCCCGCGGCAGAGGTCGACAAACGCACCTTCGTGATAAACGCTCGGTCGATCATCCGCGAGATCGTTGAGCAATTCGAGTTTGTATTTATCTGCGCGCTGCTGAAAAAGTTGAATCGCTTCCTCTTTGTTCATCTCCTCGCGCCGAAACGGCTGATCCGCCGCGATCACTTCTTTCATCTTCGCTTCGATTCTCGCGATCTCTTCGGCAGTAAACGGCGTGTTCACATCGATGTCGTAATAAAAGCCATCTTCAATCGGCGGCCCCACGCCAAATTGCGCTTCGGGATAAAGATCTTTGATGGCGTGCGCCATGATGTGGGAAGTGGAATGCCAATAAACTTCCTTGCCTTCCGCATCGTCCCAAGTCAAAAAACGGATCAGCCCGTCGCTTTGCAGCGGGCGATCCAAATCCACGACTTTATCATTAAATTTGGCCGCGAGGGTTTTCTCAGCCAGCGAGCGCCCCAACTCTTTCAAAATATCTTGCGGACGTGTCCCGCGTGGATACTCCTTGCTCTTGCCATCGGGGAATTCGATTCGTATCAATTCATTCATCAAACAACTGTATCAATCTTTTTTGCTTTTTATCCTTTTATCTTTTTTATTTGTTGTGGGCAGTACAGGAGTTGAACCTGTGACCTCTTGCATGTCAAGCAAGCGCTCTAACCAGGCTGAGCTAACTGCCCATA
>CAYZFF010000204.1:5172-7892 GCA_964477305.1 uncultured Cytophagia bacterium
TCGCCTGCTCATCCGCATGATACGAGCTCCTCACCAATGGCCCCGACTCCACATGCCGAAAGCCGAGCGACATGCCGAATGCTTTCAATTCCGAAAACTCCTGCGGAGGCACGAAACGCTCGACCGGCAGATGCTCGCGTGTCGGTTGCAAATATTGGCCGATCGTGGCAATGTCAACACGCGACTCGTGCAAATCGCGCAAAAGCGTTTTGGCTTCATCGATGGTTTCGCCGAGTCCCATCATAAAACCGGACTTCGTCACCGCGCCGTGCATTTTCGCGCGCGCCAAAACTTCGAGCGACTGCCGGTAATTCGCCTGCGGCCGCACGCGCCGATACAAGCGCGGAATCGTCTCCACATTGTGATTGAGAATTTCCGGCTTCGCGCCGAGCACGGTGAGCAGCGCTTTTTCATTCCCTTTAAAATCCGGAATCAAAACTTCGATGGTGCAATTCGGCAACCGCTGGCGAATCTCGCGAATCGTCAGCGCAAAAATTTGTGAGCCACCGTCGGGCAACTCGTCGCGATTCACCGAAGTAATCACGCAATGCCGCAAATTGAGTTGCGCCACCGCCTCTGCCACACGCCGCGGCTCATCCCAATCGAGATAAAGCGGCCGCCCCGTTTTCACCGCGCAAAAACCGCAACTGCGCGTGCACACGTCGCCGAGAATCATGAACGTGGCGCTCCGCCGCGACCAGCACTCCGCAATGTTCGGACAGCGCGCCTCCTCACAAACCGTATGCAGCCGATGCTGATCGACAAGCTGCTTCGTCTCGGTATATCCCGCCCCGCTGGGAATTTTAACTTTGAGCCATTCGGGACGGCGAGGGATTGGGAGCCCTCTCTCCTGCTCTGTTTCGATAAGTGGTAATGCGATGCTCATAATTTTTGAAAACGAAAGTAGAAGATCGATGATCGCAATCATCTATCCTCGATCTTCGGCCTAACGCCCTTCCGGTTTGAAATTCTCCAAATAATACACAACCCGTTCTAAAAACTGGCCGCCGTAGGCGCCGTCGATGATACGATGATCATACGAGAGCGACAGATACACAATATCGCGAATCGCAATCGCGTCATTAATCACCACCGGACGTTTCGTAATCGCGCCGATGCCGAGAATCGCCACTTGCGGCTGGTTGATCACCGGAATGCCGAAGAGATTGCCGAAACTGCCCATGTTGGTAATCGAGAACGTGCCGCCTTGCACCTCGTCCGGCTTGAGCTGCTTGTTGCGCGCGCGATGCGCAATGTCATTCGTCGCCCGCGCCAAACCGACGAGATTGTACGAGTCGGTGTTTTTGATCACCGGCACGATCAATCCGCTCGGCAACGCCACGGCAATGCCGATATTTACAAATTTTTTAATGAGAACCTTATCGCCGTCGATGCTCGAATTGATGATCGGAAAATCTTTGACCGCCCGCACCACCGCGTCAATAAAGAACGGCGTAAAGGTGAGCTTCGTGCCTTCGCGTTTCTCGAATTCATCTTTGATCGCCTCGCGATAGCGCACGATGCTGGTCATATCACATTCCGACACCGAATACACATGCGGTGAGATTTGCTTACTCATCACCATATGCTCGGCAATGCGCTTGCGCATGTGATCCATCGGCATAATCTCGACGCGCGTCTCATCGACCGGCAGCGAAGGCATCACCGCCGGCGCTGGCATCGGTGGCGCAGATGGACGAGCAGAAATACTCGGCGTTGGTGCGGGCGTCGTCATCGACTGGCCGACCGCCGGTTTCGGCAACGAACGATTTTCCAAATACGCCATGATATCGTTCTTCGTCACGCGACCTTCCACCCCGCTGCCGGGAAGCGCTTCAAGTTCCTGCATCGAAAGATTTTCCTGTTTCGCAATCGTCCGCACCAACGGCGAATAAAAACGTTTGCCTTGTCGTGAGACTGGCTCAACTTCTGCCATCGCTGGCGCTGCCGCAACAACCGGCGCTTCGACTTTCTTCGTCTCAACTGGCGCAGGCGCCGTGACTTTTCCATCAACGGGCTTCGCTTGCCCGTCCGTTGGCGCGGCTGCCGCAGCTCCGTCCGTTTCAATTTGCGCAATCACGGTGCCGACCGCGACCGTCTTGCCTTCTTCCACCAGAATTTTCGCCAGCACGCCTGCTGCCGTCGAGGGAATTTCCGAATCGACTTTATCCGTGCTGATTTCGAGAATGGTCTCGTCGCGTTCGATGCGGTCGCCTTCTTTTTTCGTCCATTTAATGATGGTGCCCTCGGCGATGCTCTCGCCCATTTTGGGCATGACCAAATCAATTTTTGCCATTTTCAAATTCCTCGGTTATTGTTTTCTTTTGCCAAATTTCAAAAATAAAAGATACGAAAAGGATAGCCGTTTGTCAAATACCGTTTTAAAAATCTGCTCAATCGACGTACGAGGCTTTTGGTAAGCGGATCGAGCAGATTTAGCGGATAATTTCAGCGTCGTTAAACTCGATTTTCGGCAGTGGCTCCGGAAAAGCCGCTGGCAAATGTTCCTTTTGAATATACGTTCGCACTTCCTGAAGCAGTTTTTCAACATTCACGCCAAAATAGCGCGGCGGCACCTGCGATAATTTTGCCAGCCCTTTTTGCAACTGGCTCTGCATGCCGTTGCGATTGCCCATGCGGTAATGATAAAATCCCGTGGCGATATTCACCAAACCATGAAACAGATCACGCTGCGTTTGCTCGCGCGCCTCCATCCACAA
>CAYZFF010000205.1:0-7878 GCA_964477305.1 uncultured Cytophagia bacterium
GCCAAACCCCTATGCGATTCCAGAAGATTAAAGGCACGCGCGATATTTTGCCGGAAGAAATCGGCCGCTGGCAGGCGGCCGAAGCCGTGATTCATCAAGTCATGGCGCGTTTCGGATTCAGCGAAATTCGCCCGCCAATTTTTGAGGAGACCGAGCTTTTTGCCCGCAGCATCGGCCAACTGACCGATATCGTTTCGAAAGAAATGTACACGTTTCTCGATCGTGGTGAAAAAAGTTTAACGTTGCGGCCGGAATTAACCGCTGGTGTCGTGCGCGCTTTTATTGAAAACAGTCTCGGCAAAAAGCAACCGGTCAACAAACTTTATTACCTGGCGCCGGTGTTTCGGCAGGAAAATCCGCAAGCCGGGCGGTTGCGGCAGTTTCATCAATTTGGCGCGGAAATTCTGGGCGCGGCTGATCCCGCTGCCGATGTGGAGGCGATCTCCCTTTCGATTGCGCTCTATCGCGCTTTTGCGCTTGATCAGTTTTTGGTTAAAATCAACAGCGTCGGCGACGCCGTCTGCCGTGAAGACTACAAGCAAAAACTGCGGAATTATTTGCAGCCGCGTTTCGACCGGCTCTGCAAAACCTGCCAGCAACGTTTTGAGAAAAACCCGCTGCGCATTCTCGACTGCAAAGAGGCCGGCTGCCGCGCGGAAACCGCAGAAGCGCCCAAAATCGTCGAAGCGCTTTGCGAAAATTGCGCCCGCCATTTTAGCCGCGTTCAGCAGTTACTTGATGCTGCCGGTATGAAATATGAAATCGATTTTCGGCTCGTGCGCGGCCTGGATTATTACACCCGCACCGCCTATGAAATCAGCAGCGCTCAACTCGGCGCGCAAGACGCGCTCTGCGGCGGCGGCCGCTATGATTTGCTCGTCGAAGAACTCGGCGGCGAAGCAACGCCGGCAGTCGGCTTTGCGGCCGGGATGGAACGGCTCTTGATGGTGTTGGAAAAAACCGGCTGGCAACCAACCGCGAACAAAGCCTCGCTAATTTTTTTGGCCCCGCTCGGCGAAGCCGCTATGCTCTGGGCCACGCAAACCGCTTCACAATTGCGCCAAACGGGAATGACAGTGGAAATGGATCTATTGAGCCGCGGTTTGAAAGCGCAACTGCGCGAAGCTAATCGCCAACAGGCACGTTTCGCGGTGATTGTGGGCGACAATGAGTTGCAAGCGCAACGCGCCGCGGTGCGCGATTTAACGACGAGCCAACAAACCGAAATTCCTTTCGCCGATTTGGTTGCCGATCTGCAGAAAAGCTGTACAAGTTAACTGGATATGTTAAGCAAAAACGAGCTTAGAGAAATTGCCCGTCTGACGCAGAAAAAATATCGGTTGGAAATGAACCGGTTTCTCGCCGAAGGCGGCCGCTTGTGCGAGGAAGCGATGAAGTCCGGCTGGAAGGTCGAGCGCGTGATTTATTGCCCATCGTTTTTGCAATCGTTGCGCGCACGGCAGGCGCTGCAGCTTGCCGAGGAACGCGGCGTTACCGTTGATGAAGTGCCGAGCGACGTCTTTGTTGGTCTCTCCGACACCATGCATTCGCAGGGCATTATCGCCATTGTCGAGAAACGCGTGCAGGAGAGTGACCCGATCGAGCGCATGCGCGGGGTGCCGCGTTGTATGTGGGTGGGCATCGAAAAGCTGCACGACCCCGGCAACATGGGCACGATTTTACGTACCGCGGATTGGCTCGGCGTTGACGGCGTGGTGATCGGTAAAGACTGCGTTGAGGTTTATAATCCCAAAGTCGTGCGCGCCAGCATGGGCTCAATCTTTCATTTGCCAATTTACGAAATTGACGATTTTGCCGGCGTCCTGCGCCGCTTTCAGACGTTCAGCGCCGTGCTCTACGGCGCCGATCAATCCGGCGATTTTTCTTACTCGATGTTGCGCTACGCCCCCAAAAAAGTTCTCCTGCTCGGCGATGAAGTCGAAGGCCTCTCCCCCGAAGTTGGCGCCCTGCTCCAGCATCGTGTTTCCATCCCCCGGCGCGGCGGCGGCGATTCGCTAAATGTGGCGATTGCCGCGGCTATTATGCTGGCCGAGATGAATCGGTAAGTTTATATCAAGTTTTCAACACGCGATTCCTTTCACCTCAAGCCGGATTTCCCCCCACTCAATCTACTTCCTGCACTAAAAGGCCATTCGGGATGATCACGTATTTATGGTCAATCGCGTTGAATAAAGCTGCCGTTTTACTGATACGTCAAATTTAAAATAAAAACTCCGCTGAAGCGGCATGTTTTTCATAACTTCTACATGCCGCTCTTACGGAGTTTTGATGCGATTCGAAATTGATCATCCTTAACCAAGCAAGGATGACTTAACCCAATCCTTAATTCTGATTCGATTTGCCACTATCAACTTTAATTGATTTGGCAATGTAATCTTTGCTGGAAGCCGCCACTAAATCCGCCAATACGTGCAGGCTCTCATCTCGCAAAACGTCGGGCGCGTTATTGTCGCGTGGGATGGCCTCGCCTTTTTTGAGTGGGGCAAGCCCTTTGGCTTTGCGACGCTCATTCACTCGGGCAAGACGTTGCGCTTCCAGTTGGTCACGCTCGGCTTTGCGCTGGCTTTCCAGCACCGTGACCGTATTTTCAAGCCGCTCTTTTTTCAACCGCGCGATATCTTCAACGAGATAACGAAATTCGGTGTTAGCCGTCATGCGTTTTTGCGATTTGGTACGCAAATTCGCGAGATATTTTGCAACACGATCTTCGGGGGTGAAGCGTGCCGAGGAGATTTGATCCCACGACAACGCGTGCTTCTCTGTGCTCTCGCCAAAATCGGCTTGATCATAGTGCGAAGGAAATGCAATATCCGGCGTCACGCCGCGATTCTGGGTGGTGCCGCCATTAATGCGGTAAAATTTAGCCATAGTGACTTTAACCTGGCCGAATGTCACTTTGCCGGGGCCCAGCGGGTCGTTGCTGGCCAACATATATTGGCTGAGCGCCGGCACACGATTCAAATCCACTAAGTTTTGCACCGTCCCTTTGCCATACGTCTGCCCGCCCAACACGACGCCGCGTTTATAATCCTGAATGGCCGCTGCAAAAATTTCCGAAGCCGAGGCGCTGATTCGATCCACCAACACCGTCAGCGGACCGTCATAAACGATATTGGGATCAGGATCGCGTTGTTGTTCAATATCGCCGTCAAAACTTTTGACTTGGACCACCGGGCCGTCTTTGATGAAGAGGCCAGTCAACTCAATAGCTTCCTGCAACGAGCCGCCGCCATTGCGCCGCAAGTCAATAAGAATGCCGTCGACACCCGCGCTTTTCAACTCGCCGATCAAACGTCGCACATCACGCGTCGTGCTTTTATAATTTCCTTCGCCTTTTTGACGCCCTTCCATATCTGAGTAAAACGTCGGAATCATGATGACGCCAAGTTTATACTTCTGCCCCTCTTGCGTGATCTCGACGGTGTCGCTTTTCGCCTCGCGATCGGTGAGGATAATTTTATCGCGCACCAGCCGCAGCATTTTGGGAGCGCTGCCCGTTGGGCTGCCGGAAGGAATCACTTGCAAGCGCACAACAGTTTCTTTTTTGCCGCGAATCAGCTTCACCACGTCATCAACCCGCATGCCGATCACGTCCGTCCAGCGGCCGCTATCGCCCTGCGCCACACCGATGATTTTATCGTTCGCAAACAATTGTTTACTGCGATCCGCCGGTCCGCCGGAGACGATTTCATTGACCACGGTGTAATCGCCGTCCTCGGTCAATCGCGCGCCGATGCCTTCCAGCGAGAGGCTCATATTAATGTTAAAATCCTGCGAATTGCTCGGCGACATGTAGTTGGTATGCGGATCATAAGACTCGGAAAGCGCATTCATATAATATTGAAAAACATCTTCCGCATTCAACTGGTCGATGCGCTTCCGAAAATTTTCATAACGTTTGTTGAGCGTGGAAGAAATTTCCGGCCAGGCTTTTCCGGCCAGCTTAAGATCAAGCGCTTCGCTTTTCAAACGTTTGCGCCAGAGATCATCCAACTCTTCCGCCCGGCTGGCCCAGGCAATATTTTCGCGATCCGGCTGGTAAGATTCGTTAACGGTAAAATCAAACTCCTTTGCCAACAACTTGTTCATATACGCATAACGGGTTTGCGCGCGCTGTTTGAATAAATTAAAAATCACAAACGCCGGCCCGACATTGCCTTTGTTCAAACTGTCATCCAAAACCCAACGGTATTTTTCGAAGGTTTTGATATCCGCCGCCAGAAAATAGAGCCGGCTATAATCCAGCGTCTGCACATAAGCGTCCAACAACTCGCTCGAAGCGGAGTCATTAAGCGCCGGGTGGTTATAGTGATATTGGGTTAACAAATTCGCCACCACCCGCGCCACCAATGGATGCTGGCGCTGCGGGGCAAGATCAGAAGCGAAAACGGAATTCAGCGTTAGAATCAATAAATACGCTAGTCCTATCATCAACCGGAGCGGACGCCGCGAAATGGGGTGTGGTCGCATCATCGAATGTTCTCCTAAAAGTTCTACTGCAAAATACAAAATGCCAACGTGAAACTCAAGGGCTTTGTTCCAGAATCTCCGGGTTTATATAATATGACGTACAAACTGTTAAAAGAGTTGCAAAGCTGCAATAACTCCATAGCCCGCGTTGGCGCCGGAAGAATTTCAAGTTGTATTTCTGGTCTTTTTAAATTAAATTTTAATACTGAGTCGGAGCTTAATTTGTTGTCGTCATCTGCCGTTTCTCAATTGGAGATCATTGCTCATGCGCAAAATCGTTTTTTCATTGTTATTGCTCGTCATCGGTCTGAGCCTGCACCCCCTCTATTTACGCGGAGAAAATTACCTGCTGAAAGGCAGCCAAACTTCCCGCATCAAATACGGCTTGACCCAGCGCATCGTTCCCACGCCGGGCACCAAATCCTTGATCATCAGCACTGTTGTGCCGGCCACGTTTCAATCGCCCACCTATAATCAGGAAATTGAAAATCTCAATATTAGTTTCGCACCAGAACCCTCGAAACGCGAAGACAAGGTTGATAAACGCGGCAATAAAGTCGTTGTGGTGACCTGGGCAAATCCGGCCGGCCCGATCACGGCGACGGTGGCGTTGACGGCAAAAAATTATGTGCTCTTCAATCCGCTCACGACCTCAAAACCATTTCCACTGGGCGCCGTCGATCCTTCGGCACAGGACTATCTGTTATCCACCGAACAAGTGCCGAGCAACGACGCCCGCATTCGCGCGAAAGCCAAAGAGCTGACTGCCGGCGTAAAAACCGAATTTGACGCGGTGCAACGCATTCTCGCGTGGGTTATCGATCACACGACATACGTTTTGACGCCGCCGCAATACGACGCGATGTACACCTTTGAAACCGGCAAAGGCAATTGCCAAAATTATTCGCATCTCGCTGCGGCCTTACTGCGCGCCGTTGGCATTCCCGCCCGCATCGTCAATGGCGTAACCTTGAAACGAACGTATGACGCCAAAACCGAATACGGCAAACTCACCTTCGGCATGGCACAGGGCCGGCACTCGTGGATTGATGTTTATTTTCCCGATCTCGGCTGGGTCCCTTTTGATCCACAGCAAAGCCAACTGTTCACCAGCAATCGTTATATTCGCATCGAGGCCGGACTGGACAACAATGAAACATCGCAAGACGGTTTGATTCGCTGGGTGGCGGCACAAGGCTCGACGAGCCAGCCGGAATTTGAGGAGATCATCGACTCGGATTTTGCGGAAGATCAAGTGAACCTCACCGCGAGCCGGCAAAAATATGGGCCGAAAAGTATTTTGCTGACGCCGGAAGTGCGCGCGACCTTTGAACCCTATGTGGCCACGACGCCGGCGCCGCCTCCGCCCACACCAACACCGGCGGAGAATCGCAACGTTCCAGCGCCCCCCGCTCCCAGTTTAAATAAAGTCGTTACGCTCGGCAATCTTGAATTTCCCGAAGGGGTGAATTTCGCTTTTTCGCGCGAACAGAGCGCCGGCAGCGGCGGCACGCAAGAGTTGCGCAAAAATTTTTTAGTGGAAACTGCTGAGTATGTTACCCGTTCCGCGCAATACACGCAAGTTTTTGTTTTAACCAAGCCGTTGCAATTACAAAAGCTCGGCCTGGCGTTGCAAAAATTTGGCGGCGAGGGTTTTCTGTGGGTGGAAATTCTCCAAGATGAAAAAGCGCCTTCGGGGCAAATGGTTCCGGGCGCCCGTCTCGCCAGCAGCGGCTTGATCCCCATTAGCCAGCTCAGCTCGCAGCCGGGTTATCGCTGGCAGGATTTTGATTTCATTAAAGCCAATTTGAAATTAGCGCCGGGACGTTATTGGATTGCGCTCGGTTTCACCGGCACGCCGGTGATCAATTGGTTTTATTCTTACGGCAAACCCGTCGGCCCCAGCGACGGCACGCGCTACAAAACAATTCTCGATTCGGATTGGAGCAGCAGCCTGTCGTATGAATTCAATTATCGCGTGGTGGGATTGACGACGGAGTGACGGTTTGATGCGGAACGCCAAATCGCTGGCTTGCAAGTGCGTTTGCAGGAAACAAAGCACTTAGTGATTTCATAGTTTAATCTTTATGAAAAACCGGAGATCACCTCTTTTCGTGCTCGGTGTACTCAGTCCCCTCCGGCACGGCCGTGTAGCTCTCGAATTCGATCCGGTAACCGTCCGGGTCCGATAGCGAAGTGACCCACATGCCATTTCCGACGAAAGGTCGTGAGGCCGAAATCCCGCGTGCGGTGACTTCGTGGTAAAACGCCAGCGCATCTTCGCAGATGAAGCAGATCGAAACGCCCACGCCCACTTTTCCTTCGGGCACCCATGAGTCGTGGCCTTCCCTCTTGAACTCTTGCAGCATCAACGCCGCGCCGCCGCGTTGCAGCCAGCACCAGCGGAGCTTGCCCTCGTCGATCCATTTGTTGGTCGTCTCGAAGCCGAGGCCATCAACGTAATAACGAAGAGAGGCTTCGAGGTTCGACACCGCAAAAAACGGCACGGCTTGTTTGAGGTTGGGTTCCATGTTCCATTCTCATGCTTGTTACTTTAATTTCGCAGGGCAATGTTGCAACCACAAATTCATTGGCTTCGAGAGCCGCCCAGCCCGTTCTGCTTGCAATATTTTTGCTCTCTTAAAAGTTAGCGCCATTGGGCAGCGTGCCCGCCTTCTCGTATTGTTTCAACAATTCCACAATCTCGTGATGCCCGCGCCGGGTTGCCCACGCCAGCGGCGTGGCCCATGTCGGATCGTCGGGTAGATTCGGCTTGGCGCCTCGTTTCAGCAGCAATTCAACCAGGTGAATCTGTCCGAACTTTGCCGCCCAGCCCAGCGGCGTGGAACAGATGTCCTCATCGCGCGCGTGCAGATCGGCGCCGTGGTCGAGGAAGAGTTCGGCGTTTTCCACATCGCCCTTTCTGGCGAAGTGATGCAGCGGCGTCACGCGCAGCCAATCCGGCTGGCTGGGATTCATCCCGTGCTTGAATAAAAGCTCGTTCAATTCGCGTGTCTTCGCGCCGACCGACCAATAAGGAAAGTTGAGGCGTTTGGGCAGATCGGGTTGATAACGCAGCAGTAAGTGCACGAAAGCTTCCTGGCCTTCTCCCGCCGCATTGTTGAGCGCTTCGGGATCATTGGCCAGCGCCGGATTCGCCGCGAATACAGCCGCTGCCGTCTGCACGTCGCCGTAGTAAGCCATGATATGCACGGCTCGGGCTGCGCCATACGAGCAGAGCAGCTCGACCATCTTCTCATCCTTATTCATCATCGCCATGGTCAACGCATCTGCGGAGCTTTCGACTTCCGGATTCGGATACGCGCCGTGTTCCAGCAGGAGCTTGGCGATTTCGAAGTGGCCATTGGAGGCGGCCGCATACAGCGC
>CAYZFF010000206.1:0-7861 GCA_964477305.1 uncultured Cytophagia bacterium
GTCAGCCCGAATCCAATGGTCGGCGCCGTTGTGGTGCACGATGGCGAAATTGTCGGCACCGGTTATCATCGCCAGTTTGGCGGCGACCATGCGGAAGTCGAAGCGCTGCGCGAGGCCGGACATCTGGGTCGTGGCGCCACGCTGTATTGCAACCTTGAGCCGTGCAGTCATTTCGGCAAAACACCGCCGTGCGTCAATCGCGTGATCGACGCGGGCATTGCGCGCGTGGTCATTGGCACGCTCGATCCGAATCCGCTCGTCAATGGCCGCGGCGTGAAAATTTTGCGGGAACACGGCATCACGGTAGAAACCGATTTGCTCGCCGAAGCGTGTCATGAATTGAATGCCGTCTTTTTTAAATTCATCACGAAGCGCCTGCCGTTTATTACGCTGAAAGTCGCGCAGAGCCTTGACGGAAAAATTGCTGCGGCGAACGGCGCTTCGAAATGGATCAGCAACGCCGCGGCGCGGCGTTTGGTGCAGCGTTGGCGTTGGCAAAACGATGCGATTTTAGTGGGCATCGGCACCGTGCTCGCGGACGATCCGCAACTCACCGTGCGTGACGAGTCCGGGCCGCAACCACGGCGGATCATCGTCGATACGAATTTGCGGCTGCCGCTTACCGCGAATGTTTTGACCGATGCGCACACGAGTAAAACGATTGTGGCGATTGGCGAAGATTGTCGCGAGCGCGAGAAGATGGCCGAAATTGAAAATCGCGGCGGCCGGGTCTGGCCATTTCGCCTCACGGCTGCGGGCAGCCTTGATTTGCGCCATCTCTGCGAGCGCCTCGCCCAGGAAAACATCGCCTCGATTTTGGTCGAAGGCGGGCGCCGCATTTTTAGCTCGCTGCTCGAAGCGCATTTGGTGGATCAACTCAAATGTTTCATCGCGCCGAAATTGCTGGGTGACGGCATTCCGGCCTTTCAGGGTTTACCGATTGGCGCTTTGGAGCAAGCGGTAACGTTCGCTAAAAGCAAATGGGAAATTTTTGATGATAATGTTCTGCTGACGGGAACATTACGCGAACCGCGCAGCGCGACACAGCAAACTGAAGTTTGACACGCCGTGTTGTGATATTATCCTTTTGACCACCTTTGTATAATTGAATGCCTATTGCATTTTCGGCTTTATTGCTCGTGGTTGGCGCCAGCCTCTGTTGGTCTGGATTGGATACGATGCGTAAGCTGCTGGCCAGCCGCCTCAATCCCATTCCGCTCGTTATTTTGTTGACACTCGGCCAGGTGCCGTTATTTTTAATTTGGTTGGCGCTGGGAGGAAATTTTAACCTCTCGCCCAACTACTTTTTGCCTGGTTTGGCGGCGGTGGCGCTGAATATCGCGGCGAACTTGATGTTCGTTACTGCGCTCAAGCTGTCGCCGTTCAGTTTGACCATTCCCTTTCTCTCGCTCACGCCGATTTTTGTGATGCTGCTCGCGATGGTTTTTCTGCGTGAGTACCCCACGCGGCTCCAGGTTGTCGGCATTCTTATCGCGGTGGCGGGCGCTTTGAGTTTAAATTTGGCGCGCAGCCACGGCGTGCAGATCAAAAATATCTGGCGCGCGCTGCGCGGCGAGCGCGGCAGCTTGTTGATGGTTGGTGTTGCCTTGTTGTGGTCAATCAATTCTTCGCTCGATAAATTGGCTGTGGCACGCGCTTCGGTGGCTTTTCATGCATTTGTTCAAGTTGCCGGTATGGCTTTGGGTCTGCTGGCTTTTCTGGCGATTACTTCTAAAACGCCGGAGTTAACCAAAGCCCGGCTGCATTGGCCGCTTTTGCTCGGCGCTATTTTGTTCTGTGCCGGCGGGCTGGCGCTGGAGCTGACCGTCATGCAAACCATTCCGCTGCGTTTCGTTTCAATCATTAAAAGGGTGGTGGAATTGAGTCTGGCGGTGATGATCGGGCGTTGGGTTTTCGACGAGCCGATCACGCTGCGCAAGCTGGGGGCGATCGCGTTGATGGCATTGGGCATTATCATTGTTCTCACGCAGAATTAGAATTATGTTCACAGGTTTAGTTGAAGAAATCGGGGAAATTGTTGCCGTGGAAGCGCACGGCGCGGCACGCCGCTTTACCATTCGCGCTAAAAAAATTTTAACGGAGGCGAAGATCGACGACAGCATTAGCGTGAGTGGCGTGTGTCTCACGGTGGTGGCGCGTTCGGAAAATACTTTTCAAGTGCAGGCCGTTGATGAAACCCTGCGTAAAACCACGCTGGGAAATTTTCAATTGAGTGATCCGGTGAACTTAGAACGGGCGTTGCGGCCAACGGATCGTCTCGGCGGACATTTTGTGCAGGGTCATGTGGACGGCGTTGGCGAAATCGTCGATATTGTTCCGCAGGCGGCCGGACAACTTCTGGTGGTGGAATTGCGCCAGGAATTATTGCGGTACATTATTCCGCACGGCTCTATTGCGCTCGACGGCGTTAGTTTGACGGTGGCGCGTTTGGAAGCGGCGCGTGTCACCATCGCGCTCATTCCGCATACCTTGGCGCAAACCACACTCGGCGCCCGCCGGCGCGGAGATTGGCTGAATGTCGAAACCGATCTTTTGGGCAAATATGTCGAGCGTTTGCTAATGGGGAATGCTGCAAACCGATTAACCCCGGAACAACTCATCGCTTGGGGTTATGGAGAAAATAAGCTTTCAGGCTAATACACTTTGACCATAATTTATTCGAGTGTTGCGTTGAGCAAAGTCGAAGGGTTCGACTTCGCTCACCCTGACAAACCTCTATTCAGCACGTAATACGTTCAACGTTACACGAAAAAGGAAAATGAAATTTCATACGATAGAAGAAGCTATTACCGATTTCAAAAATGGTCAATTACTGATCGTTGTCGATGACGAAGACCGCGAGAATGAAGGCGATTTTTGTTTAGCCGCGGAAAAAGTGACGCCGGAAAAGATTAATTTTATGGCAAAGCACGGTCGCGGCTTGATTTGCGTGGCGATGCCGCCGGAGCGCCTCGAGGCGTTGGATTTGCATCCGATGGTTTCCGACAACACCGCGCGTCTCGGCACCTCGTTCACGGTTTCGGTGGATGCGAAACGCAACACCACCTCCGGCATTTCCGCGCATGATCGCGCCGAAACGATTTTGCAGTTGATCGCGCCAGCAACGAAACCGCATGATCTGGCCCGGCCCGGGCATATTTTCCCGTTGCGAGCGCAACCCGGCGGCGTGTTGACGCGCTCGGGCCACACCGAAGCTGTGGTTGATTTATCGCGGCTTGCTGGGCTTTATCCCGCCGGCGTATTGTGTGAAATTATGGATGAAGACGGCAGCATGGCGCGGGTGCCGCGGCTCATGGAAATCGCGGCGCAATTTAATGTTAAAATTGTGACGATCCGCGATTTGATCGAGCATCGCCGGCGCCATGAGAAATTGGTGCAGCGGATCGTGACCACGCGCTTTCCCAGCCGTTACGGCGATTTCATGTTGCATCTTTATGAGAGTGATACCGATAACTATCATCATCTCGCCATTGTTAAAGGCGAGGTTTCCACCGGCGCGCCGACGCTGGTGCGAGTGCATTCGCAATGTCTCACCGGCGATATTCTCGGCTCGTTGCGCTGTGATTGCGGCGAACAACTGGCGCGGGCGCTGCAGCAAATTGAGCACGAGGGGCGTGGCGTTCTCCTGTATATGCGGCAGGAGGGCCGTGGTATCGGCCTCGCCAACAAGATTCGCGCCTACAAATTGCAGGATGAAGGCAAAGACACCGTCGAAGCCAATGAAGCGTTGGGTTTTAAAGCGGACCTGCGAGATTACGGCATCGGCGCGCAAATCCTTTACGATCTCGGCATTCGCCAAATTCGGCTGCTCACGAACAATCCGAAAAAGATTGTCGGTTTGGAAGGTTATGGCCTCCAAGTCGTCGAGCGCGTGCCCATCCAGGTCGAAGCGAATGCGGCGAACCAACGCTATTTGCAAACCAAACGCAACAAGCTGGGACATTTGTTGGTGGATGATTTCGGCGAGAGGTGAGCTTCTGCCTCACGCTCTCAAAAAACTGAAGCCGTTGGCACGCAGGTGCTGACGGCTTTTTTGTTTCAAATTGCAGTCATGCGCATCTCCCGCCGATTGCCGGTAGTTTAAAGCGTGATGTGTCACCCACCTCGATTACCTCTTTTCGAAGATTTAAAATTTCGTCACATGTTTCGTTTTAATCACTATTCTCTTAGCGAGTGTTTTCATGTCAAGATGGTCTCGAAGCTGTGCGTGCTGTGTGCAGAGGTGGGCGATTAACTTGATTTTGCTGCTGAGTCACATTGTCGTCTTGGCACAAAATCAATCGGCCAACGGCGAAAGTAGCTTGATGGTGGCGCCGATTTTTTCGGATAACTTCAATGCCGGCAGCCTCGACGCCAACAGTTGGCGCCGGGGAGCGAATGCCGGCAATCAAGCCGCCGTCATCAACAGCGCGCTGGAGTTGCGTTCGCAAGGCGCGGAAAATGGTTGGATTATTACCAAAAATGCCTACAAAGCGCGTAACACCATCGTGCAAATCAAAGTGGCCAAGCCGAACAATGACGGCGCGCTTGGCCTCAGCCCGACCGTGAATCTGGCTTCGAAAGTCGGCGTCGCCGATCAAAAAAACTGGTATCGATTTTACGTTTACCGGAATGGCGCCAGCGGGCCTTATCGCTTGTTCGTGCAATGGAAAAAGAACGGCGTGGAAAAAGGTTTTGATGTCACCGGCAGTCTGGCGATCAACGGCGCGGTTTATCTGCGTTTGCGTTTCGATACTAAAAACGTTTACTTTGAGGCTTCATTGAACGGCACGGCGTGGGTCAACGCGTATACCGAAGTTTTTGCATTGCCGGGTTACACGCTGGATTCGACGTTTTTGTATGAATTGGCCGCTTACAACACCGCTTTGAATGGGACGGCGCGAATGGATGATTTCTCCATCAACGCGCTGCCGCCGGACCTCACGCCGCCGAAGATTAGTTTGGTGACAGCAAAGAATATTACCAGTACCGGCGCGCAGATCAGTTGGCAAACCAATGAGCCGACGGACGCGCAGGTGGAATACGGCTTGACAAAAATTTATAGCAAAATAACCCCGCGTGATTCGAATCTGGTGGCGGCGCATAATTTTTCACTGGGGCCGTTACAACCGAATACTTCCTATCATTATCGCGTGCGCTCGAAAGATGAAGCCGGCAATCTGGCGCTTTCGGGTGATTATGTTTTTGCGACGCCCCCTTTGCCTACCAATGCCTTGCGTTTAACCGTGCCCAACGGCGAGGAATGGTGGTTTACCGGCGAAAAGCGGAATATTCGTTGGAAAGGCGACACCACGATTGCCAACGTGAAACTGGATTATTCACGCGACGGCGGCCTCTCGTGGAAACCGATCGTTGCCAGCACGCCGAACAACGGCCTTTATAGATGGCAATTGCCGGACTCGGGTTCGAATAAAAATTTGATCCGCCTTTCTAATGCGGCGAATCCCAATGTCGCCGACCTCAGCAACGGAATGTTTTTTATTTCACACCAGGCCCTGGTAGAGTTTGCCGCGAAAACCACGGAGCCGGTGCTGCAACCCGGGCCGCCGGGAAGCTGGGATGAACGCATTACCGAACGCGGCTGGTTTATGTATGAAGACGGCATATATCACGCCTGGTACGGCGGCTGGAGTGGCACTTATAATCGTGCCAACAAAAATTTTGTCAAACTCGGCTATGCCTTTTCCACCGACGGTGTTAACTGGACAAAACATCCCGACAATCCGATTTACACCGAGTATTGGACCGAAGACATGGCGATTGTTAAAGACGGTAACGCTTATTATATGTACGCCGAGAATAAGTTTAGTGGCGATGGCAACGGCACGACGATTGATCTTTATACTTCGACCGACAAATTGAAGTGGACGCGACACGGCGTGGTGTTGGCGCCTCGCACTGGCTGGGAAGCCAATGACGTGGGAACGCCGACGGTTTGGAAAGAAGGCAATAAGTGGTTTATGCTTTATGAAGGTTTCGACAACGGCGCGGGTAAAGTCGGTTTGGCGACCTCAGCAGATGGCAAGAACTGGACACGGTTTGGGGGGAATCCGGTGCTGACGAATTCTGTCAATCCGGCTTTGGATATTGCCATTGATAGCGTCATCAAACAGCGCAATGTTTATTATGCCTATGGGCATTACGACACAGGTGCAGGGGTTTGGGCCGGAGGATTGTTTACCTCGACAGACTTGGTCAATTGGAAGGCCTATCCCGGCAATCCGATTCTCGACAATTCTGCCGTGCTGGTGGATAATGGCGTCAATTATTTAATGTATGGCATTTCGTCGAATCCCGACGCGTTGGCGCCTTATTATCTGAAGTTTTCCACCCATACCAAAGATATCATCCCGCCCCTCATCACCGGAGTGGCTGCGAAAGTATTGAACGGCATCTCCGTAAAGTTTGATTGGTTAACCAATGAGCCGGCGAATACACAAATTGAATATGGCTTGACGACGAGTTATGGCTCGCTGTCGCCGCTTGATTCGACCCTGACGGCCGTGCATTCGCTAACCTTGACCGGACTGCAAGGCAACAAAACCTATCATTATCGCGTGCGCTCACGCGATGAGTCCGGCAATCTGGCAAAGAGCGCTGATTCCACTTTTAAGACCCCGGACTGGATTTTTACCGATAATTTTAACTCGAATACGCTCGGGGCGAGTCGTTGGCGGCTCGGTTCGAATGCCAACAATAAATCTGCGGTGGTGGATTCGGCGTTGGAGCTGCGATCACTCCCCGTTACCAGCGGCGGCAACGAAAGCGGTTGGGTGGTCACGCGCACGGCTTATCCGGCCCGCTATTCGCGGGTCAGAATTAAAGTCGCCAAACCCAATAGCGACGGCGCGCTTGGCATAAGCCCGACGTATAATTTGGCTTCAAAATTTGGTATTGCGGATCAGCCCAACTTCTATCGGTTTTACAATTTTCGTAGCAGCAACACCGGGCCGTACCGTTTAATTGTGCAATCCAAAAAGAACGGCGTCGAAGAGGAACGCGACGTGACCGGCGCGCTCGTCATCAATGGCGCATTTTTTATGCGCCTGCGGTTTGACCAAACGAATATTCACTTCGAAGCCTCTCTCGACGGCGCGAAGTGGACCGACGCTTATACGGAGGTTTTTTCGCTGCCGGGTTACACGCTGGATTCGCCGTTTTATTATGAACTGTCGGCTTACAGCACGCCAACCACCGGCGTTTGGCGAATCGATGATTTCGGCATTTTGACGGAGCCTCATGCCGTGGCAAAATCCGCGGCGGAAGAATTCGTTAGCGCGCCGTTGCCGGAAAAATTTGCGCTCAATAATTATCCCAATCCGTTCAATGCCGCGACCCGTCTGCAATTGGCTTTGCCGCGTGAGGCTGAAGTTGAACTCACGATTTTCGACCTGACCGGCCGGGAAGTATTACATTTGTTGCTCGGTTCGCGTTCGGCGGGACATCATGAAATCATTTGGAACGGTCGAGATAACCGTGGCGTCGAACTGGGTACGGGAATTTTTCTGGCGCGTCTGCGTTATCGGACACAGGCCAACGACGCCTGGTCACAAATCGTGCATCGCGTGATGATGGTAAAATAAGCAAACGGAGTTTCAAGCTTCAGCTTGACGGCTGCGGCCTTGAGCGTCGTCAAAAAAATTGACACGCCGCATGAATTTGCCACAACTGAAACGTCCATCTAATAAACTCCTCGGCCAGTGGAATATAATCCTGGCCGGGGAGTTTTTATTTTGTGTCATCCGAATCGTCAACCGCATGCGGCGTTGTGGATTATCATATCCTTATTTTGTTATATTTGAATTTGCCGTTTTGCGGAATAAGTTTTGCAGTTAGCCAC
>CAYZFF010000207.1:0-1855 GCA_964477305.1 uncultured Cytophagia bacterium
ACCACTTCAAAAAGATCACCAACAATGCCGTAATCTGCGAGATCGAAAATCGGCGCGCGCTCGTCTTTGTTGATCGCGACGACAACGCGCGAGCTTTTCATGCCGACGATGTGCTGAATGGCGCCGGAGATGCCGATTGCCACGTAGAGTTTCGGCCCCACGGTTTGGCCCGAAGAGCCGATTTGACGATCCATCGGCAGCCAGCCATCGTCACAAACCGGACGTGACGCCGCCAGATCAGCGCTGAGGGCTCTGGCCAATTCTTCCACAACGGGCAATTTATCTTTCTCTTTAATGCCGCGTCCAACCGCAACAATGATATCAGATTTCGTCAAATCGACTTTGCCTTTGACGCCCTCAAAAATTTCCAACACCTTCGTTCGAATGGCTGCGCCGGAAAGAGTGACGCCGGCATCAACCACAGTTGCATTGCCGCCTTTCACCACTTTGTCACTGCTGATGGCACCGGCTTGAAAGCTGACAAAATATGGGCTCCCGCTTGTCGTGGTGCAGGAGAAATCGGCATTAACTTTTCCTTGAAAAAGTTGCCGCACGAATACCGCCGCGCCGCCTTCGAGACGATACCCGACACAATCGCTCAAAAAAACCTGATCAAACATGGTTGCCAGCTTGGGCAAATAATCGCGCGCTTGATACGAGTGACCGGCCAAAACATAGGCCGGCGACGATTTCTCGATCACTTGCCGCGCTGTTGCGCTAAATCCATCCGGCGTATAATTCGCTAACTCCGCATTTTCCGCAAACCAAACTTGTTGGAGTTTTACTTCCGATAAAGCGCGCGCCGCCGCTGGCGCATTTTTTCCTAAAACCAATGCAGTAACTTGCTGATTTAAACCCGCGCCAATTTCCTGCGCCGCGGCTAATGCTTCCCAGCCAATGCGGCTGACCTTTCCATCGTTTTGCTCGACAATCGTTAATATTCCCGAAGCCATGTTGTATCTCCAGATTTGAAAGACTTTTTCTATTTTTGCACTGAAGAAGGAAGAAGTCATTCTGGAAGAATCCTGTTTCAATCCAGCACCCTGCTTAATTTCAAAAGAGATTCCTACGGAATGACATCGAGTGAGGGACGCCCCTCAAATCACTTTCGCTTCATTCTTCAATTTCTCCGCCAGTTGTTTGGCCACGCTCTTTGCATCGCCTTGCAAGATTTGTGTCTTCTTGCTTTTCACCGGCACATACATTTTGTGCATTTTCACAGTTTCCGTCAACGGCACGGCCAAATCGGCCACGGTCATTTCTTTTAGTGGCTTTTTCTTCGCTTCCATAATGCCTTTGATTGTGGCGTAACGAATCGGCGCGTAGCCGGATTGCACCGTCAGCACGGCGGGGGAGGGAAGTTCGATATATTGGAACCAGCCGCTTTCCAACTCGCGTTTGATTTTGAGCTTGTTATTTTCCGCTTGGATTTCCATCACCAAAGTCGCGTGCGGCATGCCGAGCAACTCCGCAAGCACAACACCGGTTTGGCCGAAGCCCATATCATCACTTTGCAAGCCGGTAAGCACGAGATCGGGATTTTCTGGTTTAATCACCGCCGCCAAGATTCTGGCGCTGACCAGCGGATCAAAAATGGGTTTGTCGTGATTGATCACTAACGCCCGATCCGCGCCCTTCGCCAACGCTTGCGAAATGGCTTGTTTCAAACGCGCCGCCGGGCCCATCGAAACAACGATAACTTCGCCGCCGTGTTTTTCCTTCAAGCGCAAACCGGCTTCGAGCGCGTAATGATCGCTTTCGTTGATTTCGTAATTCAAGTTTTTCTCATCAACCCAGATGCCGTCCGGTGTGATCTTGATCTGCGAATCTTTCAACGGCACCTGCTTCATGCACA
>CAYZFF010000207.1:1955-6036 GCA_964477305.1 uncultured Cytophagia bacterium
TACTCTTACTCGCCTTTTCACTTTCTTAAAATTGAGTAAGGTTAGGAGTAAGAGCATGAGTACGAGTACGAGAAAACGTTCTTAGTTTACACGTTCACTTTAAACGGATACCCGCCGCGTTCATAAACCATCTCACAGACTTTCTTGCGCTCACGGTCGAGGTTATCGTCGATTTGCCGATAATTACGCCGAATCCGCCGCCAGGCTTCGTCGATAAATGTTTGCGCGACGAGCAAATCCTGCTCGACCTCGCGCGCATTGGCCTTGAGCAACGTATCGACGCGCGAAATGACGGCGATCATGGCGAACAAATCGATCGTCATATCCGCAAGACGGCGTTGAATAAACTGTCGCAGAATAATATCCTTGCCGTGCTTCATCAACACGCGCTCGGTGGCTTGGTGCAACGCTTTGGCATATTCGTTGAATTTCGCGGCTTCATCGCTGAGTGCGGGATGAATGCTGGTAAGTTGATCGTGCGCCACTTTGTCTTTAACTTTTTGCACCGCGTATCCAGTCAACAGCCCGAAACCTTTGATTGGAGCACGTAAGGCTTTGCCGATTTTCTTGAGATATTCGCCTGGGCCTTGAATACCCGATAAAGCGACAAAGGCGCGCAGAATTTCATTTGTGCCTTCGAAAATTAAGTTGATGCGCGAATCCCGCAAAATTCGTTCATAAGGATAATCCCGCGAATAACCGATGCCGCCGGCGATTTGCATCGCCTCGTTGGCCACTCGCCACACCGCTTCGCTCACAAAGATTTTGCTGATTGCTGATTCGAGCGAAAAATCGACGCCCTCGCGATCCGCCAACGCCGTGGTGAGATAAACCATGCTCTCAGCGGCGTACGTGTCCGCGACCATCTGCGAGATTTTTTCCTGAATCATTTCAAATTGTGCGATAGGCTTGCCGAATTGTTTGCGATTTTTCGCGTGCTCGATGGTCAGCTTGGTTAGCGCCTTGCATCCGCCGAGACAGCCGCTCGCGAGTCCGAGCCGCCCAATATTTAAAATTTCCATCGCCACTTTGAAGCCTTTGCCCATCGGCCCCAGCATATTTTCCACCGGCAATTGAACGTTGTCAAAATTCAATGACGTGGTGTTGGAGCCGTGTATACCGAGCTTCTCTTCCGGTTTGCCCGAGGTAAATCCAGGCATGCCGCGCTCGACAATAAAACCTGTGATCTTTTCTTTTTTCTCGCCATTTTCCATCATTTCAGTTTTGGCAAAGACGGTGTAAACATGGCCGATGCCGCCGTTGGTAATCCAAATCTTACCGCCGTTGAGTATAAAAAATTTTTTGCTCGCATCGAGAACGGCTTTAGATTGAATGCCGGCGGCGTCGCTGCCGGCGCCGGCTTCGGTCAAGGCAAAAGATCCCATCAACTCGCCGCTGGCCATGCGCGGCAGAAATCTTTCTTTCTGCTGATCCGTGCCGAACATGATGAGGCCCTTGCTGCCAATCGACAAATGGCCGCCGAGCGAAACGGCGAGCGACGCATCGTAATTACAGATTTGCTCGAACACGCGGCTGTATGCCGTTTGCGACAACCCCGCGCCGCCGTATTGCTCCGGAATCGATAAACCGAAAAAACCGATTTGCTTGAGGCCGTCCCAGACATTTTGGGGAATGTAGCCGAGCCGGTCAATTTCCTCGGATTTGATATTGTCGCGCGCAAATTCGTTGAACGCGTCGACGATGGTTTGCAAACTCTCCTGCTCTTCCGGCTTCATCTTGGGATATGGAAAAACCATCTCCTGTTCGATTTCACCGGTGAAGAGAGATTTCAAAAAGCTGCGAGATTTTTCTTCGGTTGACATAAACAGGCCTCACCTATTTTAAGAAACCGGAATTGCTAACACAATTTTGTACCAATCGAAAATTGAACAAGGTAATCCGGCCTTGCCGTGTTTCACAAGTAGAACTTTTTCCCACTCTGTTTCATCTGCATCAACATATCTGCCGGTTTAAACCGATCACCATATTTTCCGGCCAGCGTTTCGAGTTTGCCCACAACCAGATCGATGCCGCGACTATCGGCGTAACGTAACAAGCCGCCGCGGAAGGGCGGAAACCCCGTGCCGAAAATCATGCCGATGTCGACGTCTTCGGGACGGCGCACAACGCCTTCCGCAAGGCACCTCGCGGCTTCGTTGACCATTTGCAATACGCAACGATCTTGAATCTCTGCCGAGTTGCTGTCGAATTTACCGGTTTTGGGAATCAAAGCGTAAATGGCCGGATCGATTTTCTTATTTTTTCCTTCGTAAATATAAAATCCCTTGCCATTTTTTTTCCCGAGGCGGCCGCTCTCGACAATTTTATCCAGCATGCCCTCGCCGGCCATGCGGCTGCCAAACGCATTTTCGAGAATATGTGAAACTTTGGCGGCGACGTCGATGCCGACTTCATCAAATAAATTGATCGGCCCCATCGGCATGCCAAATTCTACCAGTGCGCTATCGAGCTGCTCAATGTTAGCGCCTTCAATCAGCATGCGCCCGGCTTCCGCCATGTAGGCGCCGAGAATGCGATTGACCAAAAAGCCCGCCGAATCTTTCTGCACCACAATCGGCGTCTTGCCTATTTTTTTTGAGAAGGCGACGAGACTAACAACCGTTGCATCGCTGGTGTCGGCGCCGCGAATCACTTCGATCAGCGGCATGCGGTGCACCGGATTGAAGAAGTGCAAACCGGCAAATTTATCGGGGCGTTTCGTCGCGCGCGCCATTTCGGTAATAGGAAGGGAAGAGGTGTTGCTCGTTAAAATAGCATGGGGAGGAAGCAGGGAGTCGATTTCCGCAAACACTTTCTTTTTCACGTCAAGAATTTCGACGATGGCCTCGATGACGAGATCGGCATTTTTAAAACCGGAATAATCTGCCGCGCCGGAGATGAGCGCCATTTTGTTTTGCATTTCTTTCGGCGTCAGGCGGCGTCGCTTAACCGACTCGTTGAAGATTCTCGCCGCCGCTTCCATCCCTTTCGCCACCGCAACAAGATTGACGTCTTTCATGCGCGTCGTAAAATTGTTGTGCGCCATCAACTGCGCAATGCCGCCGCCCATCAAGCCCGCGCCGAGCACGCCGATTTTATTAAACTCCTGCGTGGCGCCGGCATAATTTTCGACGCCGGAATCCTTCTTGACGGTTTCCGTGAGGTAAAATACTTTAACGAGATTTTTTGAGACATTCGTCACCACGGCTTTCCCGAGCAGTTCGGCCTCAATTTTTAAGCCATCATTTATATCTTTTTTTGCAAAGCCTTTATCAACGGCTTCGAGCGCCAACTCGGCAGCAGGGTAATGGCCTTTGGTTTCAGCCAGCGTACGGCGGCGGGCTTGATCGAAAAGAACTTTACGGCCAAGGATATTTTTTTCGAGCAGTAACGTCTGTGGATTGGCGCGATTGCGGCGCGCGGCAATTTTTTCGCGGGCTTCGGCGCTTTGAATCTCTTGCGCGAAGCCGAGGCCGAGGCGGCGCAACTGTTGCGGCGGAAATTCTCTTGGAATCACGCGATCCACAATGCCGCTCCGATAGGCGCGTTGCGCATCCACGAGTCTGCCGGTGAGAATAAAATCCAGTGCGCGCTGAATGCCGATAAGGCGCGGCAGGCGCTGCGTGCCGCCGAATCCGGGAATGATGCCGAGCCGAACTTCTGGAAGCCCAATGCGTGTTTTTTCCGAATCGCGGGCGAGGCGATAATCACAAGCTAAAACCAATTCCAAGCCGCCGCCGACACAGGCGCCGTCAATGACGGCAATGGTGGGAAAGGGGAGAGCCGCGATTTTGCCAAACACCGCTTGCCCCATCGCGGCTTTCTCTGCGCCGTCCTTTGGGTCGGTGATGTTTTCAATTTCTTCGATTTTCGCGCCGGCGATGAAATTACCTTCTTTGCCGCTCAACAGTATCAACGTCTTCAAATCGGTACGGCTGTTCAACTCGTCTAAAAATTTATTCAACTCCTGCATCACCGGCGTGGAAAGAATATTGACTTTCTCATTCGGCGTGTCGAGCGTCAAAATACCGCAGCCTGCTTCAATCTCAAAACGAAAAGCCAAAACCTGTGCTTCCATCCT
>CAYZFF010000207.1:6136-7808 GCA_964477305.1 uncultured Cytophagia bacterium
ACAATCATCGCCGCGCCTTGGCCGCCGCCGACACACAGCGTGGCTAATCCCAAATTCAAATCACGGCGTTTCATTTCTTTGAGCAGAGTCAAAATCAGCCGCGTGCCGGAGGAGCCGACCGGATGGCCGAGGGCGATCGCGCCGCCGTTGACGTTTAAAAGATCACGATTGATTTCGCCGATAGGCTCCTCGCGGCCGAGCCATTTTTGCGCGAGCTTGGAATCGCGAAAAATTTTTTCATTGGCGATCACCTGCGCGGCAAACGCTTCGTTCATTTCGATCAACTGAATTTGTTTAAACGAAAGGCCAGCCAGTTTCAGCGCTTTCGGTGTGGCGAGTGAAGGGCCGAGTCCCATGCGTGCAGGATCGAGGCCGGCAAACGCATAACTGCGCACCGAGCCGAGCGGCTCATAGCCCAATTCCTTCGCTTTTTGCGCGGACATCAGCAGCACTGCAGAAGCCCCGTCGGTGATTTGGCTTGCATTGCCCGGCGTCACGGTGCCAAAGTAGCGATCAAACACCGGCTTGAGTTTCGCGAGCGCTTCCAGCGATTGATTTTTGCGGATGCCGTTGTCCTCATCGACAACCGTGTTATATTTCGGCGGGGGAAAAACCGGCACGATTTCTTCGCGCAGTTTGCCGAGATCGGTGGCCTGCGCCGCGCGCTGATGGCTGAGCAGCGCAAACGCGTCCTGCTCCTCGCGGCTGATGTCAAATTCTTTGGCGAGCACTTCCGCGGTTTCGCCCATGTTGAGATCGCAAATCGGATCGGTTAACCCGACTTGCAGGCCGATGACCGGCTTGAAATATTTTGGTTTGATTTTCGTGAAGGCGCCGAATTTTTGCGTCGCCGTTTTGGCCTTGGCCATGTCGGCGAGCACGTCGGCATATTCCGGCGGGTAGAGAATGGGGATGTTGCTCATCGATTCGACGCCGCCGGCAACAATCACTTCCGCCATGCCCGCGGCAATTTTCAAATGCGCGTTCGCAATCGACTCGATGCCGGAGGCACAATTGCGCGCCACCGTCACCGCGGGTACGTGGCGCGGAATGCCGCTCTTCAGCGCGATCACGCGCGCGATGTTGGTAGCCTCGGGCGGTTGCGCAATGTTGCCAATCACCACTTCGTCAATCAGGTTGCGATCAATGCCCGTGCGCTCCAACAATTCCGCGACCACGAGACGGCCAAGCTCCTGCGCCGGCAGCGATTTGAACAGCGTTCCAGCTTTGATATACGGCGTCCGCAGGCCGTCGACGATGACGACGTCGTTCATTTTTCCCATCCTTTCAACTGGAAAGTTTTAATTTACTCTTATGAAATTGTCGTTTTTAAGATAAAAAACCACTTATGAGATGCAAGTATTTTCAGCGCAGTGCATAGCAAAATTCCGGCTTGACTTTGGTTGTTTTTTGTTGTAAAATTTTCTGCTCAGATGAATCAAGTTCGTTGAATATAACACATCGCGTCATAAAAGTCAAGACAATTTTGACGCAATGCGTAATATTGTTTGGCTCGAAATAAGCGTATTTTCCTTTATTTTTGAGGATTTTATTGCGAACATTCCTTTTTAAAGATAGTTTTAATTTTCTATATAGCACATTGCGTCATAATTTTACTTTTAAAAACCCTTTCGAAAATAATGTTACCTTTGCCGCCGCCACCCATTGTTAC
>CAYZFF010000208.1:0-4048 GCA_964477305.1 uncultured Cytophagia bacterium
AGCTTGCAAAGCGGTGACGAGATTCGCATCACGATTGAACCTATCGGTATGCTGGTCAATACCGTGAAATAGTAAGGAAGCGCGGCGAAGTTCGACTTGCGCAGTGAGATTTTGCTAAATTAGAAAAACCGTCGAGCGCAAGTCGAACTTCACTTGTGACATGGAACAAAACTATGCAACTCACCGGACTAAATTTTATTGGCGACGAGCAATCGGGAAATGGAACGATCACTTTCCATGCCGTCAATCCCGCGACCGGCGCTGAGATGTCGCCGGCATTTCATGAGGCCACGCTTCAAGAAATTGATCAGGCGATCTTCAAAGCCGAAGAGGCTTTTCTTGCATACAGCAAAAAGAGCGGACAGGAACGCGCTTTATTTCTCGAAGCCATCGCGGATGAAATTATCGCGCTTGGCGATGGTTTGATAAAAAGATGTTGCGAAGAAACCGGCTTGACGGAAGCGAGACTAACCGGCGAACGCGGCAGAACGGTGAACCAATTGCAACTGTTCGCCAACCTTCTCCGAGAAGGTTCGTGGGTGGACGCTCGCATCGATACGGCAGACCCGAATCGGCTGCCCACACCCAAGCCGGATATCAGAAGTATGCAGAAGGCATTGGGCCCGGTCGGAATATTTGGCGCGAGCAATTTTCCATTGGCCTTTTCCGTGGCCGGCGGAGATACGGCTTCCGCGTTGGCAGCCGGTTGCCCGGTTGTTGTTAAAGCTCATCCGGCGCACCCCGGCACTTGCGAAATGATTGCACATGCCATTTTGAAGGCCATTGCCAAATCCAAGATGCCAAGCGGAACATTTTCCATGTTGCATGGCCATTCCATCGAAGTGGGGATGGCGATTGTAAAACATCCATTGATTAAAGCCATCGGCTTCACGGGTTCTTTTCGAGGAGGAAAGGCAATCTTCGATGCCGCAGTTCGGCGGCCGGCGCCGATTCCGGTTTATGCCGAGATGGGCAGCACCAATCCGGTGTTTATCCTGCCCGGCGCGCTGCGCGAGAAAAAAACGGAAATCGCCAAAGGATTGACGGCGTCGGTCACATTGGGCGCTGGACAATTCTGCACGAATCCGGGGCTGGTGTTTTGGGAAACCTCCGAAGCTGCCGCTCAATTTCAAAATGAATTGGCAAATCATTTTCAAGCAGCCGTCTCTGCAACCATGCTCACTTCGGGGATTCACCAAGCGTACCAAAACGCGCTCGCCAATCTCGGCCAACGTGCAGGTGTTGTGGTGTTGGCAAAAGGCAAAACCGAGGGAACGGGTTTTCAGGGCACGGCCTGTTTGC
This sequence comes from uncultured Cytophagia bacterium, assembly GCA_964477305.1. Taxonomy (GTDB): domain Bacteria; phylum Zhuqueibacterota; class Zhuqueibacteria; order Zhuqueibacterales; family Zhuqueibacteraceae; genus Zhuqueibacter. The sequence continues at coordinate 1,303 of CAYZFF010000208.1, forward strand.
TGCAAACCAGCGCCGATCATTTTTTAGCCAATGCACGGCTCGATGAAGAGATTTTCGGCCCTTCGACTTTGACGGTAACCGTAAATCATAAATCCGAGCTGCGCGCAATTGCCCAAAAACTGCAAGGCCATCTAACGGCGACGCTTTGGGCTACCGAAGAAGATCTGCAAAATTATGCTGACTTGATTCGCATTCTCGAACGCAAAGCCGGGCGATTGATCTACAACGGATTCCCCACCGGGGTTGAGGTTTGCCACGCGATGGTTCATGGCGGGCCGTTTCCGGCGACGACGGATAGCCGAACCACTTCCGTCGGCACGGCGGCCATCACCCGGTTTAGCCGACCGGTATGTTATCAAAATTTTCCAGATGCACTTTTACCGGATGAACTGAAGAATGATAATCCGTTGGGTATTTGGAGATTGGTTAATGGCAAAATGGAGAAAACCGGAATTTAATGCAACCAATAGTTGAAAAAAACTACCGTCGCATAATTTTCGCTTTCGTTCTTGCCTTTCTCGGATTCTCTTGCAAGTCTGAGCGAGGCATGGAACAAGGTTCGGCGGATACAGAGAAGAGCATTCGCGCGGTGGCGGATGGCGTGCTCAAGGACGCGACGTTTCAGTTTGTCGATCAGAAAAGCGGAAAGCGATTCGCCTCTCTCGAACAAGCGCCGGCGGAGGCGCAACTGCGTCCGGAAAGTGCATACACGGATTGGCGCTATTGGAACGGCGTGCTCAATATCGCCATGATCATGTTGGGAGAGCGACTCAATAAACCGGCTTACAGCGAGTTCGCGAGCAAAAACATCGCCTTCAATTTTGACAACTATCGCTACTTTGAAAACAAGTATAAAAACGAGGGCAAGTGGAATTATCCTTTCGGCCAGCGTTTCATCATGGAAGAGCTGGACGATTGCGGCGCGATGGGCGCGAGCGTGATCGAAGTTTATCGCCGAGATCAGCAAGACCGTTATCTCGCTTACATCAATCAAGCGGCGGAGCACATGCGCAAGCGCCAGAGCCGAATGGAAGACGGCACACTCGTCCGCTCGTTCCCGCACAAGTGGACGCTGTGGGCGGATGATCTTTATATGAGTCTCGCGTTTCTTTCTCGCATGGGTGAATGGTCGGGTGACAGCCAATACTTCGATGACGCAGCGCAACAGGTCGTCAACTTTCACAAGTATTTGTTCAATGAGCAGAGTGGGCTAATGTATCACTGTTGGTACTCGGAGGTGAATCGTCCGGGTGTAGCATTCTGGGGACGCGCCAATGGTTGGGCGCTGCTGGCGCAGGTTGACTTGCTGGATCGCTTGCCGAAAGATCATCCGCAGCGCGACACGCTGTTGGCGTTATTGCGGCGGCACATTCTCGGAATTGCGCGTTATCAAAGTGGCGAGGGTTTGTGGCATCAACTGCTCGACAAAGTGGATTCATATCTTGAAACCTCGTGCAGCGCCATGTTTACGTATGTGATCGCGCGGGCGATTAACCACGACTATCTTGAACCGCGCTACGCCTCCATCGCGCAACGCGGCTGGAAAGGTGTGCAGTCCAAGATTCGTCCCGACGGGCAGGTCGAAGGTGTTTGTACCGGCACCGGCGTGAGTGATGATTTGGTTCATTACTACCGCCGGCCGGCGCCGCTCAATGATGTGCACGGTATCGGCGCGGTGCTGCTCGCCGGCGCCGAGGTGTTGAAACTGCCAAAGTAATTACTGAAAAGCAAAAGGCTTTAAAAGCTTTTGAACGCGGATTACGCGGATGGCACGGATTCTCACGGGTTTAATTGTGGCTTTATCCGCGTCAATTCGTCTAATCCGTGAAATCATCCGCGTTCAAAAAAATGACAAAGGCATTACGTTTTACATTTTACGACTTATGCAATATCGTGAACTCGGCCGAACCGGATGGCAGGTGTCGGCAATCAGCTTCGGTGCATGGGCTATCGGCGGCACTTGGGGCACAGTGAATGATGCGGAGTCGATGGCAGCGCTGCATCGTGTGCTCGATTTGGGCGTAAATTTTTTTGACACAGCGGATGTGTATGGCGACGGCCGCAGTGAGCGATTGCTGGCGCAGCTTCGCCGTGAACGATCGGAGAAATTCTATATTGCCACCAAAGCCGGACGTCGGCTCAATCCGCATGTTGCCGGTGGTTACACTCGCGAGAATCTGACTGCATTTGTCGAGCGCAGCCTTAAAAATTTGGAGACGGAGGCGATTGATCTTTTGCAGTTGCACTGCCCTCCTACCGAAGTTTATTACATGCCTGAAGTGTTCGGTGTGCTCGATGACTTGGTAACCGCCGGTAAGCTTCGCTATTATGGCGTGAGTGTGGAGAAAGTCGAAGAGGCCTTGAAAGCCATTGAATATTCGAATGTGCAGTCGGTGCAAATCATCTTCAACATGTTCCGGCAGCGCCCGGCTGAACTTTTTTTCCGCGAGGCTCAACGCCGCCGCATTGGGATTCTAGCGAGAGTGCCGCTCGCCTCCGGCCTGCTGAGTGGAAAATTCTCGCGGGCCAGCACGTTTGCTGCGGATGATCATCGCGCTTTCAACCGGCACGGGGAAGCGTTTGATCGCGGCGAAACCTTTTCCGGGCTGGACTACGAAGTGAGCCTGCGCGCGGTCGAAGCCTTGCGCCCGCTGGTGCCTCCCAATTGGACGATGACACAAATGGCACTGCGCTGGATTTTGATGTTCTCGGCGGTGACATGTGCCATTCCCGGGGCCAAGCATCC
>CAYZFF010000208.1:4148-7795 GCA_964477305.1 uncultured Cytophagia bacterium
TCGCCGTGTCGGTATAATTGGTAAAACAACTGTTCTTCTCCTCTTGGGTCTTCACTTGGAAGCTCTTTATGCCCAGGGAAATAACAGTATGAACGTTACCTCACCGCCGCCGCGAGTGGAAATTCCGAATACGCAACTACAGAAAATGACTTCTGCAATTGTCGGGCAGGAATACGATTTGTATATCCATTTGCCAAGAAATTACGGCAGCAAAGACCAAAAGTATCCGGTGCTTTATCTTCTCGATGCGCAATGGGATTTCCCTTTGGTCACTGCCATTTTCGGTCAACAATTCTACGATGGTTTTTTGCCGGGTCTCGTCATTGTCGGAATAACCTGGGGAGGAAAAAGCCCCAACCATGATTCGCTGCGAGCAAGAGATTTGACGCCGACCAGCGCGACGACATTGCTACAGTCGGGTGGCGCACCAAAGTTTCTCGCCTTTATCAAGAAAGAACTCATTCCATTCATTGAGTCGCAATATCGCGTTACGGACGATCGTACGCTGCTGGGCAGTTCGTTTGGCGGCCTTTTTACTTTATACGCCCTTTTTAACGAAACAGAATTATTTCAGCGCTACGTCCTGACCAGTCCGGCTTTGGGATGGGATAATGAAATCATTTACACCTATGAAAAAAGCTATGCTGAAAAGAACTCCGACCTTTCGGTCAAGCTTTTTATGACAGTCGGAGCGCTTGAAGGCGTAACCGGTTTTCAAAAATTCGTGGCTCATTTGAAAGCCCGGAAGTATAAGGGCCTGTCGCTGCAAACCAGGATATTGGAAAACACCGGACATTCCGGAACGAAAGCCGAAGGATATACCAGAGGGCTACAGGCCGTATTCGCGCGCCCGTCTTTAAAACTTGCTCGAGCAATCTTGGCACAATACATTGGCACCTACCAGCTTAATCCCCAGGTTGAAATCAAAGTTGTGGAAGAGAGCGGCCGCTTGATGGTGCTGGGCCCGGACAACACAACATTGCTGCTGCATGCCGAGACCGAAAATGACTTCTATATTCCCGGCCAATATTTATTTGCTCATTTCAAGAAGGATGCGACAGGCAGGATTACCGGCTTCCAACTGGAACAGTTTTTCGGGGACGTCTTCTTGCGAAAAATTAGCGCATCCAAATAAAAAGGAGTTCATCTGCAAATGACTGTATTATACAAAGATCTGAAAGACAAAAATGTCCTGGTCACCGGCGGCGCCAGCGGACTTGGTTTTGCCATCGCCAGTGCCTTTGTCGCCAATAGTTCAAATGTTGTTATTGTCGGCAGAAGTAGCGAAAAACTGAACTGGGCGCAAAAACAATTGGGCGAGAAAGTTCGTTGCCGCGCGTTCGATCTAAATGAGTTTGGCCGGCTTCCGGAATTGGTGGCAGAAATCAATGATTCGATGGGAGCGATTGACGTTCTCGTCAATAACGCGGGAATTAATTTGAAAAAGGATGCCGTGGCGGTATCGGATCAGGAATATCAGGAAATCATCCAAACCAATCAAACCGCAGTGTTTGCCCTTGCCCGGGAAATAGCGAAACCAATGATTGCCCAGGCCGGCGGAAGCATCATCATGATCAGCTCGATGGCCGCGCATTATGGCTTACCCAAAGTGATTGCTTATACGGCAGCGAAGGCCGCCGTCGAAGGTATGACGCGCGCCCTGGCGGTTGAATGGGCTGCACACGGCATTCGGGTCAATTGCATCGCACCCGGATTTATCTCCACAGCCATGTCTTCAAAAGCTCTTGATAACGATCCCGACAGAAAAGCGCGCGTGCTGGCCCGAACGCCTATGGGCAAGCTGGGTGAACCGTTAGACGTGGCCAACGCCGCATTATTTTTAGCTTCGGCACAGGCCAAATACATCACCGGCATCGTACTGCCAGTCGATGGCGGCAATTCAATCGGATTTTAAAAAACACTTTGGTTAAAGAATTTCACTCGTAACAAACTCATGCTATGAATTCCCTGTTTGCTGGACTCGACGTTTCGACCCAAAGTTGCAAATTAGTCGTGATTGATACCGACGCGGACGCCGTAGTGTTCGTTGATGCGGTGAATTACGACGATGATCTGCCGCAATATGGCACGCGAAATGGCGTCAAGCCGGGCTTGCCAAAGGGCGTCTCGGAATCAGAGCCGGAGATGTGGATTGCGGCTGTTGAAAAGGTTTTTTCGAAATTAAAAGCTTCGAAAATTCCGCTTGCCAATATCAAGTGCATTTCCGTCTCCGGCCAACAGCACGGATTGGTCAGCTTGGATGAACAGGGGAAATTGACCCGCCCTACCAGCAAGCTCTGGAATGATTTTTCGACTTTGGAAGAATGTGCAATTTTAACGGCCAAGATCGGCGGCCTTGCGGCCATGATCGAAGAAGTAGGAAATAGCCAGCGTACCGGTTACACCGCCGCCAAAATTTTTCACATGGTGAATCACGAACCGGAAAATTACGCCAAATCAGCCACGTTTTTTCTGGTGCACAATTATATCAATTTTTATCTCACCGGCGGCGTGCGCGTGATGGAACCGGGCGATTTGTCCGGCATGGCCTTATGGAACCCGAAGACTGCACAATGGTCGCAGCGCGTGCTGGACGCCATCGCCACCGACTTGCAGCAGAAACTTCCGGAAGTGAAGCCTGCGGAGGCAACGATTGGCAGCATCTCCGCAGATTTGGTTGCACGTTTTGGATTCTCGCCGGAGTGTAAAATAGATGCAGGTAGCGGCGACAATATGTATGGCGCGATTGGAACCGGCAATGTGTGCGAAGGCATCGTTACCATCAGCCTGGGAAGCAGCGGCACAGCGTACTGTTTCATGAACCAGCCGTTTGTCGATCCGACCGGTGAGATCGCAGCTTTTTGCGACAGCACCGGCCACTATTTGCCACTGCTTTGCGTGTCAAATTTAGCCAATGGGTACGATGCGCTACTCGCGCAATATCAGATGAGCCACGCCGAGTTTAATGCAATTATAAAAAAAACGAAGGCCGGCAACGAAGGCCGCCTGCTTGTGCCCTGGTATATTGGCGAAAGAACGCCGGATGTTCCCCTTGCCTCTCCAGTCTATTTTGGCTTTGGGTTGGAGGAATTTACCAAAGAAAATCTTTGCCGCGCGGTGTTGGAAGGGCACGTTTTAAATTTGTATGACGGCTTTCGCCGCATGCCGGTAAAGCTAAAAGAAATCCGGCTCACCGGCGGGCTGGCTAAATCCGATGCTTGGTGCCAAGCCATTGCGGATATCTTCGAGGCTGAAACGATTCCGGTTGAAGGCGAGGGCGCGGCGCTTGGCGCAGCGCTTCATGCCGCATGGGTTTGGAAAAAAGAAAATGGAGAAAAAATTTCGCTGGAGGAGCTAACCGGTACTTTTGTCCTGTTGCAAGAGAATAGGCGCCGCCGCCCCCTCACACCCAATGTTGAAGCTTATCGGATCCAGAAGCGCCTCTTTGCCGCCCTCAGCGCGCGCCTGCGCGGCCTCGCGACAGTTGATGATCCGTTTGCCTTGAGAATGCGCTTGTTGGCTTGAGCATCATTTTTTCCATTGTGGCACGGGGCATTCATCTCGTCTTCTTGGAACCGTATTCGCCCAACTTAAATCTACGCCAGGTTTTTAGATAAGCTGAAAACTGAAGTCCCGAAACGGGACAG
>CAYZFF010000209.1:0-7781 GCA_964477305.1 uncultured Cytophagia bacterium
TTATACTAAACAAAGCGAGCCGTTGAACTAATTGAGGAGTGTTATCGACCGTTTGCTACAGGATTCTGAAACCGGAATCTGCCCCGCGTCCTGGATTGAATTTATTAAATAGCCGAATTGGTATCAAACGCGGGGCTGACTCAGGGTTGATGTGAAAGACGTGAATAAACATTTTATCTGCTTTGAAAGACTGAAACCGGCGCATTTCCTCTTTGTTTGTTTTTCGGTCTTTTTTTGTTTTGATCCGCCGCTCTCTCCTCTCGTGGCGCAAGAATTAAGCGACGTGCTCGACACGCCGTCTGCCATTGGCCTACGGTTACCCGAGGTGCGGTCGCTTGATCCGCGCGTTTTCCCCTTTGAAAAAACGCCTCTGCGCGGCCTTTCGCTGCGCGGTGAAGTTTCGTCATTTTTAGATTGGCAACCCCTCTCGTTGCGGCGCAACACTGCGCTCGATTCCACCGGCAAATACATTATCGTCACGGAAGAAATGAACGGCCAGCCGGTGCGGCAGCGTTACATGATTCCCTTGTCGCTTTATTTAAATGAACGTTTGGCGTACGAGCAATATCTCACCTGGCACAAAGCTGCGGCGGAGAATGTTTATCGCGTCGGCGAAGACCAGCGGCGCGGGTTAGGGGGCGTCAATATTGAAATTCCCGTGCCCATTAAAAGCCGCGCCTTCGAGCAAATTTTTGGCGGTAACACCGTCGGTTTGAATGTGCAGGGCGATATTAGCATCAAAATTTCCGGGCGCAACGAAAATCGCAGTGAAGTGCAAACCGCGTACAACCGCGGATCGAATTTTAGTTTCAAAATGCAACAGCAGCAACGCTTCACCGTCACCGGGCGCATCGGCGAGAAGGTGCAGGTTAACGTCGATCAGGACAGCGAGCGCGCGTTTGATTTTGAAAACAATATTCGGTTGAGTTACACCGGTTTTGAAGACGATATTGTGCAAAAAATCGAAGCCGGCAACGTGGCGCTATCGCTGCCGGGCACGCGTTTCGTCACGTTTGGCGGCACCAGCGCCGGTTTGTTCGGCGTGAAAACCGATATGCAAATCGGCAATCTCGCGCTTACCGCGATTGCCAGCCAGGAAAAGGGCGAGAACAAACGCCTCACCCTCTCCGGCGGCGCGACCGAAGGCTCGCAAAGAATTCAAGATTACGATTATCGCCGCTACACGTATTTTTTTATCGACTCGCTGTATCGCGATCAATTCCGCCGCTACAGCCGGCAAAAATGGGTACACAGCTTTAACCCCAATCGCGCCATCTCCGACATTTTTGTTTATAAATCCGCGCCGGGCTACGACCAGCGCCCGGAACAAATTCCCGGCATCGCTTATCCCGCCGATACGTTGAAATATCTCGACGAGATTTATCGCGGCAATTTTATCCGCCTCGAGCCGAATGTTGATTATTACATTCAAAAAGATCTCGGTTATATTGTCATGACCAACCCGCTGGGCGAAGAAGAAGTGCTGGGGGTGGCTTTTCGCACGCCGCAGGAAACGGTCGGCGACGTGAATTATATCGCCGATCCGGATCCCAATAAACGCACGTCGATTAATTTGCGGCTCGTTAAAGCCCGCAGTCCGGTGCCGACGGTCAGCACGTGGGATTTGGAATGGAAGAATGTTTATTATCTCGGCGGCCGCAATATTCCGCGCGAAGGGTTCGAATTAAAAGTTTTTTTCAAGCCGCCTTCGGGCGATCCGCAAGAAGCGCTGACGGTAGCCGGCCGGCCGCGCTCGTATCTGGAAATTTTCGGTTTGGACGTGCGCAACGTGGCAGGGGCGGCCGAGCCAGACAATATTATCGACATCGATGACGTCATTCTCAATCTCGGGCGGGGTGAATTGATCTTCCCGGATTTGCGGCCCTTTGATCCGCTCGGCGCTTTCGTCGATGGAACCCCGGCGTTGCTCGATCTGGCGCGCGAATACCGCTCCATCAACAACCGTAATGTGAGCATGTACAACACCAAGATTCGCTCGGAGATTGATGAAGCCAGCAAATATTATATCGAAGTCAAATCCAAAACGCGCAGCAGTAATTATAGCCTCGGTTTTAACATCATTGAAAATTCGGAAAAAGTTTTGCTCAACGGCGTCGAGCTGCAGCGCGATACGGATTACATCATCGATTATTTCTCCGGCAATCTGACGGTTTTGAAGGATGAAGCGAATAAACCGAATGCCAATGTGGAGATTTCCTATCAGAGCAATTCGCTGTTTCAACTCGAAAAGAAGTCGATTCTTGGCGCCCGCGCGGAATACCGGTTCAATCCCAACTCTTATCTCGGCGGCACGCTGCTGTATTTAAGCCAGCGCACGCTGGATCAGCGCATTCGGCTCGGCAGCGTGGATAACGGGCCGATGCGTAATTTGATTTGGGATGTGAATGCGGCATTGAAATTTCAGCCGAATTTTCTCAGCCGGGCGATAAATGCTTTGCCCATGCTTTCGACGCAGGAATCCAGCGAGTTTCGGATGGAAGGTGAAATCGCGCAAATTCTGCCGAATCCCAATACTTTGAACAGCAAAGTTCCGGGTGACCAGGACGGCGTGGCGTATGTGGACGATTTCGAAGCGTCGAAACGCTCGACCCCGCTGGGGGTGATTCGCCGCGGTTGGGTGCAGGCCTCGATTCCCAAAGAAATTTTAGATGATCCGACCAATGTGGCGCCGCCCGATGCCTTGAGCGCCAGAAAGGAACGCAGCGCCCTGGCGCGGCGCGGCAAGCTGATTTGGTACAACCCGTTCAGCGGCGTGGCGACACAAGAAATTTATCCGGAACGTGACGTCAATCAAACCAACCAGATCACGCAGGTGTTGTCGTTGGAATTTGATCCGACCGCGAATGAAATCGATAAAACGACGCCACCGGGATTGCGGCGTTCATGGGGCGGCATTATGCGCGCGCTCTCTCCCGGTTTTTTTGATCAGACGGACAGCAAGTTTTTGGAAATTTGGTTTTTCGGCTCCAAAGGCCGCGTGCATGTTGATCTCGGCCAGATTTCGGAAGATATGATTCCCAATGGCCAGCTCAATACCGAAGATATTTTCGGCGGCATTCGCAATAATATTTTGGACGACGGCGAAGATATCGGTGTGGACGGCGTGAAAGGCAGTGACGGCGCGGCGACTTTTAGCAACGACGGCGCCAGCAAGGATTATTGGGAATTGACCGGCGATCAACAAAAGAATTTTGGCGAGCCACCGAGTGATGACGATTGGAGTTACGCTTCGCGCAGTTTCGATTACGATCATATTAACGGCACCGAGAACAGCAAGAATGACGCGAATGAAGCCGGCGGCTCGATTCGCCCGGACACGGAAGATATCAATGCCAATGGCGGCCTCGATTTGGCAAATAATTATATCTCTTACACGTTTTCCATTGACACCGGCAATGTCGCGGTGCGTGATCGTTATTTTAAAGGCGGCCGGTTAAGCGGCTGGAAGCTGTATCGCATTCCATTGTCGGACGGCATTAAAAGTGACGGCACGCGCAATTTGACGGCCACGGATTTTAGCCGCATCGAATATGTGCGCGTTTGGGTTGATAGCGTTGATGACGCGCGCGGGGCCTTTCTCAGCTTGGCGGATATCAGCCTGGTCGGCAATGAGTGGAAAGAAGTCGGTATCATTAAAACCGAAACGAATTTCAAAGACGCGATTCAAGATCAGCGGTTTGAAGTGACCGTGGTGAATAACGAAGAAAATCCCGGCGAGTATGAATCGCCGCCGGGCGTACAGGGTGAAGTCGATCGCATTACGTTTTTGCGCTCGAAGGAGCAATCGCAAACCTTGCGCGTCAAAAACGAAGGCAGCGGTTTGCGGCCAAATGAAATCGCCGTGGCGCAGAAAACGTTCTTTCAACCGATGAATTTGGTTAATTATAACCGGTTGAAGATGTTTGTTTATGGCAAACAGGATTTGCGCCGGGCCGGTGGCGCGCCGCTGGAAAGCGTTGAATTTTTTATTCGCTTTGGCGCGGACACGAGTAATTTTTATGAGTTTCGCGAGAAAGTTTTTGCGGGGTGGGATGAGAAAAATAATATGGATATTGATCTCATCGAGTTGGCCGGCTTAAAAGAGATTCTACCTGCTGATAGCGCCGTAACTGGTTACGAAAGAGACGTGTTGCGTTATCGCCGCAAACGAGTTGACGCGACCCGGGAGTTGCGGGTGCGCGGCAATCCATCATTGACGAACGTGCGCACGATGGTGGCCGGCATCAAAAATCTTGACGCGAGCAAAAATTTCTGGGGCGAAATTTGGATGGACGAGTTGCGCGTCGTGGAAGTGAAAAAAGACAAGGGCATTGCGCTGCGTCTGCGCGGCGATCTCAAGTTGGCCGATTTCATCACGGTCAATGGCGAGATCAACCGCCAGGATGCGGACTTTCACAACGTCTCGCAGCGTTTTGGCGGCGGGGATAATCGCACCAATATTACGGTGGGCGGCGGGATGACGTTCGATAAATTGCTGCCAGAGGGGCTGGGACTGTCGATTCCGATTAGCATGAATTATTCCAAATCCGATGCGCAGCCAAAATACATTCCGGGCACGGATATTTTGGTGACGCCGGATTTGCCCGATACGACGCTGACGAAAATCAAGGCGTTGAATGATCAATTCGGTTTTAACGTGTCGGCGCGGCGGCGCTCGCGGTCGCAGAATTTTTTCATTAAAAATACGCTGGACAATATTACCAGCAGTTTGAGCTACACCAAAAGCAATGCGCAAAGCTCGCAAATTAAATTCGCCCGGCGCGAGGCGTGGTCCGGCGATGTCGGCTATAGCTTGAATTTTGGCGCGAAAAACTACGTGGAACCGTTTAAATGGTTTGGCAAGGCGCCGCTGTTGGGTAAACTGACCAATACCAAACTTTATTATACGCCGCAGAACTTTAGCGCCACATTGCAAGCGACGAAGAGTGATGATAAATCCGAAACACGCCTGGTGGGCAGCCGCGCCGGCGTGCGCACCAACTCCGCGGCTTATTCGGCAGTAACCAATTTTCGCACCGCATTGAAATTGGTGGAAAACATCAGTTTTGATTTTTCCCGCGGGTTCACCAGTGATCTGCTGTCGCGCGGCCGCGCCTTCCGTGATTCACTGGAGAAGGGCGGGGTTTTGCCGTTCCCCGTCGCCCCGAAACAAGGTTTGACCGCGCTGCTTTCCGGTGATCACGAAGTGGTGAGTTTATCGCAATCCGCCGGCGTTCGGTATTCGCCAAACCTGTTTCAGTGGTTTAATCCGAATGTGAGCTACACCAGCAATTACCGGTACGGCAATAACATCCAGCAGGGCGAAGTCGGTCGCAGCGCCGGCACGAGCGCGACGCTGACGGCCAGCTCGACGTTGCGGCTGGGCGACATGTTTAAAATTTTTCAGCGCAAAGAAGCGCCGCCGGGCAGCGCCACGCCGGATCGTAAACAACGGACGGCCCCGCGACTACCCCCGGGCCAGCAACCGCCGGGTGATGATAATCCCGATGACGATGATGACGATGGCGAACAACGTGAGCGTTCACGTCGTCCGCCCGGTGAGGAAGAACGTCCTGATGAGGAAAACCGCCCCGATCCTAAAGACAAAGATGACAAAAAGCAAGAGGATAAGGAAAAAGAAGACAAACCTCGGCGCGGTATTTCACCATTGCAACTTTTTAGCGTTTTTACCAAATTCAAAGATGTCAGCGTGAATTTCAGCCGCAACGACAGTTATTCCGATTATGCGCTGCAGACGGGCCGGCCCAATTTACGCTATCAACTGGGATTTACGCGCAACGCCGGCCTCGGCCAGGTTACCGGCGTGCAGACCACGCCTTCGACGTTTTCGCGTCGCGATAATTATTCGGCCAGCTCGGGTTTTGATATCAGCCGGAATTTTAACATTACGGTTCGCTTTGATCACGATGAAAGTCGCAATGAGAGCACAACCATTACCGGCACCACTTCGGATTCATGGCTGCGCTCTTCGGAGTTGGGGTTGTCATTTATCCCGGAAGTGGACATTCCGTTTCCAGAATGGTCGGTGCGCTGGAGCGGTTTGGAAAAGTTTAAGTTGTTTGGCAAGTTCGTGACGAACTTGAGCGTTGAGCATGGTTTCGGCGGCAAGAAATCTTCGACGTGGAACGGCGCCCCCGACCGCATTACCGGCGAAGATTTTAACTTCAATTTTCGGCCGTTGATCAAAGTCAATTCGACGCTGAAAAACGGCATGGTGGTGACGTTTCAATACAGCAAAACCTCCGGCGACCGGCCAACCTACAATTATGATGCCGCGCGCGACTCGTTGTTTTTCCAAAGCTCGTCGATTTCGCGCACGAATGAATTGTCGTTCACCGCGACGTACTCCAAACAAGCAGGCTTTAAAATCCCTTTGCCATTTTTTAAGAATAAAGAATTGCGCAACTCGGTGGATATTTCCGCCACCTTTCTCAAAAGCGCCAGCGAGTCCGGTTTGCGGCGCGGCTCGGCAGATGACATCAGCGCCAACAGCACGAAACGCTGGTCATTCAGCCCACGGATGACGTATTCGTTCAGCAATCGCGTGCGCGGCGGCGCGCATTTTGAAATCGGCAAAACCGAGAGCAAGCTAACCGGCACGACGAACATCAAAGAACTTGGCATCGACATTAATATTTCGATTCGCGGCGAGTAACGTAGCCCAGGCAGCCCGCCTGGCAAAATGGAGTGAAAGAATGATGGATGATTGGCGTTGTGGAAATTTATTTTTTAATTCGCGTGTATTCTTAGTGTTATTGCTATTTCTCCCCGCCTGCGCGAAAAAACCTCAGGCTTTGACCATTCTTCCCTTCAACGGCCAGAGCGCTTACAATTTACTCGTCCAACAATGCAACTTCGGCCCACGCGTTCCGGACACCCCGGCGCATGATTCCTGCCGGGTTTTTCTTGTTGAAGAATTAAAGAAATATGCCGATCAGGTGGCGGAACAGCGATTCGACGAATATCTCTCCGGCATGCAAAAAACGGTTAAGCTGACGAACATCATTGCGAGTTTTGATTTGAAGGCGACGCAACGAATTTTGCTCTGCGCGCATTGGGATTCACGCCCGTGGGCGAGTGAAGATCCGGACACCAGCAAGCGTCGCCAGCCGATTCTCGGCGCGAATGATGGCGCTTCCGGCGTGGCGGTGCTGTTGGAGGTTGCCAAAACCCTGAAAAGTTCACCGCCGCCGGTCGGCGTTGATATTATTTTATTCGACGGCGAAGATGCGGGAATTAGCGGCCAGAATGATACCTACCTCGCCGGCTCGCGTTATTTCGCGCGGAACAAAGCCGCCGCATTTAATCCGATGATGGGGCTTTTGCTCGATATGGTTGGCGGCGCCAATCTGCAGCTTTATAAGGAAGTCAATTCCGTAAATTACGCCAGCGCCGTTGTCGATCGCGTGTGGAATCTCGCCGCGCGCCTCGGCGTTACCGAATTCATTCCAACGGCTAAACATCAGGTTACTGATGATCACATTCCACTTTTGGAAGTTGGCATTCCGGTGATTGATCTGATCGATTTTGATTATGCTTATTGGCACACCGCCGGTGACACTCCGGATAAATGCAGCGCCGCCAGTTTGGAAAAAGTCGGGCGCGTCGTGCTGGCGACGGTTTACAATCCGTAAAAGTTTGTAGTCGCGCCTTCAGGCGCAAAACTCAGATCGGCATATGTGACTGTAAATTTGCGAAGGCGTCCCTAATGAAGCTTGACGATCAAGTTCGGTAATGTGGCCATTCACCTCGTTATGTCA
>CAYZFF010000210.1:0-5663 GCA_964477305.1 uncultured Cytophagia bacterium
GTCTGTAACAGGTGCATTTATTAATAAACTCCGCAAAAACTTTAAAGTCAAGGGCAAAGCTTTTTGTGGTTTGGGAATTGGCAGCCGCACGCCGAAGCCCGGCCACTGCACAAATTCAAACGGCACCGCCGCGCGTTGCATCATTGAACCGATCCATTGTTTCATCGGTTCCCCCTTCTGTGGACGGTTGTTCTCCCCGAAAATGCCCAGACTTTGCCGCGGTGCGATTTGCAAGCTCTTTAAACCCAGTGCGGTGCCGATGATTTTCAAATTCGCCATGCCCAACAGATTTTCCGCCGCTTCGGGCAAGCGGCCGAAACGATCCGCCAACTCTTCCTGCACGGATTGAATATCGTCCAGTTTTTTCGCCTCGGCCAGCCGGCGATAGATGGCGACGCGCTCGGCAGGCATCGCCACGTAATCATCCGGCAAATACGCATCACCGTCTAACTCAACCCGGCACTCTTCTTTTTTCTCGGCGACCGCGGCGATGGCTTCCTGCGGCATCTCTTCGAAGCGCGCTTCCTGCACGGCCTCTTCGAGAATCTTGCAATACAGATCGAATCCGAGCGACTCGATGAATCCGCTCTGCTCCGCGCCAAGCATGTTGCCGGCGCCGCGAATTTCCAGATCGCGCATCGCAATTTGAAAGCCGCTGCCGAGATCGGTAAATTGTTCGATGGTTTCGAGGCGTTTGATCGCGTCGGTGGTGAGATTGCGGATCGGCGGAATCACGAGATAGCAATACGCCTTGTGGTGGCTGCGCCCGACGCGCCCGCGCAATTGATAGAGCTGCGCCAGCCCGAAACGATCGGCGCGATTGATGATCATCGTGTTCACATTCGGCATGTCGAGGCCGGATTCGATGATCATCGTCGCCACCAGCACGTGGAACTTGCGTTCCATAAACTCTAAAATGGCTTTCTCCAGTTCGTGCTCGTTCATTTGCCCGTGCGCCACGCCGAAGTTCACCTCCGGCACCACCCGCTGCAGCAGATCGGCCATGCGATAAATGGAGCTGACGCGATTATGCACGAAGAAAACCTGCCCGCCGCGATGCACTTCGCGCAAAATTACTTGCCGGATCAAATCGCGATCGAACTGCGAGATTTCCGTGTGCACCGGCAGGCGATCTTTCGGCGGCGTGTTGATGGTGGACATGTCGCGCACCCCGAGCAGCGACATGTGCAGCGTGCGCGGAATCGGCGTCGCCGAGAGCGTCAATACATCGACATTGACGCGCAATTCTTTGAGCCGTTCTTTGTGCTTCACGCCGAAACGCTGCTCTTCATCCACCACCATCAAGCCGAGATCTTTGAACGCGACATCTTTCGAGAGCAGGCGATGCGTGCCGATGACGATATCCACTTCGCCGGATTTGAGTTTCTCCACGGTTTGCTTCAATTGCGCCGAAGAACGAAAGCGCGACAACACTTCGACCTTCACCGGATAACGCCGCAACCGCTCGTTGAACGTATTGAAATGCTGTTGCGCCAATATCGTCGTCGGCACCAGCACCGCCACTTGCTTGCTGCTCTGCACCGCTTTGAAGGCGGCGCGAATCGCCACTTCGGTTTTGCCGTAACCGACGTCGCCGCACACGAGGCGATCCATCGGATTTTCACTCTCCATGTCGCGTTTGACTTCTTCAACCGCGCGCGCTTGATCGGGCGTGTCTTCGTAAATGAACGATGCCTCGAGTTCTTTCTGCCAATAGGTGTCGGGCGGAAACGCGATGCCCTGTTGCGCTTTGCGCGCCGCGTAAAGTTTGATCAAATCTTTGGCAATATCCTTGATGCGTTTCTTCGTGCGGTTTTTCATGCGCTCCCAGTCCGGTGCCCCCAGCTTATGCACGCGGGGCGCGCCGGTTTCCTGCGAGCTGTATTTTTGCACGCGATCCATTTTTTCGAGCGGCACAAACAGCTTGTCCTGCTCCTGATACTGAATCACCAAGCACTCGCGCTCGAAATCGCCGGTCTTGATTTTTTGCAAGCCCTGATAAACGCCGATGCCGTGATCAACATGCACGACGAAATCGCCGCGCAGCAACGTTTTGAGTTGACGAAACGTGAGGCCTTCTTTGAACCGTTGGCGGCGTTGGCGCACACGCCGCACGCGGCCGTAAAATTCATGATCGGTATAAACCGCCAGTCCGAGTTGGGGCAATTGAAAGCCGCCGTGCAACCCGGCGGTGATCACGTGCAATTCGGAAAAATTGAACTCGCGTTCTTCGAATAAATCTTTGAGGCGCTCGCGGTGCGCCGGCGACTCGCAGAGAAAGTAAAGTTGCGCCGGCGTATGCCGTTCGGAAAATTTTTCCATGTCGCCGCGCAGCGCCAGAATATCGCCGTGAAACGACGCTTGCGGCAGCGCCTGACAATCTATCGTGAGTTGAGTAGACGCCGTGTGCATGGCGGGAAAAACGAGCCGTGGGAACGATCCGAATCGCCGCAGAAATTCCTCCAATGCCTCATCCTGGCTTGGCGCTTTTTCTTCTCCCGGCAACCAGGTTTCGTCGTCGCCCGTGCTGCCAGAATCATCCTCGCGCGCCGAGAGCGCGATGGCCATCTGCTCAGTTTGAAAAAAACACGCAGTGGTTTCCGGCGGCAAGTATTCCAGCAGCGAGGTGGTGGCTTTTTGCGCCTCGTCGCGGCCCTCCGGTTGAATGTTTTGCGGATAAACCGCCAGCCCCGGCAGTTCGCCTTGCGAACGCTGCGTCGCCGGATCAAATTCGCGAATCGATTCAATCGTATCGCCCCAAAATTCAACCCGAATCGGCAACTCGCGCGCGAATGGAAAAATATCGATGATGCCGCCGCGCACGCTCATTTCGCCGGGCCGCTCGAGCATCGGCTGCCGCTCGAAATTCATCGTGGTCAATTGCTCGATCACCGTGGCAAAGGGAAGTTCCTCGCCCTTTTTAAATTGCAGCATTTGCCGCCGCATCATTTGCGGCGAGCGTAATTGCACCTGCAGCCCGTGAACATTGGCGACCACGACCGGCGGCAGATTCTGCTTTGCTTCTAACAAACGCTCCAGCACTTCGAGTTGTTGCGACGTGGCCTGCACGTCGTGATGGCCCCACGGCAAAACTTTGGGCGGCGGGAAAAGCGCCACGGCGCCTTCCGGCAAAAATTCCTGCAGCTCGTCTTTGAAGCGTTCGGCCTGATCGATAAATGGGAAGACACAAAGAAAGGGCTTGCGGGTTTGTTCAAACAACAACGCCAGCAGCGCCGCCGGCAAGGAGCCCGGGGCGTTGTGAATCACGGTTTCTTTTTCGCCGGCTGCAGCGTGAAGTATTTTTTTAAAAAACGGGGTGGCGCCCAGTTGTTTTTTTATGGCATCCAACGACATACACACCATCGTCCTGATAAGAACAAGGCAAATGAAGTAAAGAAGTTTTATTCTAAATTAGGCGCTGGCGCCATAAAAGTCAATCGAATTTTGCGCCAATTCCAATGAATTGCGAATCGGCGCTTGCATTTTCGCGGTTCAGCCGCTATATTGTAACATTATTTATGAGCGCGCCCGTTCTCAAAACCATTGCGATCACGATTGGCGACGTTAACGGCATCGGCCCGGAAGTTGCCCTGAAAGCGTTGATGCAAACGCCGTGGCTCCGCGCCTTTCGCGTGGCGCTCGTCGGCCCGGAAACGGCGGTGCGGTTCTGGCAAAATTATTTGCGGATTAATTTGCCGCTGCGCCGTATTGCCGATTTGACTGAATGGCCGGAGGGTACGCCCATCGTGGTGCTGGATAGCGCGCCGGAGCCGGCGGATATTCAAATTGGCGAGTTGTCCGAGAAGGCTGGAAAAATTGCCGGCGAGGCGCTGACCCGCGCGATGGCTTTGGCCCGGGTTGGAAAAGTTCACGCCATCGTCACCGCGCCGGTGAGCAAGCACGCGCTGCATCTCGCCGGTTTTCGTTACCCCGGCCAAACGGAATTGCTTGCCGAAGGCCTCGGGACCTCCGAGTTTGCGATGATGCTCGTCGCCGAAAATTTTCGCGTCGCGCTGGTGACGACGCATCTGCCGCTGCGTAACGTCGCAGCCGCCCTTTCCGCGGATTTAATTGTGCGGCGCCTGCGCGTGCTGCAAAAAGATTTGACCACCCGCTTTCAGATTGCGCAACCGCGCTTCGCCGTGACCGGCTTGAATCCGCACGGCGGCGAAGGCGGCTTATTGGGCGATGAAGAAGAAGCGATCATCGCCCCGGCGCTGCTGCAAGCCCGCGCCGAGGGGATAGACGCGGCCGGCCCTTTCTCTGCCGACGCGCTGTTTGGACAATATCAAAAAAATAATTTCGACGCCTACCTGGCGATGTATCACGATCAAGGTTTGATTCCCCTGAAAATGTTCGGCTTTGGCCGCGCGGTGAATTACACTGCCGGCTTGCCGGTTATTCGCACTTCACCCGACCATGGCACTGCCTTCGACATTGCCGGAAAAAATCTCGCCGACCCCGCCAGCATGGTGGAAGCGCTCCGGCTGGCCGCGGCTCTTCTCGCGGCGAACTGAAACGGTCGCCCCCTATTGCAACGTGGCGTATTTCTATGATCATCTCATGCGCCATGTCAATTACAAACGGTGGGCGTTGCACATCATTGATCTTTTGCAACTGGCCGAAGGTGAGCGCGTCAAACGCGTGCTCGAATTGGCGTGCGGCACCGGAAATATGTTGGCCGAATTGGTGAAAGCGGGCTATCAAGTTTTTGGTTTGGATTTGTCCTTTGATATGTTGGAACAAGCGGCGCGCCGGTTGAACCGATTGTACGCGACCGGCGGCGGGGAACAAGCTGCTTCCCGCAATTTGCCGCCGGCCGCTTGCCTGTGGCGTGGGGATATGCAACACCTCGCCGTCGCGACGCCGGTGGACGCAGTGATTTGTTTGTATGACAGCTTCAACTATTGTGTTGCACCGGAAAGCGCGCGCCGGTTATTGCAACGCGTTGCCGAAGCGGTGCGGCCCGGCGGTTTGTTCATTTTCGATGTTTGCACCGAGCGCAATTGCCGCCGCCATTTTCTCAACTATTACGAGCGCGAAAGTTATTTGGAAATGTCTTATATCCGCCACGCGTATTTCAAGCCGTACCGAAAAATCCAGGTCAACGAGTTTTTTATCGCCGACACTTTTCGCCGGGGCCCAACCGTGCGCGAGCGGCATGAGCAACGGATTTATGCGTTGCAAGAAATTAATGCAATGATTGAGCCGCGGCACTGGACGGTGGCCGGATGTTTTGACGGCATGTCGCGCCAGCCCGGCTCGGAAAAATCGGATCGCGTGCACTTTGTGTTGCGAAAGATATGAAACTTCCCAATTCCGAACACGCTTTCATTGAGCGTGATAAACTCGCTACGTATCTTTTAAATACGGAACACAAACGCGGCGGCGCCAAAGCCCGGTTGCTTGCTCAATTCGGTTATCGCGATGATAACTGGCAACAACTTGAATCAGATATTCGACATTTTCATTGCAATTTCGAGGTGGATTTAGTGCGACAAACAATGTATGGAACCCGTTACGAGATTCGCGCTCCGCTTCAAACACCAGATGGACGAACATTGTTTGTTCGGACGATCTGGCAGGTTGATACAGGAACTGATTTTCCGCGCTTGATCACAATGGTGCCTGATTAATATGATCGGAGGTTTTATGTGCTTTCA
>CAYZFF010000210.1:5763-7769 GCA_964477305.1 uncultured Cytophagia bacterium
ATGAACGTTGTCCGATTAGCCAATGCCAAAGTTCGCTATCGCGGCGGGGAGGGCCTTAAAGGGGTGAATCTCACCGTGCGCGGCGGCGAATTTGTTTTTCTCGTCGGGCCGAGCGGCGCCGGCAAGAGCACGGTGTTGCGCCTCATTTATATGGCCGAGCGCCCGGCCGATGGGCAGGTCGTGGTCGGGCGATTTAATTCGAACACGATTTCGCCGGAGGAGATCCCGTTTTTGCGCCGGCAATTGGGCATCATTTTTCAGGATTTTAAATTGCTCGAAGATCGCAACGTGTATGAAAATGTTGCGTTCACCTTGCAGGTCACCAGCGCGAAACGCAAAGACATTAAGCGCAAAGTTTTGCGCGCGTTGACCAACGTCGGCTTGAGTCACAAACGTTACAAAATGCCGCACGAACTTTCCGGCGGCGAACAGCAGCGCGTCGCCATTGCTCGCGCGCTGGTGAATGATCCCTTTATTTTGCTCGCGGACGAGCCGACCGGCAATCTCGATCCGGTGACCACGCAGGGCATTATGGCCCTGCTCGAAAAAATCAACGCCCGCGGCACGGCGGTGTTGATGGCAACGCATAATTACGCCCTGTTTGAATCGCGCCCTTCGCCACGCAAGCGCGTTGTGCGCATCGAAAACGGTATGACGACGTAACCCAGACGGCTCGTCTGGGGAAATTGCTTGCAATGAAAATGGAACCGCAACGAAAGGGAATGTGTCATTCTGGAAGAATCCTTTTACACGCGAGCACAGTGTTTGAAATGAAAAAAGATTCCTCCGGAATAACAGTTTTTTTCGTTGCAGAAATTGATTTCAATGAATTCAGGTTTTTTATACAGCCTCCGCGAGGGCCTCGACGGCTTCCGCCGCGCGAAATTGGCTTCGTTCATCGCGCTGCTGACGATGACGTTCGCGCTGATTTTGCTCGGCGTGCTCAGCGTCGTGGCGGTGAATGTGTCGGGGTTGGTCGATGCGATGCGCAGCCGCATCGAGTTTGAAGCCTTCATCGACAACGGGCTGAACCAAACCGAGATTGCCGAATTGCGCCGGCAGATTTTGCAAGTGCGCGGCGTGGCCGAAGCGCAATTTATTTCCAAAGAAGAAGCCGCGGAAATTTTCAAGCGCGAGTTCGCGCGCAACGGCAAAGACGGCGCCGGTTTTCTCGAAGCGCTTGACGCGAACCCGCTGCCGGCGTCGTTTCGGATTGCGCTGCAAAAGGAATTTCAAAACAGCGCCGCGGCGCCGCGGATCGTGCAAACGGTGGAAAAACTCGCCGGCATCGATGAAATCGTCTATCGCCGCGATCTCGCCGAAGCGCTGGATCGTTACGTGCAATGGGCGCTGCTCATCGGCGCGGCGCTCGGCCTCACCTTTTGCGCCGGCGCGTTTCTGCTGGTGATCAACGACGTGCGCCTCGTCATTCACGCGAAGCGCAAGCTCATCGAAATCATGCAGCTCGTCGGCGCGACGCGCGGCTTCGTGCGCCGGCCCTTGCTCATGCAGGGTTTTTTGCAGGGCGCCCTCGGCGGCTTGCTGGCTTCCGGTCTCATTTATTTGCTTCATCGCCTCGTGCTGTCGCAGCTCGGCACGGCGTTGCTCCTGCCGAAATTTTTGTTTGCCGGCTTGATCGTGGCCGGCATCCTGCTCGGCCTCGCCGCCAGCTATCTCGGCGCGCGGAAATATATTCAGTGATCCGTGTGAAGTCGGACTTGGTCACGCCGATTTTTCAAATTTAGAGAAATCCTTTGACCAAGTCCGACTTCACTTTTTTCTAAAATCGCCATGTCACCCGATTCAACCGATTTTCTCAAAACTTTTTTAAGTTCCCAGCAGTGGACCCTCCTCGCCATCTTCGGCTTACTCGCGGCGATGGCCAGCGCCTTTTTTGACTTCTTCGGTTTTTGGTCATTTTTTCAGCAGCGCCGCACGCAAAAACTTTTGGAAAAAAGTTTCGGCTCCGATTTGTACGGCCCGGAAGTTATCGAGCGCTCGACGCG
>CAYZFF010000211.1:0-7739 GCA_964477305.1 uncultured Cytophagia bacterium
GAATACGTGGCGGGAAAATCCGATATTAATTTTCTCGTCATTTTAACGCCGACCGGCATGTTGAAGCTGCGGCAGGCCGTGGAAATCACGCAAAAATGGCGGCCACGCAATGTGCAAATTCCGCGGGTGTTCACGCGGGATTATATTCAAGTTTCGCTCGATAGTTTCCCCGTCGAATTTCTCGACATGAGATTGCATCATCAGGTTGTGTTCGGCGCTGATCCGCTCGCGGCGTTGCAAATTTCACCGCAAAATTTGCGTTTGCAATTGGAACGCGAGTTCAAAGGCAACTTGCTGCATTTGCGCGAGGGGTTGTTGGGAACCGGGCATGATCGCGACGGTTTGCGCAGTTTGTTGCTGCGCACCATTCGGGCGTTTGCGCCACTCTTCGAAGCCTTTTTGTTTTTGAAAAATGAAACCATTCCGGATACGCATAAAGCGGTTTTTCAAAAAATTGCCGATCTTACCGTGCTGGACAGCGGTTTCATTGCGCCGCTGTTTCGTTTGCAAGAGAAAAATGAAAATTTGTATCGTGAAGAATTGTGGAAACTCATGGAAGATTATATCAACCAGATCGAGAAGTTGACCAATTATATTGATCGCATGTAATTCAGTGGACTGCTGCATTTTTGAAAATTAACTCCAAGGAGGTTTGGAAAATGAGCCGTGGTATCAAAACACTTTTAATTATTGTCGGTATCGTTGCGGTATTGGGATTTTGGGTGCGTGGGAAATATAACGGCCTGGTCGGCTTGGATGAAGGCGTGAAACAGGCGTGGGCCCAAGTGCAAACGGATTATCAACGCCGCGCCGATTTGATTCCCAATTTGGTCGCGACCGTGCAAGGCGCCGCTAATTTCGAGAAGAGCACGCTGGAAGGCGTGATTCAAGCGCGCGCCAACGCCACCCGGCCCGAAATCAATGCGGGAAATTTGTTGAATGATCCGCAAGCGTTTCAAAAATTCCAGCAGGTGCAGGATAATCTCGGTGCCGCGTTGGGCCGCTTGATGGTTGTGGTGGAGAAATATCCCGAGTTGAAGGCCAATCAAAATTTCCTCGATTTGCAAACGCAATTGGAAGGCACGGAAAACCGCATCACTGTCGCGCGTCGGCGCTTCAACGAAGCGGTGCAGGGATACAACGTCACGCAACGTTCGTTTCCCACTGTGGTGTTTGCCAATATGTTTGGTTTTGCGCAGAAACCGTATTTTGAAGCCAGCGCGCAAGCGCAGGAAGCGCCGAAAGTTGATTTTGGCGGAAATAAATAAGCCAACGGCAGAGCGCAAAACGAAATAGATACTCGATTCGGGTTAGTTTGTAATGGCATGGTGAGCGTTTCGCAGCGAAACAATCTCTTTAAAATAAAACCAATGGATTGCTTCGACAAATGCGCCTCGTCATGATGCACCTTCTAACCCAAAACGAGCATCGTCGAAAACAAAAAACCTAAGAATGTGTTTGCAAACGAGGCTAACCGGTTGCTTAAATTCGTGGAAATGCCAAAATTTTACGCACGAAAAGCAACCGGTCAGTGATTTTCCAAACACGCTTTAAGACGCCATCACCTGCCAGCAAAATTTTGCGCGCTGCTACTTTGATTAATTTTGCGACCCCGATGCAAATAAAATCAACCCACCGTCCATTTGCCTATGACCATCAACGCCCTTCCCATCATCATCGGCGCGCTCGCGGTTTACGCGATTGCGTATCGCTATTACAGCGCTTTTATTGCTGCGAAAGTATTGGCGCTAGATGACGCCCGCGTCACCCCAGCGCATCGGTTAAAAGACGGCCAAAATTATGTGCCCACCAACAAATGGGTGCTCTTCGGCCATCATTTCGCGGCGATCACCGGCGCAGGCCCGCTCATCGGCCCGGTGCTGGCGGCGCAATTCGGCTTTCTTCCCGGTTTGATCTGGCTTGTCGTTGGCGTCTGTATCGGCGGCGCGGTGCATGATTTCATTATTCTCTCCTCATCCATTCGTCGCGATGGCAAATCGCTCGCGGAAATGGCGCGCACGGAAATCAGTTCCGTCACCGGCATCGTCGCGGCGATTGCTATTCTCTTCATCATCGTCATGGCGCTCGCCGGCCTCGGCCTTGCAGTGGTAAATGCGCTGCACGACAGCGCGTGGGGCACGTTCACGATTGCGATGACGATTCCGATTGCGCTGTTCATGGGCCTGTACATGTATCGTTTTCGCGTCGGCAAGATCGCGGAGGCCTCGGCCATCGGCGTCACGCTGCTCATCATCACCGTCATTGTCGGGCGCTTCATTCCGGAATCTCCGCTTGGCGCGCTATTTACGTTGAGCAAAAATCAAATTACGCTTTCCATCGCGGTGTACGGTTTCGTGGCTTCGATTCTGCCGGTGTGGATGCTGCTGTGCCCGCGTGATTATTTAAGTTCGTACATGAAAATCGGCACCATCGCGTTTCTCGTCCTCGGCATCATCATCGTGCATCCGGATTTGAAAATGCCGGCCTTCACTGAGTTTGTTAATGGGGGCGGGCCGATCGTTCCCGGCAAGCTTTATCCGTTTGTTTTCATCACCATTGCGTGCGGTGCAATCTCCGGCTTTCATGCGCTCATTGGCTCCGGCACCACGCCGAAGATGATTGACAAAGAATCGCATGCGCGGCCGATTGCCTACGGCGCGATGTTGATTGAAAGCCTCGTCGGCGTTACCGCGCTCATCGCCTCGACTTCGTTGTTTCCCGCGGATTATTTTGCGATCAACGTTCCGGTGGAAAAATTTTCGCAACTCGGATTATCCATCGTTAACTTGCCCGAGCTTGAGCGGCAAGTTGGTGAAACCGTGGCCGGACGCACGGGCGGCGCGGTTTCGTTGGCCGTGGGCATGGCGCAAATTTTTACCGCGCTGCCCGGCATGAAAGGGTTGATGGCGTACTGGTATCATTTCGCCATCATGTTTGAAGCGCTGTTCATTCTTACCACCATCGACACCGGCACCCGCGTCGCCCGCTTTCTCGTGCAAGAATCGCTCGGTAAATTTTATAAACCGCTCGAACGTGCCGATTGGATGCCCGGCACAATTTTGTCGAGCGCGTTGGTTTGCGTGGCATGGGCGTATTTTATTTTTACCGGCAATATCAGCCAGATTTGGCCGATGTTCGGCGTCGCCAACCAATTGCTCGCCGCAATTGCGCTCGCCGTCGGCACCACCATGATCATCAACGCTGGACGCGCGCGTTACGCGTGGGTGACGATTGTGCCGTTGGCCTTCGTCGGCACCACGACGCTGGTCGCCGGTTGGAAAAACATCACCGATAATTTCCTGCCGATGACAAATAATCCGGACAAAGCTTTTACCGGCTATCTTGACGCAACGTTAACGGCAATCATTATGGCCTGTGCCGTGATCGTATTTGCCAATGCGATCTGGCGCTGGTATCAAGTGTTGAGCGGCAAACGCGATATCTCGCCGGGATTGGCGTCGGTGGTTGAATAAAAATTAATCAACGCGCAGGTTAAGTTTTCACGACGCGGGCTGTATAAACGCAGAGGGAGTAAAATGAAGAGCAAGAATTTTTTGAGCCAGGTGGCTTTTTTCTCGCTGTTGAGTATGGCCACATCTCCAGCGTGGACGCAAACCAATCCGGATTCGCCGCGAACCACGACGGTAATTGCCGGGGATTATTCCGCCGGCGGATTCTACCGGTTCTTTTTCGGCGCGCACTATCGCGAGCTGTGGACGACGCCGGTGAAAGTTGAAATCCTCGATCTCGATCATTTCGCCGGCGGCTTGAAACCGTTGAAACGCGGCGGCGGATTTCAGACCAAAAGTTTGCGCTTCGAAGGAAAAGACGGCAAGCAATATGCTTTTCGTTCCATTAATAAAGATCCTTCCAAAGTTTTGTTGGAGGAATTGCGGGACACCTTCGCCAAAGATATTTTGCAGGATCAAATCAGCGTCGGCCACCCGTATGCAGCGTTAGCCGTGGCACCGCTGGCCGAAGCTGTCGGCGTGCTGCATGCGAAACCGCGCCTGGTTTTTCTGCCGGACAATCCGAAACTCGGCGAATTTCAATCTGATTTTCGCAACGTGTTGGGCTTCATCGAAGAGCGCCCGGATGACGGCCCGAACGGCGAACTCGGTTTTGCCGGCTCGGACAAAGTCGAGGATACGCAGGAATTGTTTGAGACGCTTGAAAAAGACCCCGACAATGTCGTGGATTCGGAAGCATTTCTCACCGCGCGCTTGCTTGATATTTTCGTCGGCGATTGGGATCGGCACGTCGATCAGTGGCGCTGGGCGCGTTTCAAAAAAGATGACAAAAAACTTTGGTATCCAATTCCGCGCGACCGCGATCAAGCGTTTGTCAAGTTTGATGGGCTGTTCCCGTCGCTTGCTGAAAAGCGCTACGTCGTCATGCAAATGGAAAGCTTTCACAAGAAAACGCCCGACGTCATCAGTTTGACTTTTTCCGGACGCCATCTCGACCGGCGTTTTTTGCTGGATTTGGAATATGAGCGCTGGCAGAAAATCACTGAAACGTTTCTGTCGAAATTAACCGATGACGTCATCAAAGATGCAGTCAAAAAATTGCCGCCGGAAATTTATGCGAAATCGGGTGAGGAGCTGACGAAGAAGCTTCTCGACCGCCGGGCGTTGATGCACAAAGCTTCCGATCAATACTATCAAAATCTCGCAAAATATATTGATATGAAGACGAGCAATGCC
The DNA here is from genome assembly GCA_964477305.1 of uncultured Cytophagia bacterium. Taxonomy (GTDB): domain Bacteria; phylum Zhuqueibacterota; class Zhuqueibacteria; order Zhuqueibacterales; family Zhuqueibacteraceae; genus Zhuqueibacter. The sequence goes on from CAYZFF010000211.1 coordinate 4,707, forward strand.
GGCGAGTTAGCCGAAATTACGCGGCAGCCGAATGGCGATGTTGACGTCGCGATTTACGAGCGGGACAAAAATAGTGGCGGAAAAAGTGCTAAAATTTTCTATCGACGTTTGTTTAAAAAAGGGGAGACCAAAGAAATTCGCCTTTATCTGTTAGGTGGAAATGATAAAGCTGAAGTGCGCGGCGAAGGCAGTGATATTACCGTTCGCGTCATCGGCGGTTTTGGCGAAGATGAGCTGGTTGACAATTCTAAAGCCAAAAATTTCTTTTATGATGTCAAAAGTGGAACGAAATTTACGGCGGGGCCGCAAACGAAAGTTCGCGCCGGAAAGATCGATTCCGTTGCCAATTTTTATGAAAACACTCCGCGCTTTCGTGATTATGGTTTGATGACCAAGCCGTTGCCGTTTTTCGGGTACAATGTCGATGAAGGCATCTTTATCGGCGGCGGGCCGATGATTTTAAATTATGAGTTTCGCAAGAAGCCGTTTCAAAATCAGACGGTGGCGCTGGCCAATCTGGCCTTCAAAACGGGCGCGTTCCGTATTCGCTATTCTAATCTTTGGATCGACTTTTTCCCCAATGTGCATCTGTATCTCGAAGCCCAGGCCACAGTACCGAAAGCCGTAAAAAATTTTTACGGCTTTGGCAATGCAACTACGCGGGATGACAGTTTGGATACAGAAAATTTTTATCGCGTCAAATCGAATGATTATCATTTCCGCCCGACATTCTACATATATTTATCGCGCCAGACGCGCGTGGGGCTGGGCGTGGCTTATAAGTATTCGGATGTGCAGTTGCGGGATGATTCGTTTGTGAAAAGCACGCGGCCTTTTGGTGTCGAGGTGACTTCTTTGTTTGCCGTTGAAAGCGAATGGCAATATGATAGCCGCAATAACGAGCGCGTGCCGACCGCTGGATTTTACGGCCGATTCAACTTTGCGCTCACGCCCAGCATTTTGGATAATGAGGAGACCTTCACCAAGCTGCGCACCGATTGGCGCACGTACTTGGGCAATCAAAATATCACCCTGGCCTTACGCGCAGCCGGCGAGCGGGTGTGGGGCAGCGCGCCGTTCTATGAAGCCGCGTTTCTGGGCGGCAGCGAGAGCTTGCGCGGATTTCGTTTCCAGCGCTTTGCTGGTGATGCTACGGCGTGGGGCAATGCGGAATTGCGCTTGCATCTGACGCGTTTTCGTTTGTTGGTGCCGACGGCGCTCGGCGTGTTTGGCTTTGCGGATGCTGGCCGGGTTTGGGTGGATGGTGAAAGCGACGGCGCGTGGCATAAAGATTTTGGCGGCGGCATTTCACTCGCCCCGGTGCGACGCGAATTTATGTTCACGATTGGTGCCGGCGTTTCCAACGAACGTACTGCAATCGTGGCCGGATTGGGTTATGGATTCTAAAAAGAAAACCAGCCAAAAAGAATGGTGTATGCATTTTATTCGACGCGATTGTTTGAGAACGATTGGATTGCAGATTGTTATTTGGAGTCTTTTGTTTTGCCCCGGCGCGGCCTGCAGTCAATCAAAGACGCCAAGCTCTGAAAACAAAAGCGGCGATTTTTCTCTGATCGCCATCGGTGACGCCGGCGAGAAAAATGATATTTTAAGCAACAATGCCGCGACGATGACGGAACAATTTCGGCAGAATCGCTTTGCGGCATTGCTTTTTCTCGGCGATAATTTTTATCACACCGGACTTAACATTGAGCCGGATAAAGATTTTCGGCAGGAAGTGCCCAATAAAATAAACGAAGTGCTGGGGCCGTTTCGTGAAGTAATGCGCGGACTCGGCCGGCAAAATGTTCATGCCGTGGCCGGCAATCACGATTATTATAAGCATCTCGTCGTCGATCGCTCTTTTATTTTTGGCTTGTTTTCAATCGAAGCACTGCCGGTCGGCATTACGAACAAAGGAAACCAACGCGCGGACACGATGGCGAGTTGGACGTATCATTACGGCCTGCCGCAGCAGGCTTTTTTTCAAACCGAGCGGCAAGCGAAAGACTCTCTGCAAATCATTTTTTTCGATTCAGCTATTTTGCTGCGCACCCAGCCACACACCTGGCGGCCTTATCTCGCCCAATTTCACCACCTGCTGGTTTCCACGAAAAATCGGCCCCATATTAAATGGCGTTTGCTCGCGATGCATCATCCACTTTATAGCCTGAGCGAGCATGGCGGCTATAGCGAGTGGGATGCTGAAGCCCAAACGGTGAATTACGTGAATCGCTGCGATCCGGATTCGGACGCCGTCAGTTATTTTTATAATACCGTGGATCCGGAAGATTTATGCACGCCGCGCTACCGGGCCTATCACGATTCGGTGTTGACCACGATTCAGCGCAGCGGCGTACGGGTGCAAATGGCATTGGCTGGCCACGACCACGCGTTGCAATTTTTATATTATCCCAAGTTAAATGCAGATTGTGAAAATTGTCCAAAAGTTTATATTGTCTCCGGTGCCGGCGCGAAGGAGAATCAAGTAAAATCCCCGTCGCCATCGCGCGGCGAATTTACCTGCCCCGACAACACGCCGCAGCGGCAAGGCAAAAGCCAGTCCGGTTTTGTGCGTTTGGATTTTCAAGCGGGAAATTTACGCGTACGATTTTTTAACGGAAAGACCAGACGCGAGATCGATATGGGGGGAGGACGAAAGGAGTTTTTAATCAAGCCGGATGGAATATTCGCCCAGTAGCATCATGAAAAGACACGGCCCATGGAACAACTGATTTGCCATCTCATCGGCGACTATATGTTGCAGACGAATTGGATGGCGCGCCACAAGCATGAAAAGTTTGGTATTGCGGTCGTGCATGCTTTCACTTACCTGTTGCCCTTCGTTTTTATCACGCAATCGCTGCCGGCGCTGTCGATCATTTTCGCCACGCACACGCTGATCGACCATTTTCGCCTGGCGCGTTACGTTATTCGCTTGCGCAATTGGTGCTGGACGGATACGGGCTTTCCCACGGAAACCCCTTCACATATCGCACAAGCCATCAGCATCGTCGTCGACAACACGATCCA
>CAYZFF010000212.1:0-7738 GCA_964477305.1 uncultured Cytophagia bacterium
GCCGAAAGCATACAAGCTGACGCTGGGCGATCATAGCCGCGTTGGAATTTTATAACCTTGAAGGACAGTAGTGATGTTTCAGCTCAGGAAAAAGTTAGTTGTTATGGCGATGGCCGGCATGGCCTTGGTGACGGCGGGTTTTATTGGATTGCAGCAAACGCAAGCCCCCGCCGCGATCGGCAGAATCAATTTCATGCTCGGTGGCGCCGGTGACGTCGCGATTCGCCACCTCAATGACACGCGCTGGATTGCAGCGCGATTCAAAATGGATATTTTTAAGGGCGACCAACTCCGCACCGTCGCGGAATCGCGCTGCGAAGTCAAACTCAGCGATGGCAGCATCATTCGCATCGGCGAAAATTCGGTGTTTGATTTCGGTGAATCCAATCTCTCGAAATATTCCCGGCAAGTTGATGCCAGCTTGAAAAAAGGAAAAATTTGGGCGAATGTCACCAAGTCGTTTGCCGCGGCCAATAAATTTGAAGTGAAATCTCCGACGGCGGTGTGCGCCATCCGGGGGACGATTTATCGGATGGACACGGACAGCACGACGCGAGTGGGCGTTTATGAAGGCAAAGTCGACATTGGGCCAACCACGGACTTGCGACAACAATTACAACAGAATTTTCGCCCCGGCGCGCCGCAGCAGATTCCCGGCCCGACGCAAATTCCCGGCCCGTTCCAAGTTTCGCTCGAGCAATGGGTGCAACTCGTGCAGGGCTACCAACTTGAAGTCCGCGCGAATGGCCGTTACGCCAAAACGCAAATCGATAGCGTAAAAGAATCGCGTTCGGATTGGGTGCAGTGGAATAAAGAACGGGATCTGGCGCTGCAGCGGTAAAGTAAAAAATACGCTAACAAAAAGTTTCTTGTTCAGCCTGAACCCGAAGCTTTTTTCAGCCTTACTTAGATTATTTCGGTTTTAAAGGAACGCCTCTTCTCAAAGCTTGACTGCAATACGGGGCGATAAGGAGTCGGCAAAAATTAGGAGAGTTTTCTCAACGAATGATTATTTTTTGAATCTGGTAAAACCTCGTAAAAAACTGATACATTTTTTGGATTCAAATAGTATAATATAGTTAGAATGTGTGGGCCTTGTCCTGATAGCATGTAGCGAGATCTCAATTCAACAGACTGAACACATTCGGAAGAGAAGGAGATGCAAAGGCTTTCTTTAGACTTGGTGGAATAAAGGGCAACATCGGATGCTGCAAAGCTAAACGAGGAAATGCTGCATCACTTAAAAGTTTCTTTGCCACAAAGATCAGTTTTGTTTTGATATATTTCGGGATTATCTTGGCCCTCTCTCCAATCTCATTAAGGTTGTCATAAAATTCTCCCAACCGTGACCAGGGAATAGCCATTTGTACTGCGCATTAAATCGGTGCGCCAGCGTTTTTTATTGCGCGCGCAGTGCTTAATGATAACATGAAACACAGTGGTGGGACAGATGTCGGAAAGGGAATTCCGAATTGAGAGCGACGTTGATTCGCTTGGCGGGAAAATTTTGCGGGTGAACCAGCTTTTATCGAATATTCAACCACAAGAACCCGTTAAGCTTTCCGATGAAGAATTATGCCGCAACGCCCGGCAGGGTTGTGTGACATCAGAAGTTTTGCTTTGGAAAAAGTATATCAACTTCATTCGGATCATCGTCCATCAGAAAAACAAACATTGCCATCTGCCGCCAAGCGAAGTCATTGATGCGCTGCAAGAATTATATTTTGCCTTCCACATTGCCGTGCAGCGCTATGACCCCCAAAACCATAAGGGGGAAAAACCCGCCTCATTTAAAACCTTTCTAAAAATTGTCATCGCCAATGCATTTTCCACTTATTGCAACCGCTGGAGAACATATCACAAGCATATTGCAATGAATTTTGATGACGAAGCGCTGCCTCCTGCCATCACCGAAATGGAAGAAGCTGAGCATTCCTCATTTTACCGAACGGATGAAAATGGTCAAAGCTCTTTCGACTGGCAAGCCATGCTATTGGGTGAGCCTTTCTCAGATCATCTTGCCGGCATTTTAAAACAACTCAAACCGAGGGAAAAGCATCTGCTCGAAGTTTGGCTGCAATATGGGCGTGACAAGGATGTGGCACAGATTCTGGGAATTTCTCCGGTCGCCGCCAAATTGCGCCGAGAACGTTTATTTTGCCGAATCCGGCAGCGTCTTGCCGAAAACTGATACAATTTTTTGTTTCAGTTAGTATATCTATAATGAGTAGGGGAAATTCCTTTAATAGGTTTCTGACAAACTCAATTAAGGAATGCATCCTTCTATATCACAATCAAACTTCTTTCCTGGGCGCTCATACTACTGATCAAGGAGGTCTCTTATGAAGAAAGCCCCTGTCATTGCTCTGTTGTTTATCATTCTCAGCTTTGTTGCCTGCGACCAAAAAGAGCTAACGGCTCCGTCAAGTTCGGCAACAAAAAATGCCACCGTCCTGGCCAAAAGCGCGGCTTGCCCGGATGATGCTACTTATTTGGGGACGTCAAACAGATTTACGACAAACGATTTGGCTGCGGCGTTTTGGCCGCCGTCGCCATTGGCAACGAATTTGGTGATCTGGTATTTCGGCGGAATCTATCCATCATTTAGTCCAGAGCCACAGGCTTTCATCCCCGGCTTTGCCGTGCTTAATGGTGGCTCGGATTGCTGGACCACACAGCCATTCAAGATTCGCATCACCTTGCGCAAGCGCGGCTCCAATGCTACCAGCGTTTCGCCGGAGCTTTCAGTTATTGATGATGAGAACAGTCGGCTATTGGTTCGATTCAGGCAGCTCACAACCAATTTTACGACAATGGAATCGGGAGTGCTGCCGGCCGGCACGAGGAGACTAAAGTTTTTATTTTACCCCAACAACATCGATCTTTCCGGATCGCATGCCGATGTCAATATCGACGTGCAGAGTGTGGTCATCTCTGCTGAGTAATTAGATTTTATCGCGGCACGAGATGAAACGGACCTCAGCTCTCACAAACAATAGAAACGCTGCCGCTATGCTTTTTGGGCTTTTCCCGCCTAAGTCACTGCTGAAATTTGGCATTCGCTTTAAACAAAACTTCCCGTGGTTTATAACTACGGGAAGTTTTGTTTTTTAATTCGGCACCATGCGCGCGACGCGAAAGCCGACAAAGCGCATCGGTTTGTTGGCATTACCGTCGCGAGAAACACAGCGCAGCGCGATTTCGTCGTTGAATGCCGCGCCGCCGCGGACGACACGGCGTTCCTGCTTTTCATCCTGCCAGGTTGCTGTCCATTCCCAAACATTGCCGGCCATGTCCATGAGGCCATCCGGCGTCGCGCCGTTGGGGAAGGCATGTACGGGCGTGAGACTTTGATTCGCACTGTTAAAATTGGCATGTGTCGGTTGCGGCATCGTCTCGCCCCAAGGAAATTTTCTTCTTCCCCCTCCTGCCGCCCACTCCCACTCTTCTTCCAGCGGTAAGCGATATAAAACCCCGCTCGCGCCATTGCCTTTTGTCTCACCTGCCGTTAACCACATGCAATAGGCCTGCGCGTCTTCCCAATTCACTCCAACGACCGGGCAATGATCGCGATTAAACTCCGGATCGTCCCAAAACGCCGGGGCGCGATGCTGCGTGGCAGCAATGAATTGCCGATAAAGTTGATTGGTAACGGGAAATTCCGCCAAATAATAATAGTAACTCGGCGCGGATTTTTTGGCGCCCAATAAAATTGTAGGCGCGGCAGGTGGCGCGAGGAGAATATATTCGGCGTTATTTTCAGCGGCATGGCAATACCGCGGCGGCATGCGCGTTTCGCTCACGGCGCGCAACGCGCGCATTTGCAGCAGCGCCAGGTTTTGCATTGCCACCGTGAGATATGGAATATTAAATTGGATATCTTCAAGAATAGCCGTAGCCCGGCAAGTGACAATGAACGGAGCGTCAACCCCGCACCACTGCTGCGCCGTTTCGATCCACGCACAAGCTTTGCGGCGCTCATCACCCACGGGAATTTCATCCAAACCGTCAACTAGAAAAAACGCACGGCGCGCTTGCACCGCGCGTTTCAACCCCTTGGCAGAAATGGGACAACTCGTTTGCAACAACGCCTGTTGCAACGCTTCGATAACGGGCAAATCGAAGTCGATTTCGCGGGCGGGAATATAAAACGGAATGCGCGGCTTGGAAAATCCGAAGCGGTGATAGGCCTGGCGATCGGTTGAGCGCACGGCGAGGACTTGTAATAACGTGGTTTTGCCGGAAGTGGGGGCGCCGACCATCAACAGCGTTTTTTTCTCACTCAGTGCGCGTTGAATGACGTGTTCAACTTCGAGGGCTTGATCGAATTTTTCTGCCGGTGCAGAGGCTCCGCTTGCAGCCAATGGTTTTTCCGCACCATTATGCGACCTTAAAACATAAATCGCCACCTGCTGGCTCATGCCCAGAGCATTTAAAAAGCCGTACGCTTGATTGATTTTTTTTACATAACGCGGGACTTCGCCCCACGGCAAGAAAACTGGCAAGGGCCACGGCAGCATAAACCGCCGGCGAGATGCAATCAGGGAAAATAGTACCGCCGCTCCTAACCCGACGCCAGCCCACGCAAAAACATGAAAGCTGGTCATGCGCACTCCGGTTTGTCAATGCAGTTTAAGAATAATACCGGCAGAGCGTCGTGATTGCGGTGAAAGGATTTTACTTATTTGTCTTGTGAAAGGGCCACCAGTAATAAAATCCACGTACCACGAGCAGCGCACCGAGGCCAGTATAAAGCCAGCGCAGCATGCCGGTGTTTTGTTGCACGAATCCCGCCAAACCATCAGCCACAACTAAGGCTCCCAACACCAAGAGCGCCATGCCCCAGATTTGACGATTCATGTTTGCTCCATCGAAAAGTGTGAAGTCCGGTTTGGGTTGTGGAGCTTGCTAAATGGGTGCTTCATCGAGTCCAAGCCGGATTTCACTTTTTTTAATTTACTCGGATTTCCATTCCCGACCAGATCATTAGCAAGATGGCAAGGCCAAAAGCGATTCGATACCACGCAAACACGGCAAAACTGTGGCGTTTGATAAAAGACATGAAAACGGCGATGACCACCCACGCCACAATCAGCGAAACGAAAAATCCAACGGCAAAAACAATAGCGTCATCCTTGGAGAGCAGCGGGGCAACTTTCAAGAGTTTATACAGACTGGCCGCGCCCAAAGTCGGAATTGAGAGAAAGAAAGAAAATTCTGCCGCGGCAGCGTGGGTTAAACCTTTTAACAGGCCGCCCATAATCGTCGAGGCAGAACGCGACATGCCGGGGATTAAAGCGGCGCATTGCGCCACACCGATCCACAGGGCCTGCGATAAGCTGAGGGATTCCGCGGTTTCGGTTTTCGCAGCCGGACGGATTTTTTCGATCACCAGAATTGCAATGCCGCCGGCAATCAGCGCGAGTGCGACCGGCTGTGGCTTGAACAAGACGGTTTCAATGACTTCTTCAAATAAAAGCCCCATGAGTGCCGCCGGTATAAAAGCGAGCACGACACCGAGCGAAAAACGCCGCGCCGCCTCGGGTTCTAATCCGTGCGGGTTATCGGTGAGCGGCTTGCCAAGCAGCGCCATAATGACACGCCAAATTCGCTGTCGGAAATATCCGATCACGGCAAGCATCGCGCCGAGTTGAATAAACACCGCAAAGGCATTGGCTTTTTCACCGGTATAATTGAGCCAATTTTCCGCTAAAATCAAATGTCCCGTTGAACTCACGGGAAGAAATTCAGTTAAACCTTCGACTATACCTAAAATAATTGCGATTAAAATTTCATTCATAAAATAAAAATTTTGTAGTAACGCCTTTGGGCGTAAAAGGCTCGGGACAACACCAAATCACATCGTGAAATCGAAAATCTATTTTAATTCCCAGAGGCGGCGCCTGAAGGCGCAACCACGAACTAACGTTTTCCTCGAAACGCCACGCCAACCAAGAAAGTCACAATACAACCAAACATGATGTACCACGTAAAAGCAATTTTAGGCAATGGCAACGGCGCTAGGCCGAGCCAGCCGAAGATCGTATTGGCGGTGCCGCTCACCAGCAGCACGGTGATAAAACCGCAAAGCATCGCGATCAGATTGCCGTTATCATTGCCGCGCGTACGGGTCAACATGCCGATGAGAAACATACCCAGCAGCGAGCCGTAGGTGTAACCGAGAATGCCCAATGCAATCGGTATGATGGTCAACTTGGGATTGTGCATAACCGAATACGCCGCAAGCGAGGCGACGATGACCATCAACAAAGCAAAAACAAAAGTAAAAATCCGCGCGCTAAAAACATAATGCGCCTCTTCGGCGTTTTTGCGAAAATATGGCGCATAAAAGTCTTTGACAAAGCTGGTGGCGAGCGCGTTCAGCGCGGCGCTGAGCGAGCCCATGGCGGTGGCAAATACGCCGGCCATAATCAAACCGCGCAAACCCGTTGGCATTTTATTGATGATGAAATAAGCAAAAATTTCATTGTGGGCCGGCGGTAAATTGGCGTCGGGCACGAGTTGAAAATAGGCGTACAGGAAAATCCCGATCGCCACGAACGCCAGCGCAATCGGCACGTCGGCAACGCCGGAAAGAATCAGCGATAGGCGACTCCGTTTGTAATCAACGGCGGTCAGCATACGCTGCACCATGTCTTGATCCGTGCCGTGCGTGGCCATCACGAGGAAAATGTAGCCGATCAGCGCCGCGAAGATCGTGTATTCCTGTCCGAGGATACTAACGACGGCTTCGGAAAAAGTTTGTTCGTTATTTAACCCAGTAGAAAAAATCTTGAAGTTGGCAAAATTATTCGTGCCGGTTTTGATGCCGTCCCAACCACCGGGAATAAGGTAAACGATGACAATCAACGAAATCAGCGCGCCGCCGAACATAACGCTGGCCTGAATGAGATCCGTCCAGATCACGGCTTTGATGCCGCCCATCATCGTGTAGAGGCATGTGATCGCCGACAGGAGGCTAATAGCGACGATGTATTGCGTCAATGTCGGCGGCAGGCCGGTCAGAAATTTCCACGCGACTACCAACACGACTGCGGCGATATAAACCCGCACGCCGCTGGCGAGCACGCGAGTGACAAGAAAAATCACGCTGCCGGCCACGCGCGATTTCGGGCCGAAACGTTTTTCGAGAAACTCGTAAACGGTGTAAACTTGATAATGATAAAACGGTTTGAGGAAAAGATAGGCGATGATGATACGCGCGATGATGGTGCCGAGCATCAACTGCACGTAAATCGCGCTTTGCTGGCGATAACCTTCTGCCGGAATACCGAGAAAAGTCGCGGCGCTGGTTTCCGCGGCGATGATCGAGGCCAGCACGGCCCACCACGGAATTTTACGGCCGCCGAGCGCGAAATCTTCCATGCTCTCTTCGCGGCGGCCCATGTACAAACCAAGCCCGATAATGATAACAAAATAGGCGATAATGATCGCAACATCCCAGAACAGATTACTCATGCGCGCGTTCCGGTTGCTGGTTACTTGTCTCCGATTGTTGGACGTCGGTAGCTGAACGTTTGCGAGGCAGTGATTTCTTTAGACGAGGTGACTTTGTAGCATTGCTGGTACTGCGCGGCTTTTTTGCTGGCGTCGACAATTTCGCCGCCGATTTATTCCTTGCCCGCGAGGAATTTTTTGACGCCGACACAATCGTTGCCTTACTTTCCGGCGTCGCGCTGGTTGCGGAGTTCAAAAGATTAGTGACAGATGGCGAAAA
>CAYZFF010000213.1:0-7717 GCA_964477305.1 uncultured Cytophagia bacterium
CTGATGGGAATCGAAAGCCTGTCGCATGGCGACAAAGAGCATTTGGTGTTTGCGCTGCTGGGCCTTGGGGCCGGTGCGGCGTTGATCATTTCATTCATTCGCGACATGCGCTCATCCGCGCACGCAAAACATCGCGGCGTCCATTGGTTTGACATTTTTGCGGGCATCGTGATTGGGCTGGAAGCGTGGCACAAATACAAACCGGAGAAAGGCTTTCAACCCGCGACGTTGTTGTTTATTGTTGGCGTGGTCACTTTTTTCATGGGCATTTTTCATGGCAAACTTAGTCAATTCGCGCGTTTGACTTGTGACGAGAACGGTTTTCTGGCGCGCACCTCGCCGTTTCATAAGCTGCAATTGGCTTGGGAAGATGTCGCCGCGGTGCGGACGGTAAACAATGCCATTCAGATCACCACAATAAATGAAGAACGCCGCAAGATCAATCTGCGGCGAGTGGAAAACAAAAAAGAAGTTGTGGATTTTTTAGAGGCGCAGTGGCGAAAAACTAAAATCGTTTCGTAGCGCAGACTTCCCGTCTGCAACAAAGCAGGCACGCTGCCTGCATTACAAAACCCAACGGGAGCCAATATGTTGTCGATTCGTTCAAAGCATTTCACGAGCCTTTTCGTTGTTCTTTTCATTCTACCCTCCCTCCTATTTGCCCAAAGCAAAAACTTATCCGCCAATCTCAAAGAAATCGAGGCTTACGCCGCCAAAGCCGGACAGGATTGGCGCGTGCCGGGCTTTGCAATGGCAATTGTGAAAGATGATTCCGTGGTTTTCGCCAAAGGCTTCGGCGCGCGCGAGTTGGGCAAGCCGACGCCGGTTGACGCGCACACGTTATTTGCGATTGCTTCAAACTCCAAAGCCTTCACTTCGGCGGCGCTGGCGATTCTTGTTGACGAGGGCAAAATCAAATGGAATGATCCGGTGACGAAATATTTGCCGTGGTTTCAGATGCACGATCCGTGGGTGACGCGCGAGATGATGGTGCGCGATCTGCTCTGCCACCGCAGCGGCCTGCCGACGTTCGGTGGTGACTTGCTGTGGTACGGCTCGACTTACAGCCGCGAAGAAGTGGTGCGGAGGATTCGTTATCTCAAACCGACCTCGAGTTTTCGCACACAATACGGTTATCAAAACATCATGTTTCTCGCCGCGGGATTGGTGGTGGAAGCGGTCACCGGAAAAAGTTGGGATGCTTTTATTAAAGAAAAGTTTTTTACGCCGCTCGGCATGGCGACGAGCAACACGAGCGTCAAAGATTTCAAGCCAACCGATAACGTTGCCACGCCGCACAATGAAAAAGACGGGAAAATCAACGTCATTCATTACGTGAACGTCGATGGCATCGGTTCGGCGGGCGCAATCAATTCCTGCGTCAGCGAAATGGCGCAATGGCTGCGTTTGCAGCTCGGGCGCGGCACGTACAAAGGTCAAAAAATTTTCAGCGTGGCGCGCTCGCGCGAAATGTGGACGCCGCAGATCATGTTTCAAATCGGCGAAAACGCGGAGAAACAAAATCCCACCACGCATTTTAGCGGTTATGCGCTGGGCTGGGGCGTACGCGATTATCAAGGCCGGAAAATCATGTCGCACGGCGGTGGGTTGGATGGCATGATCTCACAAGTCGCCTTAATGCCGGAAGAAAATCTCGCCGTCGTCGTGTTGACCAACAGCGAAACCGGCCTTTCTTCATTTTTAGTCAACAAAACATTCGACGTTTTTCTCGGCGTGCCGAAACGTGATTGGAGCGGCGAAGCGCTGGCGCGTAAAAAAGATAACGATGCGGCGCAAGTTGCCGCGGCTAAGAAAATCGAAGATGAACATGTGCTAAATACCAAACTTTCGCTCCCGCTGGCGCAATATGCCGGTACCTACGGCGGCCTCATGTACGGCGAGGCGAAAGTTACCGAAGAAAACGGCAAGCTGGTTTTGCGCCTCGTGCCCTCGCCGATGTTTGTCGGCGATTTGGAGCATTGGCATTTCGACACCTTCCGCCTCAAATGGCGCGACAGCGCGGTGTATCCGTTTCCGAAAGGGTTCGTGACCTTCACGCTCGACGCACATGCCAAAGTCGACGAGCTGAAACTCGACGTGCCGAACGCGGATTTTGATTTCACGGAGTTGGAGTTCAAGCGCGTGCCGGAGGCGAAATAATTTTTCATTTGGTTTTGTTGAAAAATTTCGGATATTTTCCTTAATTCCGGAGAGAAAGCTGGCTGCCAAAAACCACGAAAACGCAATTTCAAAAACCAATTCAAGGAGACAATTATGCGATTTGCTACAAAGGTTATTTATGCCGTCTTTTTTCTGCTGGCTGTGATAATGGCCCTCCCCGCCGCGGCGCAGCGTAATGCGACCATTCGCGAAATTCAATTTGTCCATCCGGACTCGTTGAAAAAACCGGGCGACCGCGACAACAGTCCGTTGCTCGGCCAGACGGCAACGATCACTTGCGTGGTGCTGACCAATCCGCGTTCATTGTGGACCGGCGCGCGGTGGTCGTTTATTGTGGCCGACACCAGTTATGGAGAATGGAATTTCTTGCAGGTGGTGCAGAACGACACCCTCAGCGCCGGTGCGCTGGCGACCAATATTTCGGCGCTGCAAGTTGGCGATGTCGTGCGCATTACCGGATTAGTCAATGAATTTCCGGCCAACATTTCCCACAGCCAAACACAAATCGAGCCGATCACGGCGCCGACGCCGGTGCCGGTGGAATTTTTAGGCGTGTTTAATTTTAAATTGCCGAAGCCGATCAAAATCACCGGCGCGGATTTAGCCACGGCGGATCTCGCCGAAAAATACGAATGCGCGTATGTGGCGATCGACAACGCGACCATGCTTAACAACAACTCCGGCAACGGCAACGGCCAGGCATTAATGCGCGATGCCATGGGGCAAATTTTAATCGATGATTGGTTTAATCCCGTGCATTCGCTCGTTGATGCGGCGGCCGGCGGCAGCACTGCCAATATTCCACGCGTCTATCCAGCGAACAGCGCGCGTTTCAATGTGACCGGCTGGCTGCGCGACCTCAACGGGCCGCAGCAGATGGCGCTCGGCGTCGAGAGCCGAAACAGCTTTCAATTATTGAGCAACCCCGCAGCAATCACGAGCATTTCGCGAAATCTTGCCGCGCCCACTTCCGCGCAAAGCGTGAACGTCCGCGCGCGGATGGTTGACAATGGCAAAGTCGATACGGCAAAAGTTTTTTATTCCATTGATAATGGGACAACCTGGAAAATCTTGGCGATGGCCGCCGACACCGGCAGTTTTTTTCAAGGCGTCATTCCGCCACAGGCCAACGGCACGCTCGTACGTTATTATTTATGGTCGAAAGATAACGACGGCGACATCTCCACGCAGCCTGGCGATCTGACCACAGGAAGTTTTTTTTATACGGTGCGTGACAATGGGTTGACGATTTATGACGTGCAATACACGCCGTTTACCAATGGCGCTTCCGGTTATGTCAATCTGGCCGTGACCGTCAGCGGCGTCGTGACGGCAGACAGCTCGGATTTTACCAATGAGTATTTTATTCAGAGCGGCAATGCGCCATGGAACGGCTTGTGGGTGCGCGATTCGATCAACAAACCGAAACGCGGCGACAACATCACGATCACCGGCCCGGTGCAGGAAAATTTCAGCCAAACGTGGATCAATGCGCCGACGGCGTTCCGAATCAACTCGCGCAACAACGCCCTTCCCGCGCCGGTCGTCGTCAAAGTCGGCGATATTCGCACCGGCGCCGCAACCGCGGAAAGTTACGAGAGCATGCTCGTGCAGGTGCGCAATGCCGCTGTCGTCAATCCTTTTGCGGATGGCGCCAGCAACTTCGGCGAATTCACCATTAGCGATGGCACCGGTGAAGTTCGCGTCGATGACCGCAGTAATTTGTACCGCGGCAATCTCGACACCGCGTATGTGCGCGGCGATTCTATTCGCAGCATTACCGGTGTGCTGGATTACACATTCAACAATTTTAAAATCAACCCGCGCACGCCGGCGGAAGTGGTGCGCGGCAATACCACCGGCATTAAAGATCAATCCTCGGTGCCGTTGGTTTATCGCCTCGAGCAGAATTACCCGAACCCGTTCAATCCCGAAACCACGATTCGTTATCAACTCGCGAAAGCCGGACAAGTTGATTTGGTGATTTACAACATGCTCGGCCAAAAAGTTCGCATGCTGGTTAACGGCGCGCAAACCGTCGGCAATCACATACAAGTTTGGGACGGCAAAAACGATCGCGGCCAAGTCGTCCCGACCGGAATTTATTTCTACCGTGTCCACTCGGGAACGTTTACGGAAGTGAAAAAGATGTTGGTGGTGAGGTAAAAAGATAAAGAGCAAAAAGCGACGAACTCAAATAAGGAGAACGCTGATGAAACCCAATCGCCTCTGGATCGTGATCGCAGCGCTGCTGTTGGTGCTGCCGGTCGCGGGTTATTTTTCGCAACAGGTTTTTGCTGATCAACCGCAAATGGAAGCGGCGCTGGTAGCGCTGAAAAATGCGCGCGAGCACCTCGAAAAAGCCACGGACGATAAAGGCGGCCATCGCAAAAAAGCGATGGAACATATTCGCAAAGCGATTAATGAAGTTGAAAAAGGCATCGCTTTCGACCGGCGCCACTAAAAACGAGCCTCTCGGAGTGGCAAATTTAAGTTTGCCACTCCAGTTTTTCCGAAAAGATCGGCAGCATAAGGAATTTACTCAAACGCCCAGGAGCGATCATGCAAAATCAAATCCGGCCCAATCTCGATTATTTTCTCGCGCAATTGAAAGGATTTCGCGACGACGATCAAGCGCAATGGAAATATCAAGAGCAGGAATTGCAGCGGCAACAGCGCATTGTAAAAGAAGCGGGAAGTTCGGACGAACAATTTAAAGAAGAGCTTAAAAAGGCAGGCCTCAACGTCAAGGCGCTGGAGGATGAATCCAACGCTGAATTAGAAAAACAGAAACGCGTGTTCGAAGAGTTGCGCAAAATTACGCCGCCGCCGCGCCGGCGCGGGCAAAGGGCGCGTCTTTTACTCGACCAGATCGTCGCCTTTCCGCCAAACGATATCAATACGATCATATATCCACCAGCGCAGGACGGTTGGGGCAATGCCGAAGATTGCGGTCTCAATGTGAATTTGGGAGAATTTAACATCAAAGGCGAAGCGACAGGCTCGGGCTGGGGCATTATGGCCACGGCTTCGCCGCCGCCGAACACCTGCACGCTTATGTTTTATTATTTTCCGCCGCGCGCGGGCGAGTTAACCGTCGAGCCGCACGTGGATTTTCAAGGCGATGTCGTTCTTAATGCGCACGATCATTGGTATACCTCCACCTGGGCTGAGTTGGAGCTGAAGCTGCACTTCGACCTCTTCCAGCATTATTGGGACGGCGAACAAATCACGACGATCATCAACGAGCATCATCAAAACGTCAAAAAAGCTTATTGGGTCGACGACCATCGCGTTTTGTCAAAAACACTCAGCGTCTCCGCCAACACTGTCGTTTGGATCAAGCTCATGATTTCGTACCAGCACAACGCGCATTCGAGCCACGCGCACGTCGCCTACGATTTTCGCACCGGCTCCGATCGCCGGATTCGCGTCGAATCGATTCGCATTCATATGCCCGGCGCGCCGTTGGTATTAACCGCTTGAACACGATCGTGAAATTTTTAAATCGCTGCCAAGACACGAAGTTCACAAAGAAAAACTTTATGGTGAATTTAATTTTTAATAAAACGTTTTGGGCAAAAATTCTTTCGCTGCTTTTTCTTTTGATCTTTTTTACCGCTTGCCGTGATCGCGTTACCGATGCCCCCAATGAGAATCAGCCGCCGGAGACGCGTCTGTTTTTGCTGCCGGACAACGATCTGGCCACCAGCACCAGCCGGCAAATTCTCCACTGGTCGGGCGACGATCCGGACGGCCGCGTTGTCGGTTTCGTGCATACCTTCGCTAACAACGCGCCAGAAATCACCACGTGGAAAGTCGGCGCGACTGATCCGTTTTGGAAATTTACCGAGAGCAACAAAGACACGTTCTCGTTGCGCTTCGGCGGCAAAGACACGGTGTTTGTGTTTCGGGTGAAAGCCGTGGATGATCAAGGCGCGACTGATCCGACTTCGGCGAGCCAGCGCTTTCCGGTGAAAAACAGCCCACCGGTGGTCAACTTCGTTCCCGGCACGGAGACACCCGATACCACGTTCACGGTTGCAACCTTTACTTGGATCGGCAGCGATTTGGACGGCGACAATACGATTGCGCGTTACGAATATGCGCTCGACAATCCCAACGGTGTGTGGAAACAACTGCCGCCCACCACGACGAGTTTAACTTTAAAGCAGAATGACGGTCTCACGCCGGGGCAGCACATTCTTTATCTGCGCGCGCTCGACATCGCCGGCACCACAAGCCCGACGGTGCGCATGCCCGCCACCGGCAACGGTTGGGTGGTGATTCCGCCGGTGGGGCGCTATTTGGTGATTGATGATTTTCTCGGCGAACCGACGGCCACCACTTTTTACCGCACGACGTTGGACACAATGGTGCGCGCCTATTCGGTTTTGCGGATCAAAGATAAACCGGCGCTGCAGCGTTTGCTGTTTCAAGAAACGTTGTCTTTATTTGATCGTGTCATTTGGTATGCCGATTCGCAGCCCAATCTCGAACTGGCCGGCATCGTGTTGCCAACGTTTTTGAATCGCGGCGGCAAAGTGGTTTTCTCCACTTTATTCGCACAATTTTTTTCGCAGCAGGGCGACCCGCTGGCTTTTGCGCCAGTGGACAGCGTGAAGTTGGTCGTCACCAATGATGCCGTGCCACGCGAAGTAACGCGCATTTTAAACAATCGTCTGTTGCAACCCGCGAGCGCGCGGCCAACATTGGACACGCTGCGCATCAACACCGTTGTGACTTTTGTGAAAGAAATCGTGCCGAAACCGACCGCGACCGTGCTCTACCGTCTGCAAACTTCCACCGAATGGCGTGGCCAGCCGGCGCTCGCGGTTGAGGATGCGACCCATGCTTTTGTCTTTTTCGCGATGCCCATTCACCGTTTGGATGGCAATCGCAACGCGGGCCGCATGTTGCGAAGAATATTTACCGACGTGTTCGGGGGAATTTGAGCGAAGATGAGCCGCCTGCAAGAGTTGTTGTTGAAAATCAGCGCGCACCAATTAAATGAAGAAGAACGCTATCGTTTATTTGCTGAAATGCGCGCCATTGCGAGAAATAATCGCGCCGATTTCATCAACACTGTGCGCGCATTGCCGTTTGAAAATAGTAACACCCTCTTTGAAGTCTATATCGCCTTAGCCGGAGAGCCGGAGTTGTGGGAGGATTTTTTTGGGGAGGAATTGGAGCGTCTGTTCACAGCCGCCCAGTCCGCGGCTGATCCGGTGGCGGTGTTGACGCATCTCGAGGCGTTCGCGTATCTTGCGGCAAAAGAAGAAAGCTCATTGCAGCGCCGTTTGCGTCTGCGTTTGCAAAAAGAGCTGGACTCGTCCAATACGGCGATTCGCCGGCGCGCCATTTGGGCCATCGGTGATTTCCTGTACGCCAGCAATTATGACGTAATCAGCAAATTAAAACAAGTGCTGACCGTAGATCGCGACTGGCGCATTCGCTACTACGCCTACAACGCACTGGAGTCGATCAATAAAGTGCCGACGGAATATCGCAAGCCGTTCATCGACAAAGCGCGCGC
>CAYZFF010000214.1:0-3098 GCA_964477305.1 uncultured Cytophagia bacterium
CGCCGGATAAATTTTTGTTGCAACAAAACTATCCGAATCCCTTCAACCCCAGCACCAGAATTAGTTTCGATTTGCCGCAGGCCGTGCGTGTTACGATCAAAGCTTACACGATCAACGGCGCGGAAGTCGCGACCATTGCGGATGATTATTATGTTGCCGGCAACCATACCGTTTTGTTCAAATCGAAAAATCTGCCGAGCGGCACCTACCTCTATGTGATGCAAGCCGGTGATGTGCGACAAGTGCGCCGGTTTTTGTTGGTTAAATAATTTGCGGCCAGGCCATAAAGCTGGCGCAGAGCAGGAGGTACAAGGTGGATTTCAAAAGGATTGAGAACGTTTATGAAAAGTCCGCGACGCAGAATTTCGACTATCGGAAGTTTTATTTTTCTTCTAACCCTGGCCGGTGTGAGTTCGCTGGGTCACGCGCAAGGCCGGCAAGTCATTTTTTCGGTTACGGGCGACGTTCCTTACAGCTCGGGTGAAGTCAAAACGCTTAAAAAGCAAATCGAAAACCATAACAAATACAGCCCCGCAGCGCTTTTGGTACACGTCGGCGACATTCTGAGCGGCGGTGCGCCGTGCAATGAGTCTGTCTATTCGCAGATGGCGGGTATAATGAAAGGTCTCGCGGTGCCGGCTTATATCGTTCCCGGCGACAACGAAACGCTTGATTGCAAAAGCGCTTCGTCTGGAATGAATTTTTTTCTGAAACACTTTCAAGAAATGGAGCAAGGCTCTTGTAATGCGCCCCTCACCGAGCGCCAGAGCGGGCGCCCGGAAAATTGGGCGTTCACGCTCGATGGTGTGCTGTTCATTGGTATCGATCTCGTTTACAGCGCCAAAGGCATTGAAAAGCAGGCGGCAGAATGGGTGCAACAACAGATGGAAGCCAACGGCGCGCAAGTTCGCGCAGTAGCGGTGTTCGCTCATTTTGATCCGAATGTGAATTCGTCGTTTTCCAAGCCGTTCCGGAGCGCCGCCAAAACTTTTGGCAAACCGGTGCTTTTTGCGCATGGCCATGGCCATTCATGGAGCACCAGTTTTCCCTTTCCTGAAAAAAATATTTTTCGTATGCAGGTCGATATGGGCGGCTCGGAAGATCCCGTGCAGGTGACGGTGACGATGGACGTAAGCTCCCCGGTAAAAACGTTTCTCCTCAAACGCAAACCGTGGTCGAGCAAAACGCCGGTCACGCAGCCGCCTTGCGTCAACGCCGGCGCCGATCAGACGATTGCCGCCGCGACCACGCTGCAAGGCAGCGTCAACAATTCGGCCGGCGATTTCACCACGGTTTGGAGCCAGGAAAGCGGGCCGGGCGCAGCGATATTTGGCAATGCCAATGCGCTGACCACCACGGTGAATTTTAGCGCCGCGGGCACATACATGCTGCGCCTCACCGCGGAGTCTGGCGCATTGCGAAAAAGTGACGAGGTGAAAATCGTCGCCAATGGCGGCGTCAACAAATATTCTTTAACCGCCAACACCGCCGGCTCCGGCCAGGTTGCTTTGAATCCAACCGGCGGCATTTATGTTGCGGGCAAGGTTGTGACAATGACGGCAACACCGGCGGTTGGATTTCAGTTCAGCGGGTGGAGCGGTGATTTGAATGATCTGAACAATCCAATTACCCTCGCAATGAATGGTAATAAAACGGTGACGGCGACCTTCACGGCATTGCCGCCGTCGCAGCATACTTTGACTGTGAACAAAATCGGCTCGGGAAGCGTTGCGCTCAATCCAGCCGGTTCAAACGGCGCTTATCCTGTTGGCACCGTGGTGACATTGACGGCGGCATCGGCCACTGGATTTAAATTCAGTGGTTGGAGCGGCGATTTGAGTGGTACGACCAATCCGATTGCCCTCACGATGAACGGCAACAAAACGGTGACGGCGACCTTCATGCCATTGTCAGCGGGGCAATATAATTTGACCGTGAACAAAGTCGGCTCCGGGAGTGTCGCGATTAAGCCCTCCAGCGCAAGCGGCGTTTATGACAAGAACGCGGTGGTGACGTTGACGGCGACGCCGGCAGACGGATTTCAGTTTGATGGGTGGAGCGACTATTTAAGCGGTTCGGCCAATAATCCGGCGACGATCATTATGGATGCTCATAAAACCGTCACCGCAATTTTTGCGCCGCTGGTGGTTCACGAGCAAACCAAGAGTGGCAGCGTTTCCAATTCTGCCACCGTGACCACCACCGGCAAACTTACGGCAGCCAATGGGAACCTTTATTTAGCGGCCATTTCGATGCGGCCGAAAATCGCAGTGGCTTCCATATCGGGCCTCGGCTTGACTTGGAAATTAGTGCGGGCAAAATGCGCGGGCCGCAACACCACCGCGATCGAGGTGTGGATGGCGCAAGGCATGCCAACCGGTGACGCCGAAGTGACGGCGACATTTGCCACTGTTCCGAACACCGCGGTCATTGCGGTGTCGCGTTATTCCAATGTTGCCGAGGTGAATCCGCTCGGGAATATTATCGCCGGCAATACGAACGGGATGAATACGGATGGTGTGTGTTCCGACGGGATCGATCAAGAGTCGTATTCTTTTAATCTCATGGCGACGAAGAATGGGGCTATGGTTTATGAAGCTGTTGCTGCAAAAGCAATGACGCACACACCTGGCGCCGGCTATCTCAAGCGCGGCGTGGCGCAAATCGTTGCCGGTTTGAACACGAGCAGCGTGTCGGTCGCCGACAAGGCGGTTCTCGCGCCCGCCATTTTTTCCGTCGACGGCGTTTTCAGCGGCGTGACTGACTGGGCTATTGTCGCCTTGGAAATCAAGCCGGCAGTGGCCGCGCCGGCCAATGCAGAAATTTTAGCGAAGCAGCAAGAACAGTTAATTGAGTCAACAGCGATGCTTCCGGACGAGTTGGTGTTGCACCAAAATTATCCCAATCCGTTTAATCCGAGCACGCAGATTGGTTTCAGCTTGCCAAAAGCGGCCCTGGTCAATATCAAAGTGTATAATCTTAACGGCGTCGAGGTTGCCACCGTGGTTGATGACAATTTTCCCGCTGGTATCCACGCGGTGACGTTTCAACCGCAGCAGTTGTCCAGCGGCACTTATTTTTATGTGATGCAAGCCGGG
>CAYZFF010000214.1:3198-7676 GCA_964477305.1 uncultured Cytophagia bacterium
AGAAATTAAACAGAAATGGAGTGAGGCGAGAGCACAAAAATAATTATTCGCAGTGGCTGCAAAAGCGAGGGTGAGCTTATACCCAAACACCTAATTTGACGAGGCGCTTTATGAGAAACAAGCTACAAAGCTTCTCAGGAGCTGTGATGGCGGTGCTTTTGCAATTATTATTGGCGGTTGTTTTTTTTAGCTTGGTCCAGAGCGCGCCACAAAGCGCCGGGCCGGCTTTGTCCATCGGCGATGTCAGCGCGAGCGAAGGTAACTCCGGAACCACCGAGGTTTTGGTTGCGGTGACGTTGGCGAATCCGAATAGTCAAAACGTGACCGTCAATTATCAAGTCATTAATGGTACGGCGACGCGCGGCAGCGATTACACCGTGCTTTCGGCTTCCGGAACGATGACTTTTTTCAATGGCGGCGCGACCACGCAGCGGATTCGCATTACGCTCGTGGGCGATGTGACTAATGAAAGCGACGAGACCTTTCTCGTGAATCTCAGCAATGCGACGAACGCCACGATTACCGACAATCAAAGTGTCGGCACGATTTTAAACGATGACGGAATTGTGACGCCACCGAATGCGCCGAGCAATTTGAATGCAACGCCCGCCGGGCCGTCGAGTATTGCACTCACGTGGACGGACAATGCGAGTGATGAAACCGGCTTTAAAATAGAGCGCAAAACCAGCGGCGGGATCGTGGGTTTCAGCGAAATCGCGACGCTTGGCAGTAATGTTACCTCGTTTACCGATACGGGATTGAGCGCCAGCACGACGTATGTTTATCGCGTGCGCGCATATAAGCCCTCAGCAAACTCGAGCTATAGTAATGAAGCAACGGCGACGACTGCAAGTATTGGCGCGGCGCCGGCGCTCACTATTGCCGATGTGAACGCGAACGAGGGCAATGCCGGCACCACGGATATTCTGATCGCCGTCACGTTGAACAATTCGAGTGGACAAACGGTGTCGGTCAATTATCAAGTCGTTAGTGGCACGGCCACCTTGGGCAGTGATTGCACGGTGCTTTCGACTTCCGGCACGATGACTTTTTTCAACGGCGGTGCGACGACACAAAGAATACGGGTGACGATCAATAGCGACGCGACGATTGAATCAGATGAAACAGTTTTGGTTAATCTCAGCAATGCGACCAATGCAACCCTTTCAGATAATCAAGGCGTCGGCACGATCATCAATGACGACGGCCCACTGGCGCCTAATCCGAGCAGTTTAAGCGCGACGGCGACGGGCAACACGACGGTGACATTGACATGGGCTGATCACCCGAGCGATGAAGACGGCTACAAAATCGAGCGCAGTCCTGCGGGATCGCCCGGCAGCTTTATAGAAATTGCAACGCTTGGCATGAACAGCAATTCGTTTAACGACGGCGGCTTGAGCGCGGGAACGGCTTATGTTTACCGCGTGCGCGCCTTTAAAGCGGCGCTGAATTCGGGTTATACTAATGAAGCCATGGTAACGACAACGGCAGTGCCTCCGGTGGCGCCCAATAATTTAGCGGTAACGGCCACAGGCGTTTCCACAACGACACTCACGTGGACGGATAATTCGAATGATGAAGAAGGTTTCAAAATCGAGCGCAAACCAGGCGGTGGTAGCTTTGTTGAAATCACCACAGTTGGTGGCAATATTAATTTATTCAACGACACCGGCTTGAGTGCGGGCACGGCTTACACGTATCGGGTGCGCGCTTTCAAAGCCTCGCTGCATTCGAATTATACTAATGAAGCTACCGCAACGACAGCAGCGGCGCCGCCGATGGCGCCCAATAATTTGACGGCGACCGCAACGGGTGTTTCGACGACGACACTGACGTGGACGGATAATTCAAATGATGAAGATGGTTTTAAAATTGAACGCAAGCTGAGCAGCAACAACTTTGTCGAAGTCGCGACCGTCGGTGGCAATATCAATTCTTTTGATGACAGCGGTTTGGCTGCGAGCACGGTTTACGTTTATCGCGTCCGCGCGTTTAAAGCGGCGTTAACTTCGAACTATTCAAATGAAACAACGGTGACGACTTTGGCCGGCGGCACGACGAATCTGGCATTGGCTAAACCGATTGCGGCTTCCAGTATGTATGTGGGGCGCCCGGCCACTGCGGCGGTTGATGGTTTCGCGGACAGCTACTGGCGCAGCGGGCCGGTGAGTAACTCGACCGTGCCATCGTGGCTGCGCGTGGATTTGGGAACGGCGATGACGGTTGGCAAAGTAACGGTCAAATGGCGGGAGAATTATATCGCCAAAAAATTTGAGGTGCAAATTTCAAACGATGAGGTGAATTGGACGACGATGCAAACCGCCGTCGGGGTCAGCGGCGCGCAAACGTTGACGTTTGCCACGGTCGCGGCGCGCTATGTCCGGCTCTATTTCACTTTGAATTTAAAAGGCAATTATCGTGTTGAAGAATTTGAAGTTTATTCCGGCGCGGTGACGAAATCTCACGAAGACGGCGTCGCGGCAAATGTGCTGCCGGAGACTTTGGGGTTGGAACAGAATTATCCCAACCCCTTTTCCGCGAACGGAGCCTTCGGCAATTCGAGCACGCGAATTAACTTCCATTTGCCGCAAGCGGAGCATGTAACGCTCAAAGTCTTCACGCTGAACGGCGCGGAAGTGAACACGTTGGTTGATGCCCAATATTCCGCCGGTAAACACACGGTGGTTTTCGCGCCGAAGCAATTGCCGAGTGGAACTTATTTCTATGTGATCCAAGCCGGCGCCGCGCGGCAGGTTCGCCGGCTTATGTTGATCAAATAATTTTTTGCGGTTTGAAAATAGTAAAGCATTTGTCGCTGTGGCCTCAGATCGGTCTGGTTAGCCGCTCGAGGCCAAGTCGACGTTGGTTTTTTTATAGCCCGTCCAAAATGGGTAGGCTTGATTTTGTTTTGCAGCTTTTGGTTTGATATTCTTCATGAATTTGTGGGACAGGTGGTCTTACCTGTTCCACCGTTTGGATTTTATACAGCACACGAATAATACGGCTTGTAAAGTGCGGGCGATTTAACGCCGGTCTGCTTGAACGCCATTTTCTTCGTATCACCTCGCCGATGACCTCTGGTTAATTAAAAATATTTGATAGGATTGTGATCCTGCAGTGCTTGGCGCTGCAGAGGATTTAACTGTTAGGAGCCACCATGAAAAGTGTGCGATACGGATTAACCCTTGTTATCTTTTTTTGCGCCGTGATGGGCGCCAGTGCGCTCAGTTGGGCGCAAGGCCAGACCACGACGTTTTCGGCGATGGGCGACGTGCCGTATGGGTCGAGCGAGTATTCGGTGTTGCAGCAACAAATGGTCGATCATAATAAATACAGCCCGTCCAAATTTCAGGTGCACGTCGGCGACATTAAAAGCGGTAGCGGCTCTTGCACGCAGGCGATTTATTCCGACATCGCAAATATTTTGAAGTCGAGTGTGGCGCCGGTTTACATTATTCCGGGCGATAATGAAACCTCGGATTGCAGTAACCCCACACAAGCTCTGGCGTGGTGGTATCAATATTATACGAATTTCGAGCAAAATTTTTGCGGCGCGCCGTATACCGAGCATCAAAGCGGGACGCCGGAGAATTTTGCGTTCATGCTTGACGGCGTGTTGTATGTCGGCATCCATCTCGTTGGCGGTGGCGGCGCCAGCACAAGTATTCAGCAGAAGGATGCGGACTGGGTTGAATATCAATTCACCACGAAAAAGTCGCAGGTGCGCGCTGCAGTTGTTTTTTCACAGGCCGGCCCCGGCAGCGGCCGTAACACTTTCTTTGACGCTTTTGAGCAATCTGCGGGTACATTTGCCAAGCCCGTGCTTTTTTTGCATGGCGACGGCCATTCGTGGATTCAAGATAATCCCTTTTCGTTGTCCAACACGATGCGCATTGAAGTCGAACAGGGTGGCTCGGAAGATCCCGTCGAAATCACGGTGTCGATGAACACCTCGACGCCGTCGACGACGTTTCTCATCAAGCGGAATCCGTGGACGAGCAATACAATCGTCAATATGCCGCCTTGCGCCAAGGCCGGCGCCGATCAGACGACGGCTTCTACCTCCGTGAATTTATCGGGTAGTGCGGTTGACGATGGTGATCCTGCTTCCGGCAGTTTGACAAAGACGTGGAGCAAAGTTTCCGGCCCCGGCTCGGTGACTTTTGGCAACGCCAATTCTTTGACGACTTCCGCAAGTTTCAGTTCGCCGGGCGTTTATGTTTTGCGTTTGACCGCGAATGATTCACAATTGCAGGGAAGTGACGAGGTTCAGATTACGGTGGAAGGCGCGGCTTCGCCAGTGTTGACGATTGATGACGTTATGCTGAATGAAGGCCACAATGGCACGACGGACGCAATTTTTACGGTAACTCTGGCTGGTTCTAATGGTTCAACTGTGACGGTTGATTTTCAAACCAATGCCGGCACGGCAGCGGAAGGCGATGATTATGCGGCCAATTCCGGCACGCTGACGT
>CAYZFF010000215.1:0-7675 GCA_964477305.1 uncultured Cytophagia bacterium
CTTCGAACGTTACTCTTCCAACACATACTCAAAGGTCACAAAGCACACCAGCAAAAAAATCAAATCAAAACCCGCCAGTATTTTTAGCCAACCGGTGATCTCGCTCCAGCCTTTGCCGGCCAGCGCGCCGGCCGTGGCGTTGACCGCAGATAAAATTACCGGCACTTCGATCGGAAAAAGCAAAATCGGCAGCATGATCTCGCGCGTGCGGGTGTTGACGGAAATCGCGCTCAATAACGTTCCCACCGCGGCAAAGCCGATGGTGCCCAGAAAAAAAATCACCGCCAGCTTGTCGAGTCCCTGCCAGAAATCAAAATTGAAAAAGATCGAGAAGAGCACAAAGGTCGGCAATTCGATTAGAAAAATAAAAATGGCGTTGCCCACGGCTTTGCCGAGGAAGATCAGGCCATATTCCACCGGCGCGAGAATAAGCCCTTGCAAGCAGCCGCGTTCGACTTCGTGCACCATCGAACGATATAATCCCAACACCCCGGCGAAAGTAAAAGCGACCCACAGAATGCCGGGGCCGGCTTCGCGCGTCGCGCGGCTGCCGGGATCGAAGGTGAAATTGAACACGACGACGACGATGAGCGCGAACATCAGCATCGACGACAACATTTCTTTCGTGCGAAATTCCGCGAGCAAATCTTTCCAAATCAGCGCGGCGAGTTTACGCCAATGGCTCATGGCGTGCTCCGCGGGTTTGAGGTCGCACCGGCCACCAGGTCAAAATAGGCCTGCCGCAGAGTGGCTTGGTCAAGTTCGCGCGTGGATTTTTCCCATGCGACCTGGCCGCGCAAAAAAATGATAATACGATCCGCCAATGCCAGCCCCTGTTCGAGATCATGCGTAATCAGCAAAATCGTCCGGCGTTCGGAACGCAATTGTTGCAACCAACCGGTGAGCATCGAAGCGGCGTGTTGATCGAGACCGGTATATGGTTCATCGAGAAAAAGCAAGCTCGGCTGGTGCAGCATCGCGCGGGCAATCGTCAAACGCTGCTGCATGCCGCGGGAAAAAGCGCGGACGCGATCCGGCGCGCGTTCGCGCAAGCCGACTTCGGTGAGAACTTCATTAACGCGCGACGCGGGATTGGGCACGTCATACAGCTTGGCATAAAACAACAGATTTTCCGCGGCAGTCAGATCGTCATAAAGAAAAGATTGATGGCCGATGACGCCGAGCCGGCGATGATGCGAGAGTGTCGCCTCGCGCAGCGGCTGGCCATCGATCAAAATTTCGCCGCCGCTGGGACGGGAAATCGCGGCGAGGAGGCGCAGAAACGTGGTTTTACCCGCGCCGTTGGGGCCGAAAATCGTCACACATTCGCCCGGGGCAATTTGCAACGAAATATTTCGCAGTGCGTAAAAAGCGCCGAAGGTTTTGACGAGATTTTTAACGGTGATCGCCGGCGCGGCGTTGGCGGCAGAGGAGAAGCTCACGTGAGCTTGCCTCCACAGGCGTTGCAAAATTGATCTTCCGCGCCCACCGGCTGGCCGCAATGATGACAAAAGCGCTCGGCATTTTTAACCGCTCCGCTGGATGCGGGACGGCGCGATGAACGGCTGCCCGTTTGATCGATTTGCTTCATCATGCCGATGGCTTCGGTCTTATATTGCTGCCGCAGGGCTTCATAATCTTCTTCGGACAGTTTGCCCATTTGATAATCGAAATCGATGTCGCGAATGGCGGCGTAAATTTCATTTTTTCGCGCTTCCATTTCCTGGGCGCGGTGATTCAGGGCAAAGCTGGCTTTGCTTTTTTGCTTCTGCAATAACGGGTAGGCGATAAACGCCGCCGTTGCAATCGCGAGAACAACTCCGATGATTTCAATCATAAGTTCTGGTTCCTGGTTTCAGATTTCTTGTTGCAGGTTGCTAAACAATTTACGGCGCCGGCAACAAGTAGCCAACGGCTATTTATCAAAATCTTTTAACTCCCGTTCGAACCGATCTTGGTAGGGGTCGGCGGGCGCGTTGGAGGCTTTGCCAGTTGCCGCAACGGCCGGTTGCGGCGTGGTTTGTTTTTTCCATCCGGAAATGACTTTCGCCACGATAAAGCCGCCGACGATCAATGCGACAAAAGGCAATATCCATGCGGTTAAATTAAAACCTTCTTTCGTCGGCGCGGCGAGAATGCGCTCGCCGTATTTGACCACCATCGCTTGCAAAATCTCCGGCTTGCCCTTGCCTTCATGCATCAGCGCCGAAACCTCTTTACTTATCGCTTTTGATTCGCTGCAAATCATGCCGCCGAGACAGCCCTGAATGGTCATGCCGCAGCCGCAATAGCATGCCAGGCTGCTCTGGATTTCCGTTTGCAAGGCGCGTTGCGCCGGCGTCGACTCGGTTTGCGCGAGGCTCAACCCGGCGCATAGGAGAAAAAATATCAGCGTGTATGTCTTTTTCATTAGAAAAACCTCGATGCGTTAATTCTTTGCCATTTGCTGCAAGCGCTCCGGGGACGGCTTCATTTTATTTTCACGGCGTTGGCGCGAAATAATAATGATCACACCGGTGATAATCATCGCAATACTGATCATCTGCGCGAGACTCATCCAGCCGAAAAGCAGCTTCGGCGTCGTGCGCCAAAATTCCGTGCTGAAGCGGCCAATACCGACACAGATAAAATACAAACCGAAAAAAGTGCCCGCCGGATAGGAACGATGACGCCAGTTCCAGAGAATGGCGTAAAAGGTGAGCAGAAAAACCATTTCATAAAGCGGCGTTGGATGCACCGGCACGTCGACCGGCACCACGCCTTTCGGGAAGGCCATGGCCCACGGCAAATCCGAAGGCGGGCCGTAATCGCCGTCGGCGGCGAGCAAACAACCCATGCGCCCGAACGCCTGGCCGAGCAAAAGTTGCGGGCCAACCACGTCCGCAGTTTTCCAAAAGGGGATTTTGTAGTGCAGCACAAACCACATAACCGCCAACAGGCCGCCGAAAAAACCGCCGTACCACACCAAACCCGCGCCGCTAAAAATGTAATCCGTAGGATGTTGCAAAAAATCCTGCCAGTGCTCAATGATATAATAAAGCCGCGCGCCCAGGAAACCGCCGATAATCGCCGCCACTGAAATACTGTTGGCCAATTCCGGATCCATCTCTTTGCGGCTGAATTCTTTGCGCATGATCAGCGTTGGTATTAAAAAACCCAACATGGCCATCACGCCAAAACTATGCAGCGTAAACGGGCCGATTTTAAAAAGTTCAGGATACATTGCTGTTTGGTTGTTGTCGGAATTATTTAATGCGTATGAGTTGTCGTGGATGGCGCCTGCCATGTCGGTGGCGTTGCCGGGTCAAATTTAAAAGGCACGGCGGCGCCGTTTTTGCGATGGCCGTATTTTTCGGCAACTAACTCGATCACATGCGGCCGTTCATGAATTTGCAAAAGCTCGTAAATAAATTGCCGAACTTCCGCCCCGCCGCGCACCATCACGCAGTCACATACTTCGACCCCATCGTTGCAATCGCCGCAGGGACAATTAAATTGCGAGGCCACTTCATAAACGGCAGGAAATTGTTTCGCTAAAGGCTCGCCATACAAGGTGGGATCGAATGTCGCTCTGGAAGCATTCGCCAGAGGCTGTGCCGCACTCTTAGGCTCTTGAAACCAACGCCAAGCCAGCGCGCCGATGGCAATACCCGCAATCACGAGGGTGAGATAAAGCGGCCAGTTGGGCTTTGCCGCTGCCACTGGCGTTTTACTTTGCCGGCGAGCTGAAACCGGCCGGCCACAGTATTGACAGAATTTCGAACGCGGCGTAATGTGCCGCCCACATTCAGAACATTTCATTTTTATGACAGGACAACTGATTGTTCATGGGCAAAAAAGTTACAACTACATAATAAGCAAGTCCGGCCTAAAAAGCAAGTCAATGCTATGAATTGGTAACGAAAAAGACATGAACTTTTTTCGCATATTCCGGTGCGGCAAATAAATTGGAACGCTGACCATTGGGTAGGAGGAAAGTCTCGCGAGGCGTTTCGTCGCCGCATCAATCGAATGAAGACGAAGCGCAGAGCCACGAAAGCCTGCGCTTCATCAAAATTTACGCTCAGGCCAAGTGGCGTTCCATGGTCACGGCCGTCGTACAGCAATTCAAACCAAATTCCACCGACTCACGCACTGCCGCGGGAACTTCGGCGCGCGGAATCTCGCGAAAGCCGTTCTTGGCCGCCAGCTCTTGAATGGTGTTGGTAAGCAAATACACTTTTTTAACGCCATCGGCTTGGGCGCGTTGCAAAAGGGCCTGGCCAAGATCGCGACCGACACCCTGGCCGCGCCAGCCTTGGGCCACTGCAAATGACCGCACCAAACCGGCATCACCGTAACGTTCCAACCCAATCACGCCGACGAGGCTGCCATTTTGCCGCGCCACTAAAGTTGAACCCAAAATTTTTTGCAGGCCCTCAACGGGCAGATTACTGCGTTGCAACAGTTGTTCGAGCGCGGGAAGATCATGCGTTTTCGCCGGCTCAACACGCGTCAATTCTTTCTCATGGGGCAGCGGTTTGCGCCCGGCAACTTTAATGCTGGCGATTTTAATTTGCGTAAGCAATTGCGGATTCGCTTCGACGATGGCGCCGTACATTTTTTGTAATTGCGCATCAGCGAGAATGAGGCCGCGAATTTGCTCGGGCGAATAATCGAGGCGCGCCTCGACATGCACGTCGGCGAGACCGGCCTGCGCCAGCAACGCCAGATAGTCGGCTTCCGGAATCGCGCCGCCGATGCAACCGCAATAAGCCAGTTGATCCTGCCGCACAAAATCCGGCAGCGCGTCGGCGACGATATCGCTGATGGAAACACGGCCACCGGGTTTGAGCACGCGATGGATTTCCGCGAAAACTTTTTCTTTGGCTGGGGAGAGGTTAATGACGCAATTCGAAATCACCCAATCTACGCTGCCGTCGGCCACCGGCATGTTCTCAGCTTCACCCTGGCGAAATTCGACATTGGTGTAGCCGCCTTGTTGCGCATTACGCCGCGCCGTTTCGAGCATCGCCGGGGTCATGTCCAGCCCGATGACTTTGCCGGCCGGCCCCACTTTTTGCGAGGCGATAAAACAATCAATGCCGGCACCGGAGCCGATATCGAGCACGGTTTGCCCGGCTTGAACTTCGGCAAAGGCCAGCGGATCGCCGCAGCCAAAACTTTTTTCGGCTGCCGCGGCGGGAATACTCGTCAACACCTCACGCTGATAACCGGCGAGATCGGGAATACTTGGAATCTCAGCCGCGCTTTTGGTGCAACAGCCCCCAACAGCGGGATTTTGCACGCGCTCACTGTAATAAGCCTGCACCTGCGCTTTGATTTTTTCTTCGGCATTCGGCGCGTCAACCTCGGCGAGGTTCGGGCCGCCACAGCAGCCACCGCCGCTGAGGCTCACGCGCAATTTTTTGCCTTGCGTCAATTGCTCGTTCATGAGAGTTTCCTTTCAAGTTTTACGAATTAATTTTTGCAGCTTCACGGGCTGCGGATTTTCTTTTTTAACGGGAAGACAACAAGTGGTTAACCAGTCCTGCACGGCATGAGAAAAAATTTCCAGTCCGTCTAAAAGTTTTTGCCTTGCGGGCGCCGGAATCCGTTCCAGAATCAGACGCAAACTGATCATCTGTTGCGCGCGAATGCCTTCGAGCAACTTGCGGCCGGCGGCGGTGAGCGTGATATAAATGACGCGCCGGTCGCCTTCGTCGAAGCGGCGCACAACGAGTTCGCGCTCGATGAGGCCGTCGATCACGCGCGTCATCGTGCTTTTATCCAGAAACATCTTGCGGGCGAGTTGCACCATGCTCATTTCGCCGTGTTCGCCGAGGGTATCCAGCGTGTAACATTGCGAAACCGACACGCCACAGCAGGAAATTTCATTGCGGTCGCGCATTTGAAACTTGCGCAACAAATCTTTGGTCAGGCGGTCTAATTTTTCCGCCTGCTGTTGTAGGGCTTTTTCAGTCATAGTTGTATTTAATTACGATTGTAATTGACAATAGTTGCATTATACAACTAATTTATAATAAAAAATCAATTTCGCAAGAGCTTTTTAAAAAATTGACAATGACAGTTCTTTTGCTTATCGTGCATGAAGCCAAGTTTGAGGCTTTCAGCTTAATAAATATGCGCTCCGGCACGGAGCGTGAACCCATTTCCTAATTTAAAATGTCCCCACTTCGTTTTGTCGTTATCGGTCTTGGCGGTTTTGCCGAGGTGCATTTGAATGCCGTAAATTGGCTGGAACAACAAGGCCTCGCACGGCTTAGCGGTGTAATCGCGATTGAGTATGATCGTCAGCGATTTCCCGAGAGAATTCAAGCTTTACAAAACCGCAATCTTCCGATTTATACGTCGATTGAAGATTTTTTTCAACGCGGTACGCATACGGCCGACATTCTCACTGTGCCCATTGGCATTCATCAACATGTGCCGGTGAGTACAAAAGCGCTCGCTGCCGGGTTGCACGTTTACTGCGAAAAGCCCGTGGCTGCTACGATTCAGGAAGTCGATCAACTCATCGCAGCACAAAAGCGGTTTGGTAAATTAGTTGCAATCGGCTACCAATACATGTACAGCCATTCGATTCAACAATTGAAAGCGCGTATTGGCGATGGCCGTCTTGGCGCCGTGAAACGGGCCGCGCTGGTTTGTGGCTGGCCCCGCAGCGACACATATTATGCCCGTAACGATTGGACCGGGCGCATGAAAAAAGATGGGTATTGGGTGCTCGACAGCCCAATGAATAATGCGATGGCCCACTACCTGCAAAATCTCCTGTATCTGGCTTCCCCCCTACCCGATGCAGCGGCAACCCCCAATGATGTCACTGCGGAGTTGTATCGCAGCCGGCAACTTGAAAGTTGCGATACGGCGGTGGTGCGCATCAACTGCGATACCGGAAGCCAATTACATTTTTACGTGACGCATTGCAGTGCGACGACGTTCGGGCCGCAGATGAAATTATTTTGTGAGAACGGGGCCGTGCAGTGGGAAAAGTATAACGGCGAGACGACGATTCAATACCACAATGGTGATGAAGAGAAATTTGCCAATACGGAAGCGTCCTGGAACTTCGAGGGGTTTCGTAATTTTGTGCAGGCGATTCGGAGCGAAGCGCGGTTGCTCTGCCCGCCGGAAGTTTGCCGCAGTCAGACAGTGGTGATCAACGCGGCGCATGAGAGTTGTCCGCAGATTGTTTCTTTTCCAGCAGATTTGATTCGTACCGAATCGGCGCCGGAGACGATTCCTTCGCCGCTGCCGGAAGGCGTTTTTAAACGCATGCAGGGCATTGATGCTTTGTTGCAGCAAGCGTATGCGGAGGAGAAACTTTTTGCGGAGATGGGAGTGGCGTGGGCCAAAAGCGGGAAAGTATTTTCAACCCGTGCGTATGCTCATTTTCCCCAGCGCGATGGCGAATTTGAAAAATCAAGCCAATAATGGCCGTGCGCATCGGGCGTGTCGTGAGTGCGCCAGACGCTGCTTTGTCCGCGCGTGTCCATCACGAAATGCCCATATCCATTACTTCACAGCAGCCAATCAATCGGAAAACCGTGTCTGCCGCCATAACCGATGTATTCGACAACACATGGCAAGGGCGCTGATCGGGTTTTGGGCAAAATCAGCCAACCTTAATTCATACAGCCGTCATTCCCGCACGCTTTTAGCGGGAATCCAG
>CAYZFF010000216.1:0-3011 GCA_964477305.1 uncultured Cytophagia bacterium
GCCGAAGTGGTGAAACTGGTAAACGCGCTGCGTTCAGGGCGCAGTGGGCGTACGCCCTTGGGGGTTCGAGTCCCCCCTTCGGCACGACAAAGCCAGAATGAACAATTCTGGCTTTTCTTTTGGAAAGACAAGGTTTTGTATCCGGGCGATTCGATAAATCCGGATACTCAAAATATCCATATGCCAAAATCAGAAGAAAAACAGATTGCCTACAATCGCAAAGCCCGGCATAATTACGAATTGCTGGAAAAGTATGAGACGGGCTTGGCGCTCGCCGGCACGGAAGTGAAAAGCCTGCGTGAGGGGCGGGTGAATTTTAAAGATTCGTATGCCGCGTTGCGCAACAACGAAGTGTGGCTGTATGGCATGCACATCAGCCCCTATTCGCACGGGAATATCAACAATCACAACCCGGAACGCGATCGCAAATTGCTGTTGCATCGCAGCGAGATTCGCCGCCTCATCGGCAAAACCAAAGAAACCGGCTTGACCTTGGTGCCGTTGCAGCTTTATTTTAAAAACGGTAGAGTCAAACTGGAGCTGGCGCTGGCGAAGGGCAAAAAAGAGTATGATAAACGCGAGGCTATCGCCAAACGCGAAGCGGATCGCGAGAAAAAGCGCGTCTTCAATGCACGGCGCGAGTGGAAGTAAGAACCTTTAGTCTTTCGGCTTATGTCAAACCTGTACGACGAACTTTTAGCGCGTGGCTTCATCCAGCAAGTTTCCGATGAAGCTGCCTTGCGCAAAAAACTGGCTGAAGAGAAAATTACCTGTTATATCGGTTTTGACCCAACGGCTGACAGCTTGCACGCGGGGAGTTTGGTGCAGATTATGGCGCTCGCTTTTGCGCAGCGTTACGGGCATAAACCGATTGCCATTTTAGGCGGCGGCACGACGATGATTGGCGACCCGAGCGGCAGAACGGAATTGCGCCAAATGCTCACCCGCGAAAAAATTGTGGCGAACGGCGAAAATATCAAGCGCCAACTCAGCCACTTTCTCGATTTCGATGGCGGACGCGCGCTCATAGTTGACAACGCCGATTGGTTGTTGAGCCTGAATTATATCGATTTTCTGCGCGATATTGGACGGCATTTTAGCGTCAACCGCATGTTAGCCGCGGAGGCTTATAAAGCGCGTCTGGAAACCGGCCTGTCTTTCATCGAATTTAATTATCAAATTTTACAGGCGTATGATTTCTTGATGTTGTATCGCCGTTACGGCTGCACGCTGCAAATGGGCGGCAACGATCAATGGGGCAATATTTTGGCCGGCGTGGATTTGGTTCGCCGGTTGGAGAGCGCCGAAGTCGAGGCGCTAACCACGCCGTTGATTACGACGGCTGACGGCAAGAAAATGGGCAAGACCGCGGCGGGCGCGGTTTGGTTGGAGGCAGAAAAGTTTTCACCGTATGATTTTTACCAATACTGGGTGAATGTCGATGATCGCGATGTCGGACGGTTTTTAAAATATTTTACGTTTCTGCCGCTCGAAGAAATCAAAACGCTTGAAGCGCTGCAAGGCGCGGATTTGCGGCAGGCCAAAGCGACGCTCGCTTTTGAAGTAACAAAAAACGTGCACGGTGAAGAAGCGGCGCGACAGGCGCGTGAGGCGGCGCAAGCTCTGTTTGGCGCGGGTGGAGCTTCGGATGAGGTGCCGCAAATTCATTTGCCCAAACAAAATTTTCAACAGGGAATGAGTGTGATTGATTTGTTCGTTGCGGCGGGACTCGCGAGTTCAAAAAGCGACGCGCGGCGGCTCATTACTGGCGGCGGGGCGAATGTGAATCAGCGCCGCATTCTCGCCGTCGAAGAGAAAGTCGATTTAAGCGATGTGCAAGATGGCGCGTTGTTGTTGCGCGCCGGCAAGAAAAGGTATCAAAAAGTCATTGTCACGGAAAACTGAGGGCAATGAATTTTTTTGCGAGTGAAGATGGCCGATAGCTAATTGGGTTGGGGACTTGCCGAGATGTTGGCCATATCGGTGTCGAGCGCGTGCACCATTTTTATGCGCGTAACTTTAAAATCATATTCGTTGACATAAACTTCTTTGATTTGTCCTTTCGGCGTTTCAATCTGAAAACGGTAAAACCATTTCTCGCTTTCATAGCGAAGACGCCAGCGTAAAATAACCCCGCTAACCACCGCCTTTGCCGCTAACGCCGCCCGCTTTTGTGATAGAACACGGGCTTGTAGCCTGTCGCGGCCGGTCATTGGATCGACAATAAAGGTGTCAATCGCACTCGTATAGCCGTCGACGGTGACCTTGCACAGCGTATCACCTTGCATCACATAAACTTCATAAACCGTTTTTGCCGCCTTAACTTTCCTTTCAGTAAATTCTACGCGTCCGGCGCCAACTTTGTTCACAGCAAGCTTTTGCGCCCGCTCCTCACCGATCAACCGGCGAGTTTCCTTTTGGGCCCACCCGTTTTCCATAGCACCAAAAGCGCAGAGACTCAAAATCATCAATGCCCGTTTCATGCGATCTCCTCCGTAAGATAGTGGCGCGGCAGGCGTCTATTCATAAGGCGTCTATTGATAAAATCACGTGACCGATCCTGCATTTCATAAACTATACAGGAGGAGTAGCGATTTGCGGAAAACTTATGACAAAAGCTAAAACAGTGTTGCAGCAAATTAACTACGGCGGGATTGCAGTTTGAGTAAATCCTGTGAGGTGTTTAAATTAAACAGTGTGTGCGGATCGGACAGCACAACGAGTTGAAGGCGGAGTTTGCCTAAAATCGTTTGCACGCGATATTCTTGCTTTTGCAGCGCATCTTCAACGGCCGCTAACGTGGTTTTCGACCATAGCGCGCACAGCGGCTGCAAACCTTCCGGTGGTTGTGGCAAAATAATTTGTGCGTGGCGAGGAGCAGAAAGGATTTCTTGAATCGTAGAAGATTGTAAATACGGAAAATCGCAGGCGAGAAAAAAATTCCATTCATGGGGTGAATGCTGCAAGCCGGCGTGAATTCCCGCTAACGGGCCGCAGCCGGGATAGTGATC
>CAYZFF010000216.1:3111-7668 GCA_964477305.1 uncultured Cytophagia bacterium
TCCGGAATCCCGCACGCCGGATCAACAACCCCACGGCGAATGAGATGATTGCCCTCCGGCCAATGCACTTGCAAATTGCCCGGGCGAATCGCGACGATTTTCACGCGCCCGCGAAATTCGCCAAGCTCATTTTTAAGCGTGATCGGCGCGCCCTCGGGTAAGCCCAATTCCTGCGCATCTTCCGGACTCATGAACACATCGTCGCGGCGGCCGCCGGTGAGGGGATCATATTCAGATTGTACCATGGAATTAAATTGCTTGCCGCGCCGGGTCGTGACATTAAATTGCCCTTTTGCCAAGTGTTTCTCCACGGGCGCCAGCGCAGCGAAATGCGCTTTGGCATCCGCCGTGGTGAAATGCGGGCCG
The DNA here is from genome assembly GCA_964477305.1 of uncultured Cytophagia bacterium. GTDB lineage: Bacteria > Zhuqueibacterota > Zhuqueibacteria > Zhuqueibacterales > Zhuqueibacteraceae > Zhuqueibacter. Next base: position 3,478 of record CAYZFF010000216.1, read on the forward strand.
TCAGCGAGCCGCATGCCGCCCCACTGCACGGCATCGCCTTGCTTTTTGAGGTATTGAATGCCGACATAAAACGGCACCGCCTTCGCAATCTCGTCACGAATCTGTTTGGCATTTTCAAAATGAATTTGCGAACTCCGCTCCGGATAAGTCTGCTGCGCCAATTCCATAAAAATTTCCCATTCTGATTTGGCCTCGCCGATGCGCCGGCCTGGAATTTCTGGAGAGAAATAAATCATCCGTTCCGTCGAGGTTTCTGTGCCCCCGCCTTTTTGCTCGTAACGCGTTCGCGCCGGCAGCAGCACCACGGTGTCGGCTGCTTCGACAAACATTTGCGGTGAGAGCACAATGTCCTGATGCACCCGCAATGGCACGCGCTGCAGCGCGGTCCGCACGAAATCCGGCTCCGGCAAGGTCTCGAGAAAATTACCGCCGGCCGAATAGAGTAAATCCAGTTTGCCCTCGTGCGCCGCATTGATCATTTCCACTGCATTCAAGCCTTTCGTCGCTGGCACCGGAAAGCCCCACAACTTTTCAAAGTGCAGAGCATTATCTTCGGTTGCCGGCACGCCGCCGGGAAATTGATTGGGCACGCAGCCGACTTCGGCGCCGCCTTGCACGCCGCTGTGGCCGCGGATGGCCATTAAGCCGCAGCGCGGGCGGCCAATAAAACCGCGCGTCAAACAGAGATTGATAATTGCTTTCACATTGTCGACGCCGTTGGCATGTTGGGTAATTCCCATGCTCCAAATAAAAATGCCGCTTTGTGCTTGCGCCAACATCTCGGCGAAGCGCAGCATTTCCTGGCGTGAGGCCCCGGAAGATTTTTCCAACATTTCCCACGGCTGTTGCGCGAGCGCTTGCTTCAATTCATCAAAGCCGGCGCAGTGATCGCGAATAAAAGGCGCGTCAATCCAATCGCGCTCGATTAGGATTTTGACAACGCCATTTAAGAAGGCGAGATCGCCGCCGATATGAATTTGAAAAAAAGCATCCGCAAGTTTAGTGCCGAACAGCGCGCTTTCAAAAACCGACGGAACCCAATAACGCTCCAAACCCGGCTCGCGGTAGGGATTGATCACGACGATCTTAGTGCCGCGCTGTTTTGCGTAATACATGTATTTCGTGGTCACCGGCTGATTGTTCGGCGTGTCGCTGCCGATGAAAACGAGCAAATCCGTGCCGAGCCAATCCTGATAAGAGCAGGTCGAAGCCGAAACGCCGAGCATTTGTTTGAGCGCGACCGTGCTGGGCGCATGGCAAATGCGCGCCGAGTTATCGACATTGTTGGTGTTAAAAAATCGTGCAACTTTTTGCGCGACATAATAAACTTCATTGGTAAGGCCGCGCGAGGTGAGATAAAATGCCAGCCGCTGTGGCGCGGTTTGCCGAATACGAGCGGCAATAACACGATACGCCTCTTCCCAACTTACACGCTTGAAACCATATTCGCCTTTTTTTCTTATTGCCGGATAAGGTAGGCGGCCCAAGTCCCGAAGCTCTTTTGCACTCTTTCGGGCTAATAAAGCCGGCTCTTCCAGCAAACGCATATCAAGCGCCGCGGCAGTATTCAAACGCAGAAGATTGAGCCGTACCATGCACAAATGCACGCCCTTCATCGTGAAATCCCGAACGCCGGTGGTGCCGAGGGCACAGCCGTCGCACACGCCGCGTGTGAGAATTCGCCAAGCGTACGGTAGTTGATCGCGATTTTGCCAGGCGATTTTCAGCATTTCCCAATAGTGGTTCGGCTTGACGTGGCCAAACCCATTGGGAACCAGCGAAACCCACGAGGACGGCTTCCAAAGCTTTAAAGACATGTGTTGTCGTTCTCCGCGGCGGAATCAATTGAGACTTTTGTCCCATAACCATAAAATTTACCTACTGAAAAAGATAGTCAGGAAGTAGGAGAATGTCAAGTTGGAAGGAATTGGCGCGCTTGTTGCGATGAGGTTACTCAGGGGTGGATGCTGATGAGATGTAGAGTCGCTCATATACCTAACCGGACTCCGATCTATTGCCTAAAATTTTAAATTGCGCCCACGTCGCCAGCATGATGATCAAAAACAAAACCCACGACATGGCGGACGCATAACCCATTTTAAGATATTCCCAGGCATTTTGATAAATATGATAAACCACGACGTCGGTGCTGTGCAGCGGCCCGCCTTCGGTCATGACGTAGATGGCAGAAAAAACTTGAAAGGAGCCAATGGTGGAAGTAACCAGAATAAAAAAAGTTGTTGGCCACAACAACGGCAGTGTAATTTTCCAAAAACGCTGCCAGGCATTAGCGCCGTCGGTGCGCGCGGCTTCATAAAGTTCATGCGCAATGCCTTGTAAACCAGCGAGAAAAATTACCATTTGATAGCCCAGGCCCATCCAGATGCTCATGAGCATGAGGGAGATTAGCGCCGTTGCCGGATCACGCAGCCAATTTAATGAGGGTAAGCCAAGAAAATTTAACAAATAATTTGCCAGACCAAATTGGGGATGATACATCCACTGCCAGACCAGCGCGATAGCAACGAAAGAAGAAACGCTCGGCAGAAAAAACAGCGTTCGTAAAAAATTTACGCCACGGAGGCGCTGATTCATGAGCAACGCCACGCTTAAAGAAATCGCCATCCCCAAGGGAACATGTAGTGAATAAATGGCCGTATTTTTTAGAGCGTTGAGAAACTGCCGATCCTGTAAGAGCGCTTGAAAATTTTCCAGACCGACAAACGGCTTGGCAGCAGAGACGACGTTCCACTGATGGAAGCTCAAATAGAACGAAAACAGCAAAGGCGCAAATACCGAAACGAGTAAAATTAAAAACGAGGGTGCCAGAAAACTGTAACCCTTGGCAAGAGCGGCACGTTCTCGCCGCCGGGTTAGCATTAGACTCGCGAGAGCGGCAATGACAGCAAGGCCGAAAACCGCCAATAAAAATCCCAGTGCTTGCGGGTTGTTTTTTAATTCAGTTGTTGGTGCGGAGAGGCGCGCCAAGCTTTGTAATTCTTTGTCGAGTGCCCGTGCCGTTTCTGCGAAAGCTGCGTGAATATCTCGGTTGCCGATCAGCACTTCGTCCACAGCATTTTGTGCCATGGTTTCGACACGCGAAAACTCGTCGATTACCGTACCCCACGGTTGGCGGCCATACGGAATTGATTCGATAAAAGCTTGTTCGAGTTGAAACGGGTCGCTTTGCCATTGTTCCTGCGCGACGGCTTGTACCGACGATACGCCGATGCCGGAGCGGGCGCGAATTCGCGCGGCCTGTTCGTTGCTAAAGAATGCGGCCAGTTGCAATGCCAACTCACGATGCGTCGTCGCTTTGGGCACGCACCAACCGGAAGCATAAATCGGCGTGACCAGTTGTCCGTTTTCCGGATGTGGCAACGGCACGGCCCCGATTTTCAAATCGCCGCGCTGGATATATTTTTTGAACGTTGGCAGTGACCAATGCCCGCTGGACACCATTGCAATTTTTCCAGATAAAAACATTCCGGTGGAACCTGTGCCCGTTTTCAGCGCCACATCATCGGGCGCGACTTTATGTTTGGTGCGCAAGTCGATGAGAAATTGTAAGGCCTGTTCCGTGCGTGGGGAATCAAAATATCCAGCCGCTGAATTTCCAGTTGAGTCAAAAATGTCGCCGCCGTTCATCCACACCCACGGCTGCCAGAGATAGAAATAATTCGAAAACACCGTGCCGTATTGATCGACGATCGCATCGCTATTCGTATCTTTCGTCAGTTGCTGCGACAGGCGTAAATATTTCTCCCACGTCCAACCAATTTTAGGATAAGGCAATTGGGCTTGATCGAAAAGCAGCTTATTGTAATACATCACGATCGGTGTGAAATCTTTGGGAAGGGCGTAAAGATGCTCTCCTTTGGCAAAGATGTTCAATACATTCGGAAAGTAATCCGCCGGGTTAATATGCAGCGAATCAAGATACGGACGCAGGTCGAGCAAAATACCTTTGTTTAACAAGGCGGGAATAATGACGCTATCCAGTAAAAAAACGTCCGGTGGCTCACCGGAGGCGATGTAGGTTAAAATTTTTTCTTTGTAATTGGCGGGAATCGATTCGATCTGAACTTCGAGGCCAGGATGGCGTCGCATAAATTCGCCAGCGATTTCCTCTTCGAGCAGAATCTCTTCGGCGCCACCCCAATTTGCGACGCGCAGAACGAGTTTTTCTTG